>CAIMBE010000267.1 GCA_903839085.1 uncultured beta proteobacterium | reverse complement strand
CGAGGTGGAGGTCCTGCCCGCCTGCGCGCACTACGGCATCGGCGTCGCGCCCTACAGCCCGATTGCGCGCGGCGTGCTGGCCGGCAAGTACCTGCCGGGGCAGGCGCCCGACCCGCTGAGCCGTGCCGGACGCGCTGATGCACGCATCACCGAGACAGAGTTTCGCGCCGAGTCGCTGCTGATTGCGCAGCAGCTCAAGACCCATGCTGAGAGTCGCGGCATCAGCCTGGCGCAGTTCGCCTGCAGCTGGGTGCTGGCCAACCCGGCGGTCAGTTCCATCATCGCGGGACCGCGCACACTGGCGCAGTGGCAGCATTACCTGCCGGCGCCGGACTACGTGTTTACCGCGGACGACGAGGCGCTGGTGGACAGCCTGGTGAAGCCGGGTCACCCGTCGACACCGGGCTACACCGACCCGGCCTATCCGCTCCAGGGCCGATTGCGCAGCGCGCTGGCGCCTTGATGCGGGCCGGGCATTGAAGACAATCACAGGCATGACGCAAACAATCACCCTGACCCGCCCCGATGACTGGCACCTGCACGTGCGCGATGGCGATGTGCTGCGCACGGTGCTGGCGCACACGGCAGCCCAGTTCGGCCGCGCCATCATCATGCCCAATCTGCGCCCGCCGGTGACGACCACTGCAGCCGCATTGGCCTACCGCGAGCGCATCCGTGCAGCAGTGCCCGAGGGCTCGCGCTTTGAGCCGTTGATGACGCTCTACCTGACCGACAACCTGCCGGCCGATGAAGTCAAAAGGGCGCAGGAGGCTGGCATTGCGGCCATCAAGCTGTACCCGGCCGGCGCCACCACCCACAGCGAGGCCGGCGTGACCGCGTTGCGCAAGACCTACAGGACGCTCGAGGCGATGCAGCGCGGCGGCATGCCGCTGCTTGTGCATGGCGAGGTGACGGCGCCCGAGGTCGATCTGTTTGACCGCGAGGCGGTCTTCATCGACACCCAGCTGATTCCGCTGCGCCGCGATTTTCCGGAACTGAAGATCGTTTTCGAGCACATCACGACGCGTGACGCCGTGCAGTATGTGCAGGCCGCCGACCGCTTCACCGGCGCGACCATCACTGCGCACCATCTGCTCTACAACCGAAACGCCCTTTTCACCGGCGGCATCCGCCCGCATTACTACTGCCTGCCGGTACTCAAGCGCGAGACGCACCGCCTGGCGCTGGTGCAGGCGGCCACCGGCGGGTCGAGCAAGTTCTTCCTCGGCACCGACAGTGCGCCGCACCCGGCGCACCTGAAGGAACACGCCAGCGGTTGCGCCGGCTGCTACACGGCGCACGCGGCGCTCGAAATGTATGCCGAGGCGTTCGACGCCGCCGGCGCGCTCGACAAGCTCGAAGCCTTTGCCAGCTTTCATGGCGCCGACTTCTATGGCGTGCCGCGCAACGCCGGAGCGGTCACCCTCAAGCGCGAGGCCTGGACAGCGCCCGAGAGCTTTGCCTTTGGCCAGGCCATCCTGAAGCCCTTGCGATCAGGCGAGGTGCTGCCATGGAAGCTTTTCTATTGATCTATCCAGAATTGAAGAGACCTTCTTGCGTCGTCGGGCCACATTTTCTCTCGTCATCGCGAGGCCGTCAGGCCGTGGCGATCCATGCACCAGGACTTTCTGGATTGCCGCGTCGCCAGGCTCCTCGCAATGACGATCCGGACGGTCATGATTTATGAAACCGTCAATAGATGCTTGCGGGACAGATCTTCAGCTCTGTCCCCAACTGATCAAGGCTTGCGGGACAGATCTTCAGCTCTGTCCCCAACTGATCAAGGCTTGCGGGGCAGATCTTCAGCTCGGTGCACAAGTGATCGAGCGGGTTGACTGGTCGGCGCCGTGGCTGGCGCCCTGGCGCGCTGTGGGCGAGGCGCTGGCGCTGCGCGTGGCGGGGGGCGAGCCGCAGACTGCGGCGCTGAATCAGGCGGCGTCGGCGCTGCAAAACTTTCCGGTCCGCTTTGTGCCGCAAAGCGAATTGCCCACCGGGGTGGCCTACGAGCAGCATATTTTCGAGACCGCCGGCGTGCCAACGCGCGACGGCCTGCATGATTTCTTCAATGCGCTGCTCTGGCTGCATTTGCCCCTGACCAAGCAGCGGCTTAATCACCTGCAGATGGCGCAGATTGCGCAGACCGGCATCCGGCCGGTGCGCGGCCCGGCGCGCGACGCATTGACCCTGTTCGATGAGAACGCTGCCCTGTTGCGGGCGCCCGATGCCCTGTGGGATGCGCTGACGGCCAAGGACTGGCAGACGCTGTTTGGCGTCCTGCGCCCGCTCTGGCGCGAGGCCAAAGTGCTGCTGTTCGGCCACGCCCTGCTTGAAAAACTGGTGTTTCCGCGCAAGGCCATCACGGCCCATGTGTACCGGGTGGCAGGCGGCGGCGACTCACTGGGCGAGCTCGATGCCTGGCTGGCGCAGGACCTGAGTGAGGACAAACTCGCCGGCAAGCCGTTTGCCCACCTGCCGGTGCTGGGCGTGCCGGGCTGGTGGCCGGCCAATGAAGCGCCGGCTTTTTACGCTGACGCCAGTGTCTTTCGCCCGCCCAGACCTTGAAATCGGGGCCTATGCCCTTAATATCAGGCCGACTGTCGCCGATTCACGCTCTTGCAGAGGGAAATCATGAAACGCATTATCTTGTTTGTTCTTACCAATGTGCTGGTGGTGACCGTGCTGGGCGTCGTGGCCAGCTTGCTGGGCGTCAACCGTTACCTCAGCGCCAACGGACTGAACCTGGCCTCGCTGCTCGGCTTCGCCCTGGTGATGGGTTTTGGCGGTGCCATCATCTCGCTTCTGATCAGCAAGCCCATGGCCAAGTGGAGCGCCGGCGTGCGCATCATCGAGCAGCCGCAAAATGCCGATGAAGCCTGGATTGTCGAGATCGTGCGCAAACTCGCCAGCCAGGCCGGTATCGGCATGCCCGAGGTTGGAATCTTCGATGGCGAGGCGAACGCGTTTGCGACGGGAGCGTTCAAGAATTCGGCGCTGGTGGCCGTCAGCACCGGTTTGCTGCAGGGCATGACGCGCGAGGAGATCGAGGCCGTCATCGGCCATGAAATCGCCCACGTGGCCAACGGCGACATGGTCACCATGACGCTGATCCAGGG
>CAIMBE010000266.1 GCA_903839085.1 uncultured beta proteobacterium | reverse complement strand
GAGAACCTGCTCAACGCGCACCCGCTGATCGAGCTTTCCCTGGTCTCGGGGGTCGGTCAGGTATCGGCCTATGGCATGGTGGTGCTGGCCGAAGAGATCCGGCCGCGGTTGGCCAATCCGCAGGTACGCTCCGACGTCGAGAGCCAGCTTGGGCAACTGCTCAAGGAGGTCAACCGGCAGTTGTCGGAGTACGAACACCTGCGCATGCTGGTCGTGGTTTCCGAGCCATGGTCGATCGAGAACGGCAGCCTGACGCCGACCATGAAGATCAGGCGCCACCGCATTGAAGCGGCTGTCACGCCCCAGGTCGAGGCCTGGTACGCCAGCAGCGGCACCGTTCACTGGGCCTAAGAGACAGCCCGCCAATGCAAACTCCACCAGTGTCGCGACACGGCGGCGACCGCGTCGCCCAGGCCCTGCAGGCGCACGGCGTGCGCAGCATATTCACTCTGTGCGGCGGCCATATTTCACCGATCCTGAGCGCCGCCAAGGCGCGCGGCATCCGCATCGTCGACGTGCGTGACGAGGCCACCGCCGTCTTTGCCGCCGACGCCAGCGCCCGGCTGCTCGGGCTGCCGGGGGTCGCGGCGGTGACGGCCGGCCCCGGCATCAGCAACACCATCACGGCGCTGAAGAATGCGCAGCTGGCGCAGTCACCGGTGATCCTGATCGGCGGCGCCGCGCCGACCGCGCTGCAGGGGCGCGGCGCGCTGCAGGACATCGACCAGCGCCCGCTGGTGGCGCCGCATGTCAAGCTGTTCACGAAGATTGTGCGCGTGCGCGACCTCGGCCCGGCCGTGGACGAGGCTTTCGCGGTGGCGCAGGCCGGCGTGCCGGGGCCGGTGTTCATCGAGTGCCCGGTCGATCTGCTGTACGACGAGGCATCGATCCGCCAGTGGTATGCCGACGCCGCCGGCAAGGGCAGCTCGGTGCCGGATCGGCTGCTGCGCTTCTACCTGAACCGACATGTGAAGAAGATGTTCGACGGCAGCCAGGACGACACCGCGCCGCAGGTGCGCGCGGTCGCTGCGCCGCGCGCCAGCGACGCCAGCCTGCAGGCGGCCCTGGCCGCGCTCGCCAGGGCCGAGCGTCCGCTGATGGTCATCGGCAGCCAGGCCCTGGTGCTTTCACAGGCGGCGGCGCGCCTGGCCGAAGCCGTGGCCAGGCTTGGCATACCGGTCTATCTGTCGGGCATGGCGCGTGGCCTGCTGGGGCGCGATCACCCGCTGCAAATGCGCCATCAGCGCCGCAGCGCCCTGCGCGAAGCCGATTGCGTGCTGCTGGCCGGGGTGCCGTGCGACTTCCGTCTTGACTACGGCAAGCATGTGCGGCGCAAGGCCACGCTGATCGCGGCCAACCGCAGCGCCAAGGACGCGCGGCTGAACCGCAAACCCGATATCGCCGCGATCGGCGACGCCGGCCTGTTTCTGCAGGCGCTTGCGCAGGCGCAGCCGGCCGCAGGCAATGCCGGTTCACGCCTGAGCGGATGGGTCGCGCAACTGCGCGCGCGCGATGCCGAGCGCGAGGTCGAGATCGACCAGCAGGCCCAGGCTGCGGGCGAATTCGTCAATCCGATCGCCCTCTTTCGCGCCCTGGAAAAGGAAGCCGGCGAGCACGCCGTGCTGGTGGCCGACGGCGGCGATTTTGTCGCCACCGCCTCCTATGTGATGCACCCGCGCTCGCCGCTGAGCTGGCTCGACCCCGGTGCCTTCGGAACGCTGGGCGTGGGCGCCGGCTTCGCGCTGGGCGCGGCACTGGCCAGACCCGGCAGCGAGGTCTGGATCATCTTTGGCGATGGTGCCTGCGGCTACGGCCTGGTCGAGTTCGACAGCTTTGTGCGCCATGGCATCCCGGTGATCGCGCTGGTCGGCAACGACGCCGGTTGGACCCAGATCGCGCGCGAGCAGGTCAAGATGCTGCACGACGACGTCGCCACCGTGCTGGCCCGCAGCAATTACCATGAAGTGGCCGCCGGTTTCGGCGCTGAAGGCATTCTTGTGAAGTCCATGGCCGAGGTGCCCGCCGCGCTCTCGCGTGCGCGCGAACTGGCTAGAGGCGGCAAGGCGGTGCTGGTCAACGTCTGGCTCGACAAGACCGAATTCCGCGAGGGCTCGCTGTCGATGTAGCGGCGACCCGGTCGGGCGCACAAGGGTTTCGCAGCGGCATGCCGACTGATGTTGCGAATAATCAAACCGGTGGCGGCGCTTCTTTCTAGACTGGCTACAGCGCTTGCGACGGCGATGCGTGCCCGGGCGCAGAAGGAGTGGTCGGCATGGAAAAGATCTGGTTGAGACACTACCCGCCGGGGATTCCGGCCGAAGTTGACGTCAAGGAATTTGCGTCACTGCGCGAGGTGCTGCGGCAAAGCTGCGACCGCTTCGCCGACTTGACCGCCTACAGCAACATGGGGGCGTCGATCAGCTACGCGCAGCTTGATCAGCAAAGCCGTGACTTCGCCGCCTATCTGCAAAACACGCTCGAATTGGCCAAGGGCGACCGCGTGGCGATCATGATGCCCAACCTGCTGCAGTATCCGGTGGCCTTGTTTGGCGTGCTGCGCGCCGGGCTGGTCGTGGTGAACGTGAATCCACAGTACACCGCGCCTGAACTGGAGCACCAGCTCAAGGACTCCGGCGCGCGGGCCATCGTGGTGCTGGAGAACTTTGCCCACACCCTGCAGGAGGTGCTGCAGAAGAATCCGGCCCTGCAGCTGCGCGTCATCACCACGGAAGTGGGCGACATGCTGCCGGTGATCAGGGAACTGCTGATCAACGTGGTCGTCAAGTACGTGAAGAAGATGGTGCCGCACTGGGAGATTGCCGATGCGATCGAGTTCAACGCCGCGCTGCGCGCGGGTCGGGCGCAGACGCTGTATGAGGTGGCGCTGGGCCAGGCCGATACGGCCTTCCTGCAGTACACCGGTGGAACGACCGGTGTCGCCAAGGGCGCTGTGCTGACCCATGGCAATATGGTTGCGAATCTGCAGCAGGTCGGCGCCTGGATTGCGCACGACCTGATCGACGGCAAGGAGGTGTTTGTCTGCCCGCTGCCGCTGTACCATGTCTATGCCCTGAACTCCAGCATGGTGTTCATGAAGATCGGCGCGCATACCGTCCTGATCACCAATCCGCGCGACCTGCCCGCGTTCGTACACGAGCTCAGGAAACACCGCTTCACGGCCATGATCGGCGTCAATACCCTGTACCGCGCGCTGCTCGACGCGCCTGAATTTGCCGCGGTCGACACGCGCGGGATCAAGGTCGCCAATGCCGGCGGCATGGCGGTGCAGCGCGTGGTCGCCGAGCGCTGGAAGAAAGCGACCGGTGTGCCGATCGTCGAAGCCTACGGTCTGACCGAGACTTCCCCGGGCGCGATCAGCAACCCGCTCGGCATCGAGGACTGGAGCGGAACCATTGGCATGCCGTTTCCGTCAACCGAAGCCGCGATCCTCGGCGAGGGTGACCAGGAGCTCGCAATCGGCGAGGTCGGCGAGATCGGTGTGCGCGGGCCACAGGTCATGTCAGGCTACTGGGGCAGGCCCGACGAGACCGCCAAGGTCTTCACGGCGCAAGGCTGGCTGCGCACCGGCGACATGGGCTTCATGGATGAGCGCGGCTACTTCACCATCACGGACCGCAAGAAGGACATGATCATCGTGTCCGGCTTCAAGGTCTTTCCGAACCAGATCGAGGACGCTGTTGCGCTGCATCCGGGCGTGCAGGAGGTTGCCGCCATTGGCGTGCCTGACGAGAAGTCGGGCGAAGTTGTCAAGATCGTGGTCGTGAAACAGGATGCGGACCTGACGGAACAGGCCCTGATCGAACACTGCCGACAGCATCTGACCGGCTACAAGGTGCCCAAGATCGTCGAGTTTCGCACCGAGCCCCTGCCCAAGACCAACCTGGGCAAGATCCTGCGGCGCCAACTGCGCGACGCGCCCGCGCCCGCCGCCTGAACGGGAGCGCGATGCCGGCCCAGTGTCAGGGTTTGGCCCGGCATCAGGAAGCCGGTTGCAGAAGACGCTTCAGGTAGAACCCGGTGTGACTCTGCGGATTGGCGGCGATGTCTTCCGGCGTGCCGACGCCGACCACCTGGCCGCCGCCGGCGCCGCCTTCGAGCCCCATGTCGACCAGCCAGTCGGCGGTCTTGATGACGTCCAGGTTGTGCTCGATCACGACAATGGTGTTGCCGGCGTCGCGCAACTGATGCAGCACCTTGAGCAGCAGGGCGATGTCGGCGAAGTGCAGGCCGGTGGTCGGTTCGTCCAGGATGTAGAGCGTGCGCCCGGTGTCGCGCTTGGAGAGTTCGAGCGCCAGCTTGACGCGCTGCGCCTCGCCGCCCGACAGCGTGGTGGCGGCCTGGCCGAGGCGGATGTAGGACAGGCCGACGTCGAGCAGCGTGTGCAGCTTGCGCGCAATGGTCGGCTGCGCCTTGAAAAAATCGAAGGCCGCTTCCACCGTCAGGTCCAGGATCTGGGCGATGTTCCTGCCCTTGTACAGCACTTCGAGCGTTTCGCGGTTGTAGCGCTTGCCGGCGCAAACATCGCAGGGCACGTAGACGTCGGGCAGAAAGTGCATCTCCACCTTCACCATGCCGTCGCCCTGGCAGGCCTCGCAGCGCCCGCCCGCGACATTGAAGGAAAAGCGGCCTGCGCCGTAGCCGCGCTCGCGCGCCACCGGCACCTCGGCCATCAGCTCGCGGATCGGCGTGAACAGCCCTGTATAGGTGGCCGGGTTCGAGCGCGGCGTGCGCCCGATCGGCGACTGGTCGACGTTGATCACCTTGTCGAAGTGCTCGATGCCCTCGATCGCCTCATGGGCCGCCGGTTCGTCGTGGGCGCGGTACAGCGAGCGCGCCACCGCCTTGTACAACGTGTCGTTGACCAGCGTCGATTTGCCCGAGCCCGAGACGCCGGTGACGCAGGTGAAGAGTCCGACCGGGAATTCGACGCTCACATTGCGCAGGTTGTTGCCGCTGGCGTTGATGACGCGGATCGCCTGCAGTTCGCCCTGGGTCGCCAGGTGCGCGGCGTGTCGAGAGGCCCAGGCCAGTGCCGCCTTGCTGGCGGGCGCTTTGGCGCCCTGCCTGCTCTGCGGCGCCGCCTTGAGCGTGACTGGCAGCCAGGGCGTGCGCCGCGCCGGCACCGCGATCCTGAGGGTCTGCGCCAGGTACTGGCCGGTCAGCGATTCGGGATGGGCCTTGACATCCTCAAACGTGCCCTGCGCGATCACGCGTCCGCCGTGAATGCCGGCGCCCAGGCCCATGTCGATCACATGGTCGGCGGCGCGCATCATGTCCTCGTCGTGCTCGACCACGAGAACCGAGTTGCCGATGTCGCGCAGGTGTTTGAGGGTGTCGATCAGGCGTTCGTTGTCGCGCTGGTGCAGCCCGATGCTGGGCTCGTCGAGCACATACATGACGCCGGTCAGGCCGGAGCCGATCTGCGAGGCCAGGCGGATGCGCTGCGATTCGCCGCCGCTGAGCGTCTCGGCGCTGCGGTCCAGGCTCAGGTAGTTGAGTCCGACGTCGTTGAGGAACTTCAGCCGCAGGCCGATCTCGCGCACCACCTTGGCGGCGATTTCCCCCTTGGCGCCCGACATCTGCAGGCCCTTGAAATAGTCCAGGCTCTCGCGCAGCGTGAGGTGGTTGACCTCGAAGATGGCGCGCGCCTGCTCGCCCTCGCCGATCTTGACGTGACGCGCTTCCCGGCGCAGCCGGCCGCCGCCGCATTCGGTGCAGGGCTGCGTGCTGCGGTAGCGCGCCAGGTCCTCGCGCACCATGACCGAGTCGGTGTCGAGGTAGCGCCGCTGCATGTTCGGGATGACGCCCTCAAACGGATGCTTCTTGCTGAGCTTTTTGCCCTGCGAGGCACCCGAGTCCATGATGTAGCTGAATTTGATTTCCTCTTCGCCCGAGCCGTACAGCACCACCTGTTGCACCTGCGGGCTCAACCGCTCGAAGGGCTGCTCGATGTCGAACTTGTAGTGTCTGGCCAGGCTCTCGAGCAGGGCAAAGTAGTAGCCGTTGCGCCGGTCCCAGGCCTTGATGGCGCCGCCAGCCAGGCTTAGGGTTGGGAAAGCGACGACCCGGCCGGGGTCGAAGAACTCCTGCGCGCCCAGGCCGTCGCAGGCCGGGCAGGCGCCCATCGGCGAGTTGAAGGAAAACAGGCGCGGCTCAAGCTCGGCAATCGAGTAGCTGCAGTGCGGGCAGGAGAACTTGGCGTTGAACAGGTGTTCGTGCTGGCTGTCCATCTCGAGCGCAATGGCGCGGCCGCCCGCAAGGCGCAGCGCTGCTTCAAAGCTTTCGGCCAGGCGCTGCTTCAAGCCGGCGCGCACCTTGATGCGGTCGATCACCACGTCGATGTCGTGTTTCTCGGTCTTCTTGAGCGGCGGCAACTGGTCATGTTCGAAGGCCTGGCCATTGACGCGAAATCGCACATAGCCCTGCGCCTGCATGTCGGCAAACACGTCGAGGAACTCGCCTTTCTTCTCGCGCGCCAGCGGCGCCAGGATCATGAGCCGGGTCTCGGCCGGCAGCGCCAGCACCGCATCCACCATCTGGCTCACGGTCTGGGCCTGCAGCGGCGCCTGGTGCTCCGGGCAGAACGGCGTGCCGGCGCGCGCAAACAGCAGCCGCAGGTAGTCGTGGATCTCGGTCACCGTGCCGACGGTGGAGCGCGGGTTGTGCGAGGTCGCCTTCTGCTCGATCGAGATCGCGGGCGAGAGACCCTCGATCACATCGACATCGGGCTTGTCCATCAGTTGCAGGAACTGGCGCGCGTAGGTCGACAGGCTTTCCACGTAGCGGCGCTGGCCCTCCGCGTACAGCGTGTCGAAGGCCAGGCTCGACTTGCCGGAGCCGCTCAGGCCGGTGATCACCACCAGCTGGTTGCGCGGGATGTCGAGGTCTATATTCTTGAGGTTGTGCGTGCGCGCGCCGCGAATGCTGATGTTCTGCTGCTGCATGGCTGGCGCCAGGTCGGTGCCGTCGGAAGATGTGTTCAAGGTGGAATTTGCCCGGGAAAACCTGCCATGATAGTTAAAGATGCGCGCCTGGGCATGGCGGGCAGCTCCGGCATTGCCCGAATCGGGGACAATCGGACCTTTTGTTCGCGCCCACCCCTTTGCCGTTCGGTCTGTTGGAGAGCCCTGTCTTGTCTAAAGTTGAAGCTTCGCCCAAGGGGGAAGGCGCTGTGGTCGCCAGCAGGATGACGCCGCTGGAGCGGCGCGCCAGTTTTTCGCTGGCGAGCATTTTTGCCTTGCGCATGCTGGGCTTGTTCCTGATCCTGCCGGTTTTTGCGATCGAGGCGAGCAAGTACCCGGGCGGCGACGATCCGGCCCTGATCGGCCTGGCGATGGGCATCTATGGCCTGACGCAGGCGATGCTGCAATTTCCTTTCGGCATGGCGTCTGACCGACTCGGCCGCAAGCGGGTCATCGTCTTCGGCCTGGCGCTGTTTGCCGCGGGCAGCTTTGTGGCGGCGCTGGCGCCCAGCCTGACCTGGCTGGCGATCGGCCGCGCGCTGCAGGGCGCCGGCGCGGTCTCGGCCGCGGTGACCGCGCTGCTGGCGGACCAGACGCGCGACTCGGTGCGCACCAAATCGATGGCGCTGGTGGGGGCCAGCATCGGCCTGATGTTTGCCCTCTCGCTGGTGCTGGCTCCCCTGCTGGTGACGCATATCGGGCTGACCGGCCTGTTTTCCATGACCGGGCTTTTGGCCTTGATGGGCGTCGCGCTGGTGATCTGGTGGGTGCCGGCCGAGCCCGTGGAGCACAAGATGCTGCCGCGCGGGCGCCTGCGCGAGGTCTTGCGGCTGCCCGCTTTGCTGCGCCTGAATTTTGGCGTTTTTGTGCTGCATGCGGTGCAGTTGGCGATGTGGATGGCGGTGCCCGCGCTGCTGGTGCAGGCCGGATTGCCGCGCGAGCACCATTGGTGGGTCTACCTGCCGGCGGTGCTGGCCTCGTTTGTTGTGATGGGCGGGGTTTTTCCACTGGAAAGGCGCGGCTACCTGCGCGCGGTCTTTCTGACCGCTGTGGGGCTGATTGCGCTGGTGCAACTGGGCTTTCTGGCGCTGGCAGCGGGCTCGCCCGGCGTCGGCGCGCTGGCGGCCTTGCTGTTCGTTTTCTTCTGCGGTTTCAATGTGCTCGAAGCCAGCCAGCCGAGCATGGCCTCGCGGGTTGCGCCGGCGCACGCGCGCGGCGCCGCCATGGGCGTCTACAACACGCTGCAGTCGATTGGCTTCTTTGCCGGTGGCGTGGCCGGCGGCTGGCTGGTCAAGCACCTGGGTGCGCAGGGCCTGTTTGCCTGCTGCGCCGCCGCCATGCTGCTGTGGCTCGCGGTGGCCTGGCCGATGCGCGCGCCAAAGGCGGGATAATGACGCCTCAAACCTTGCGGGACAGACTCTTGGCTCCGTCTCCAACTGATTAAAGGGAAAACCATGGCCTCTGTTAACAAAGTCATTCTCGTTGGCAACCTGGGTCGCGACCCCGAAGTCCGCTATCTGCCCAGCGGCGACCCAGTCGCCAATGTCACGATTGCCACCAGCAGCAAATACAAGAGCAAGACCGGCGAAATGGTCGAGGAGACCGAGTGGCACCGCGTCACGTTCTTCGGCAAGCTGGCCGAAATTGTCGGCCAGTATCTGAAGAAGGGCCGCTCGGTCTACGTCGAGGGGCGAATCAAGACGCGCAAGTACACCGACAAGGACGGCATCGAGAAATACGCCACCGACATCATTGCCAATGAGATGCAGATGCTCGGCAGCCGCGAAGGCATGGGCGAACCCTCGGGCGACGAGGAAGGCGGCGGCTATTCGCGTGCCGCCCCGGCAGCGCGAGCGCCCGCTTCGCCAGCGCAGCGCCCGGCGCCGGCAGCGTCCAAGCCGTCCAGCGGCTTCGACGACATGGACGACGACATTCCGTTCTAAGCTGGACTTTTTTTGATTCGTTAACAAAGGGCCCGCAGCCCAATAGCTGCGGGCCTTTTTTTTGCTTGCATTTTTCGTACGAGTCGATTGGCGCGTCCGTGCCCGGTAGATCCCGCAAAATTCATGACCCACTTGTACTGTGGGGGGTATTCGTGTATACTCCCGTAGGTATATTAAGGTGTCATATGACTTCACTTCCTTTTTCCGCTCTTTCCAGGCTCGGCCGTCCCGCCCGACACGCCTTGCTGTGCTCGGGTCTGCTTGTCACTTCCGTCGCCATGGCGCAAGGCGCGAACGAGGTGGCGGTGGTGCCCGCGCAGCTCAAGTCTGTGGGCTCCGGCTTTGAACTCGATGGTGTGATCCAGCCCGTCAAGCAGAGCACGATTTCGGCGCAGGCGTCCGGGCGTGTCGTGACGCTGACGGTCAAGGCCGGCGACAAGGTGCGCGCCGGTCAGGTGCTGGCGACCATCGATGACCGCGAGGCGCAGACCGGCGTGCAGCGCAGCCAGGCGCAGGTGGCGCAGGCGCAGGCCGAGTTGCGCAACGCGCAGGCAAGTTTTGACCGCACGCGCGATCTGCAGAGCAAGGGTTTTGTCAGCGCTGCGGCATTGGACGCAGCGGATTCGCAACTCAAGGCGGCGCTGGCGGGCCATGACCAGGCCGGCGCCGGCGCGCGGCTGTCGGCCTTGGCGCAGGGCTTCACCCGGGTGCTCGCGCCCTTCGAGGGTTGGGTTTTGCAGACGCACACCGAAGCCGGCGATCTGGCGGTGCCGGGCAAACCTCTGCTGACGCTTTACGCGCCATTGCCGATACGGGCCGTGGTGCAGGTGCCGGTGTCGCGTTCGGGCGTCGCCCGTTCCGCCTCCGCCGTCGAGGTGCAGGTGCAAAACGGCGCGACGGCGCAGTGGCTTCGTCCGGTATCGACCAGCACGGTGCCCACCGCCGACCCGGTGTCGCAGACCATCGAGTGGCGTTTCGAGTTGCCGGCCCAGGCTGCAAGCTCCCTGCTGCCCGGACAGCAGGTCAAGGTGCGTTTTGCCGGCGCTCAGGTAGAGCGCATGGTGGTGCCGGCTCAGGCGCTGCTGCGCCGTGGTGAACTGACCGCTGTCTACGTGCTCAGCGGCAAGGGCTTTGCGCTAAAGGCGGTTCGGCTCGGCGCCGAACACGGTGCCGATGGCATCGAGGTCGTGGCGGGCTTGAGCAACGGCGACCGCGTGGCGCTGGACCCGGTCAAGGCCGGCCTGGCAGGCGCCCAGGCCGCTGCGGCCAAGTGAGGCCGGCATGAAAGACAAGTCAAGAATGGGCGTCTCCGGACGCATTGCCGCCGCTTTCCAGGACAACGCGCTGACGCCCCTGCTGGCGCTGGTGGCCTTGCTGCTGGGGCTGTTTGCGGTGCTGGTGACGCCGCGCGAGGAAGAGCCGCAAATCAATGTGACGATGGCCAATGTGCTGATCCCGTTTCCCGGCGCCAGCAGCGAGGACGTGCAAAACATGGTGGCGCGCCCGGCCGAGCAGGTGCTGAGCCAGATTGCCGGCATCGAACACACCTACTCCGTGGCGCGCCCCGGGCTGGCGGTGATGACGGTGCAGTTCAAGGTCGGCGTGCCGCGCACCGAGGCGCTGGTTCGGCTCTATGACGTGCTCAACGCCAATCAGGATTGGCTGCCGCGCGACCTGGGCACCCTGAGCCCGATCGTCAAACCCAAGGGCATCGATGATGTGCCGGTCGTCGCCATCACGCTGTCGGGTCGCGACGCACTGCCGGCGTCCGAACTGGAGCGGGTCGCGCATGCCGTCGAGGCTGAAGTCAAGCGCGTGCCCGGGACACGCGAGGTTCAGACCATTGGCGGGCCGGGCCGGGCCGTGCATGTCTGGCTCGACGCGGTGCGCCTGCGCGAGCGCGGGGTCGACCTGATCGCCCTCAAGCAGGCGCTGGCGGCGTCGAACTTTGGCATGCCCTCAGGCGCGGTGCTCGATACGGCGTCCAGGGCCGGACAGATGCTGAGCGTCGAGACCGGTGAATTCCTGCGGTCGGCGCAGGATGTGGGCGACCTGATCGTCGGCGTCAGCAAGGGCTTGCCGGTGTACCTGCGCGAGGTGGCCCGCATCGAGGACGGCGCCCAGCTGCCGCAGCGCTACGTCTGGTTCACTCCGGGCGGGGCATCGGAGCAGGCCGGCAGCGTGCAGCCGGCGGTGACCCTTACAGTGACCAAGAAGCCGGGTGAAAACGCGGTCGATGTGTCGCGCGCCGTGCGTGAGCGCGTCAGTGCCCTGAGCAACACCGTGATTCCGGCCAACGTCGAGACCACGATCACGCGCGACTATGGCGAGACGGCCGCCGAGAAGGCCAACAAGCTGATTCAGAAGCTGGCTTTTGCCACCGGCTCGGTGATTTTGCTGGTCGGTTTTGCCCTGGGCCGGCGCGAGGCCGTGATCGTCGGTGCTGCGGTCATTCTGACCCTGACGGCAACGCTGTTTGCGTCCTGGGCCTGGGGTTTCACGCTGAACCGGGTGTCCCTGTTCGCGCTCATCTTCTCGATCGGCATTCTGGTCGACGATGCCATCGTGGTGGTCGAAAACATTCACCGCCATCAGCAGTTGACGCCGCACGCCACGCTCAAGGAAATCATTCCGCGCGCGGTCGACGAGGTCGGCGGCCCGACCATTCTGGCGACGCTGACCGTGATCGCGGCCTTGCTGCCGATGGCCTTTGTCTCGGGCCTGATGGGTCCTTACATGAGCCCGATCCCGATCAACTCGAGCCTGGGCATGGCGCTGTCGCTGGCGATCGCGTTCACCGTCACACCCTGGCTGGCGCTCAAATTGATGAAAGCGCATCCGGCGGCCGACTCCGCGCATGCTGAGCCCAAGGGCCTGGGCCCGCGCCTGCAGACCTTGTTCAAGCGGGTGCTGACGCCGTTTCTGACGAGTGCGCGCAAGCGCTGGCTGCTGCTTGGCGGCATTCTGGTCGCGCTGGCCCTCTCGGTCGGCCTGACTCTGGTGCAGTGGGTGGTGATGAAGATGCTGCCCTTTGACAACAAGAGCGAGTTCCAGGTCGTGATCGAAATGCCGGCCGGAACGCCATTGGAAAACACGGCCGCCACGCTGCACGAATTGGGGGCCTTCCTGGCGAAACAACCCGAAGTGCTGAACCTGCAGGCCTATGCGGGAACCGCCTCGCCGATCACGTTCAACGGCCTGGTGCGGCAGTACTATCTGCGCGCCGAGGCCGAGCAGGGCGACCTGCAGGTGAATCTGGTGGACAAGCAGCATCGCAGCCAAAAGAGCCATGTGATCGCGCAGCGCCTGCGTCCCGAGCTCGAGAAGATCGGCCTGCGCCACAACGCCCGCATCAAGGTGGTGGAGGTGCCGCCCGGACCGCCGGTGATGTCACCGCTGGTGGCCGAGGTCTACGGTCCGGACGAGGCCGGACGCCAGGCAGTCGCAGCCAGGGTGGCGAAGGCCTTTGCCGACACGCCCGACATCGTCGGCGTCGACACCTCGCTCAAGGAAAACGCCTCGCGCGTCTATCTTCGGGTGCGCCGCCAGCGCGCCGAGTCGCTCGGCATTCCGGTGGCGCTGGTGGCGCAGAGCGCGGCCATCGCGCTGTCGGGGTCGGACGCAGCCTACCTGCATGACGGTCAGAGCAAATACCCGGTGCCGGTGCGCCTGCAACTGCCGCTGGCGTCGCAGATTGGCCTGGACAACCTGCTGGCCATCCCGCTGCGCGCCGCCAATGGCCAGATCGTGCCGCTGTCGGAACTGGTGCAGGTTGAGCGCGGCGTGATCGACAAGCCCCTCTTCAGCAAAGACCTGCAGGGCGTCAGCTACGTCTTTGGCGACATGGCCGGCAAGCTCGACTCGCCCTTGTACGGCCTGTTCTCGATTCGCGGCAAGCTGGCACAGGCGGCCTTGCCGGGCACCCGCGAACTGGGCGAATACTGGATCAGGCAGCCGTCGGATCCGTACCGCGAATACGCCATCAAGTGGGATGGCGAATGGCAGATCACCTATGAAACCTTCCGCGACATGGGCGCGGCCTATGGCGTCGGCCTGATCCTGATCTATCTGCTGGTGGTGGCGCAATTTCGCAGTTACCTGACGCCGCTGGTCATCATGGCGCCGATTCCGCTGACCATCATCGGGGTCATGCCGGGGCACGCCTTGATGGGCGCGCAATTCACGGCGACGTCGATGATCGGCATGATCGCGCTGGCCGGCATCATCGTGCGCAACTCGATCCTGCTGGTCGACTTCATCGAGCTCCAGGTGGCGCAGGGCCTGGCGTTCCGCGACGCCGTCGTGCGCTCGGCGGCGGTGCGCGCGCAGCCGATCGCCCTGACCGGGCTGGCGGCCATGATCGGCGCCTTCTTCATCCTTGACGACCCGATCTTCAACGGCCTTGCCGTGTCGCTGATTTTTGGCATTCTGGTCTCGACGCTGCTGACGCTGGTCGTCATTCCGGTGCTTTATTTCGCTCTCTACCGCGGGCACATGGGCTTTGCCCGCCGGCGCGAACGTTTTCATCGCTGAGTTTTTTCATCATCTTTTAAACGAAGGAGACAGTACATGGCGCATATCGTCATCATGGGTGCAGGAATCGGCGGCATGCCCGCCGCTTACGAGATGCGGGAACTGCTGCCCAAGGAGCACCGCATCACTGTGGTCAACAGGACCGACTATTTCCAGTTCGTCCCCAGCAACCCATGGGTGGCCGTTGGCTGGCGCGAGCGTGAAGCGGTGACGCTGCCGATCGCGCCTTACCTGGAGCGCAAGAAGATCGGATTTATCGCCAAGGCCGTGACGCAGATCGATGCGAACGGCAACAAGCTTGTTTTTTCCGATGGTGAAACACTCGACTATGACTATCTGCTGATCGCCACCGGCCCCAAGCTCGCCTTCGACGAGATCCCTGGCGCCGGGCCGGGCAAATCCGGCGGCGGTGGCTTTAGTCACTCGATCTGCCACATCGACCATGCCCAGGAATTCTTTGCCGACTACCAGGAGTTCCTCAAGAATCCGGGACCGCTGGTGATTGGCGCGATGCCGGGGGCGAGCTGCTTTGGCCCGGCCTATGAATTTGCATTCATTCTCGACACTGACCTGCGCCGGCGCAAATTGCGCAGCAAGGTGCCGATCACGTTCGTCACCAGCGAGCCCTACATTGGCCATCTGGGGCTCGGGGGTGTCGGCGACAGCAAGTCGATGCTGGAGTCCGAACTGCGCGGGCGCGACATGAAGTGGGTCACCAACGCGAAGACCACGCGGGTCGAGGCCGGCAAGATGTTTGTCACGCAGCTCGACGACCTGGGCCAGGTCTATAAGGAGCATGAACTGGCTTTCAAGCTGTCCATGATGCTGCCCGCCTTCAAGGGCGTCGATGCGGTCGCGGCCGTGCCCAATCTGTGCAACCCGCGCGGCTTCGTGCTGATTGACGAGTTCCAGCGCAGCAAGGCCTACCGCAACATCTACTCCGCCGGCGTCTGCGTTGCCATTCCCCCGGTCGAGGTCACGCCGGTGGCGACCGGCACGCCGAAGACCGGCTACATGATCGAAAGCATGATGACGGCCATCTGCCACAACATTGCCGACGATCTGCTGGGCAGGCCTGCCACCGCCAAGGGCACCTGGAACGCCGTCTGTCTGGCGGACATGGGCGACACGGGCGCGGCCTTCGTCGCCCTGCCGCAGATTCCGCCGCGCAATGTGAACTGGTTCAAGAAGGGCAAATGGGTCCATCTGGCCAAGATCGCCTATGAAAAATATTTCATGCGCAAGCTAAAAAAAGGCACGTCCGAACCCATTTACGAGAAGTACGTGATGGGGATGCTGGGCATCAACCGTCTGCACAAGTAAGTTTTATCAATCTCCAGGAGTTATCAGCATGAATGTTCAACGTTATATTTTGGTCTTTGCCGGCGCCTTCGTCATGATTTCACTGGCGCTTGGCGTCGAGGGAAGTCCGTTCTTCATCAGCAAGTGGGCGCTCGCCTTTACCGCCTTTGTCGGCGCCAATCTGTTTCAGTCGGGGTTTACCAACTTTTGCCCGCTCGGTATCATCCTGAAGAAGCTGGGCGTGCCAGAAGCCCAGATCGGTTGCGCCAACTAAGTCGCCCTGGCGCGATGTCCTGAGCTTGCAGCGCATGAATTCCAGCAGGGGCTCGCATCTACGCATGGCGTGGCGCGCATTACAAAGGGAGAAGACAAGATGACCGTACTGACAGATGCAGGTGCACGGACCGATGTGCTCAATCGGCTGCGCCGCGCCGAGGGGCAGATCCGGGGCCTGCAGCGCATGATCGAGGAGGGCGAGAGCTGTCTCAAGATCGGACAACAGTTCTCGGCCGTGCGAAAGGCGCTCGACAGCACCTACCTGCGCATGACGATGTGCTTTGTGGAACAGGAGCTGCAGAGCTGCATGCGGCCCGACGAGGCGCAGCAGGCCGGTCTGGACCTGATGCTCAAGGACATGGAAACGCTGCTCGCGCGCATGGGCTAGGGTTCGGGTCAACTCCCTTGCGCTGAGTCGATCACGCCACCACCGAGGCAGATCTCGCCGTCATACAGCACGGCGGACTGGCCCGGCGTTACCGCCCACTGGGGCTCGGGAAAGTGCAGCGTGAAGCCGTCGCCGGCGCCGGCCGCGAGTGTGCAGGGCGCGTCCAACTGCCGATAGCGGGTTTTCGCCGAAAACGGACCCTCGGCGGGCGGTGAGCCCGCCACCCAACTCGCATCCTGCGCGCCAAGCGCGCTCGACTGGAGCCAGGGGTGTTCGTGGCCCTGCACCACCCACAGCGTGTTGTTTTGGGTTTCCTTGCGCGCCACAAACCAGGGCTGGTGTTCGCCGCCGCCCCGCAGCGCGCCTTTGGCCTTGAGTCCGCCGATGCCCAGGCCCTGGCGCTGACCGAGGGTATAAAAGCTCAAACCCAGATGCTGGCCGATGGTGCGGCCACGCTCGTCCTTGATCGGGCCGGGTTCGCGCGCGATGTATCGGTTCAGGAAGTCCCGGAACGGTCGCTCGCCGATAAAGCAGATGCCGGTGGAATCCTTCTTGCCTGCGTTGGGCAGACCGATCTCCAGGGCCATGCGGCGCACCTCGGTCTTGTGCAGCTCACCCAGCGGAAACAGCGTCTTCGCGAGCTGCGCCTGGTTCAGGCGGTGCAGGAAATAGCTCTGGTCCTTGGAGCGGTCCAGCCCCTTGAGCAGTTCGTGCTTCTGTGTCTGCGCATTGAGGCGCACGCGCGCGTAATGGCCGGTGGCGATCTTCCGGGCCCCCAGGCGCAGCGCGTGCTCCAGAAAGGCCTTGAACTTGATCTCGGCGTTGCAAAGAATGTCGGGGTTGGGGGTGCGCCCGGACTGGTACTCGCGCAGGAATTCGGCAAAGACGCGGTCCTTGTACTCGGACGAGAAGTTGACGTGTTCGAGTTCGATGCCGATCACGTCCGCCACGGCGGCGGCGTCGACGAAGTCGATATTGGAGGAGCAGTACGCGTCATCGTCGTCACCCTCCCAGTTCTTCATGAAGATGCCGATCACCTGATGGCCCTGCTGCTTGAGCAACCAGGCGGTCACGGCCGAGTCGACGCCGCCGCTCAGTCCGACGACCACTCTTTGACCGATCTGCTGCTTGTCCATAGGTGTGAGATTATCCTTGCCATTGCATTGCCGCAAGCCGTCACAAAACCCTGGAGCAGACCGCATGGACCTTCAACTCAGAGACAAGACCGCCCTGATCACCGGCGCCAGCACCGGCATTGGCCGCAGCATCGCCCTGGCCCTCGCGGCCGAAGGCGTCCGGGTCGCGATTTCGGCGCGACGCCGGAATCTGCTCGAGGAGGTGGCCGATCAGATCGTCGCCGCCGGCGGTCATCGCCCGGGCATCATTGAGTCGGACCTGTACGCCGAGGACGCGGCGCCGAGGCTCTGCGCCGCCGCCATCGCCGCCCTGGGCGCCGTCGATATTCTGGTGAACAACGCCGGCGGCTCGCGCAGCTTCACCGAATTGCACGTCAGCGAGGAGCGCTGGCAGGAAGCGATGACCCTGAACTTTCACCGTCCGCGCCAGATCGCCGACGCGCTGCTCGATCAGATGATGGCGCGCAAGTGGGGGCGCATCATCAACATCACCGGCAAGAGCGAACCCGAGCATGTGAACGGCGCGTTCTGCGCCAAGGCCGGCATCCACAGCTGGGCCAAGGGCCTGAGCCGGATGGTCGGCAAGCATGGCATCACGGTCAACTGCGTGCCGCCCGGACGCATCCTGTCGGAGCAGATCCTGCGCAACTACACGCCCGAATACCGGCAGTGGCAATCTGACAATGAAATACCGGTCGGGCGCTACGGCGAACCCGGGGAACTGGCGCATCTGGTTTGTTTTCTCGCCTCCCCGCTGGCCGGCTACATCACGGGTACAGTCATCCCGGTTGACGGCGGCCTGCGCCGCTATCAATTTTGAATCGCCCGTTAGCTGGAGGCAAAATTGTCAAAGCACCTTATCTCGTCATCGCGAGGCCGCAGGCCGCGGCGATCCATGTCTCCAGAATGCATGGACTGCCACGCTGCGCTCGCAGTGGCTATTCTTTTCCCACAAGCATGCATCGAATACCTCTTGCCAACCGAGATGGCCGAAAGAATCCAATGAATCCTCTCACACCACTTCAGCGTCGTCACCTGCTGATCGCCACCGGCGCAGCCGGTCTGAGCGCGGCGTTCTCACCCCTGAGCGCGCAGACCGCCTGGCCTTCCAAGCCGATCCGCTTCGTCGTTCCCTTCGCGCCAGGAGGCACTTCGGAAATCGTGGCTCGCTCAGTGGCCGCGGAGTTGACCAAACAACTTGGCCAGAACGTGTTTGTGGAGAACAAGCCGGGCGGCGCCGGCGTGGTTGCAATGTTGGATGTGGCGAAGGCGGCGCCCGACGGCCACACCATCATCCTGGGTCATGTCGGCACCCTGGCCGTCAACCCCTACATGCTCGCCAACCAGCCGTACGACGTGAGCAGGGATTTCATTCCGGTCACGCTGTTGGCCAAGGTGCCCAATGTGTTTGTCGTGCATGCCGACGTACCGGCGAAGAATTTTCGCGAGTTTGTGGCCTATGCAAAAAAGAATCCGGGCCAGCTCAACTACGGCTCGGCCGGCAACGCCAGCGCCGGGCATCTGGCGATGGAATACCTCAAGCTGGTCACCGGCATGTTCATCACCCACATCCCCTACCGCGGCACCGGCCCGCAGCTGACCGACCTGCTGGCCGGGCGCACGCAGGCTTCCTCGGCCGGCCTGCCGGCGCTGTCGGCGCACATCAAGAGCGGCAAGCTGCGCGCGATCGCGGTCGGAACGCAGCAGCGCATCTCGCAGTTGCCGGACGTGCCGACGGTGGCGGAGATGGGGTTCAAGGATTTCGAGACTTCGCAGTGGTACGGCATCCTGGCGCCGGCCGGCACGCCGCCCGAGATTGTCAGGCGGCTGCAGGAGGAGTCGCTCAAGGCGCTCAGGTCGAGCGCTGTCACCGAGCGCTTCGCCAACGACAATGCGGTTGGCGGTGGCGGGCCTTCGTCCGAGTTCGCCGCCTTCATTGCGCGCGAGCAAAAAATTTGGAGCGACATCGTGCGCCGGGCTCAGATCAAGGCCGATTAGGAAATTGCTGTTTCATTGATCCACGTCATGAATCACCCGGCCGGCATGGGCGGCAAAGTCAGTTAAGCTCTGCGCGCAGCCTCTTCCGCCTTGCTTGCCAACGGTGAAGTGCCGCACCCACTGTTGTAAAGAATCAAGCTGAGGAGTCGCTTAATGGAAACTGGCACCAACAAATCACCCCAACGCATCGGTGTGCCGCGTGAGATTTTCCCGGGTGAAAAACGTGTGGCCACCGTGCCAGAGGTGGTCGAAAAGCTGATCAAGCTCGGATTCGCCGTTTCGGTCGAGTCCGGTGCCGGCGATGCGGCGAACTGTTCCGACGACTCCTACCGGGCCGCCGGTGCGCAGATTGTCGATGGCGCCGCGGCGCTCTGGGCCGGTTCAGACATCGTCTTCAAGGTCTGCGTTCCGACCCCGGCCGAAGTTGACATGATGCGCGAAGGCGGCATCCTGATCGGCTTCATCTGGCCGGCGCAAAACCCCGAATTGATGCAGCAGCTCACCGCCAAGAAGGCGACCGTGCTGGCCATCGACTCCTTGCCGCGCATGCTGAGCCGCGCGCAGAAGATGGACGCACTGACTTCCCAGGCTGGTGTGGCCGGCTACCGCGCCGTCGTCGAGGCCGCCAACGCTTTCGGCCGCTTCTTTGCGGGCCAGATCACGGCTGCGGGCAAGGTCCAGCCAGCCAAGGTTTTCATTGCGGGTGCCGGTGTGGCTGGTCTTGCCGCCATAGGAACCGCCGTCGGACTGGGCGCCATCGTGCGCGCCAATGACACCCGTGCCGAGGTGGCCGATCAGGTTATCTCGATGGGTGGCGAATTCGTGGCTGTCGATTACGAAGAAGAAGGCTCCGGCGGCGGCGGTTACGCCAAGGTCATGAGCGAGGGCTTCCAGCAGGCCCAGCGCGACATGTACGCCAAGCAGGCCCGGGAGGTGGACATCATCATCACCACCGCGCTGATCCCGGGCAAGCCCGCGCCCAAGCTGATCACCGCAGAGATGGTCAAGAGCATGAAGCCCGGCAGCGTCATTGTTGACATGGCGGCTGAGCGCGGCGGCAACTGCGAGCTGACCGTACCGGGTGAGGCCGTGGTGAGACACGGCGTGACCATCGTCGGCTACACCGACCTGGCCTCGCGCCTGGCCAAGCAGTCCTCCACGCTGTACGGCACCAACCTGTGGCGCCTGGCCGAGGAGCTGTGCAAAGCCAAGGACGGCATCGCCAATATCAACATGGAAGACGAGGCCATCCGCGGCCTGACCGTCACCAAAGAGGGCAGCATCACCTGGCCACCGCCGCCGCCCAAGCAGGTGGCAGCCCCGGCTGCTGCCAAACCGGCTGCGCCAGCGCAGGCGAAGAAGGGCCACGGCCACGGCGGTGGTGGCGAACCCATGGCTGGCAGCAAGCTGGCCATCGTGTTCGGCGTCGCAGCCCTGATGTTCTGGTTTGTCGGTGCCAACGCACCGGGCGCCTTCCTTGCGCACTTCACGGTCTTCGTGCTGGCCTGCTTTGTGGGTTATATGGTGGTCTGGAACGTGACACCCGCGCTGCACACGCCGCTGATGAGCGTGACCAACGCCATCTCCAGCATCATTGCCATTGGCGCTCTGGTGCAGATCGCGCCACCCGCAGGCACGACGGACTGGATCCGCTGGCTCGCTGTCGCTGGCATCGTCCTGACGACCATCAATATGTTCGGCGGCTTTGCGGTCACGCAACGCATGCTGGCAATGTTCCGTAAATAAAGGAGACCATCATGAGTGACAGTTTGGCGACCGTCTCCTACATTGGAGCTACGATTCTTTTTGTGCTGAGTCTTGGAGGCTTGTCCAATCCCGAGACCTCCCGGCGCGGCAATCTCTACGGCATGATAGGCATGACCATTGCCGTCCTGGCGACCGTCTTCGGACCGCGCGTTTCTGCTGCCGGCATTCCGTGGATCATCGGCGCCATGGCAGTCGGTGGCGCCATCGGTGTCTATGCCGCGCGTACCGTGCAGATGACGCAGATGCCTGAACTGGTTGCGCTCATGCACAGCCTGGTCGGCATGGCGGCGGCACTGGTGGGCTTTGCCAGCTATTTCGACCCGACCTCGCACCTGCAAGGGGCCGAGAAGTCGATTCATTCGATCGAAATCTACGTGGGCATCCTGATTGGTGTGGTGACATTCACCGGTTCGCTGATCGCGTTCGGCAAGCTCAACGGCAAGATCGGCGGTTCCCCGCTGACATTGCCGGGGCGTCACTGGATGAACCTGGCCGGACTGCTGGTGGTGATCTACTTTGGCGGTGTCTTCATGAACGCCCATTCGATCACCGATGGCATCGTCCCGCTGATTGTCATGACCATCATCGCGGGTCTATTTGGTATTCATATGGTGATGGCCATTGGTGGCGCTGACATGCCGGTCGTGGTGTCCATGCTCAACAGCTATTCCGGATGGGCCGCAGCGGCCACCGGTTTCATGCTCTCCAACGACCTGTTGATCGTCGTTGGTGCCCTGGTCGGCTCCAGCGGCGCGATTCTGTCCTACATCATGTGCAAGGCCATGAACCGCAGCTTTATCAGCGTCATTGCGGGTGGCTTTGGTACCGCCGGCGGAACCGTTGCGCCCAAGGGTGACGCGGCGCAACCGGCTGGCGAGGTGGTGCCTATCAGCAGTGCCGAAACAGCAGAACTGCTGCGCGAAGCCAAGAGCGTCATCATTGTTCCGGGCTACGGCATGGCGGTGGCGCAAGCCCAGCACACGGTGTTTGAAATCACCAAACTGCTGCGCGCGAAGAAGGTCAATATCCGTTTTGGTATCCACCCGGTGGCCGGTCGTATGCCCGGTCACATGAACGTGCTGCTGGCCGAAGCCAAGGTGCCGTACGACATCGTGCTGGAGATGGACGAGTTGAACGATGACTTCCCGAAGACCGATGTGGTGATGGTGATCGGCGCCAACGACATCGTGAATCCGGGCGCGCAGGACGATCCGAGCAGCCCGATCGCCGGCATGCCGGTGCTCGAAGTCTGGAAGGCCAAGACCTCCATCGTGATGAAGCGCAGCATGGCTTCAGGCTATGCCGGCGTGGACAACCCGCTGTTCTACAAGGAGAACAACCGGATGCTGTTCGGTGATGCCAAGAAGATGCTCGATGAGGTTCTGACGGTGCTCAAAACCTGATAAGCTGGCAGCTTGACGACAGTCGGAGGCCCCGCTGGTTCGGGGCCTTTTCTTTACTGAACAGGAGGCAAGCATGTCAGATCGCATTTGGCTCAAGAGCTATCCCGAAGGTGTTCCGGCCGATATTGACGTCACTCAATATGCGTCCATGGTTGACATGGTGGGCGAGAGCTTCAAGAAGTTTGCCGCGCGTCCGGCCTACAGCTTCATGGGCAAGGAGCAGACCTACGCGCAGATCGACAGCCTGAGCCAGGCTTTTGCGGTCTATCTGCAGGGCCTGGGGCTTGCCAAGGGCGACCGCATCGCCGTCATGATGCCCAATGTGATGCAGTACCCGATTGCCGTCTGCGCCATCCTGCGCGCCGGATACACACTGGTCAACATCAACCCCCTGTACACGGCGCGTGAACTGGAACACCAGCTCAAGGACTCCGGGTCCAAGGCGATCGTGATCCTGGAGAATTTCGCCTCGGTCCTGGAGAAATGCGTGGCCGCCACGCCGGTCAAGCACGTCGTGTTGTGCGCCATGGGCGACTGCCTGGGCCTCATCAAGGGCGCGCTGGTCAATTACGTGGTGCGCCACAAGAAGAAGCTGGTGCCCGCGTTCACGCTGCCCGGCGCGGTTCGCTTCAACGCCGCCATTGCCAGCGGCACCAGCGGCGCGCTGAAGAAGGTGGCGATCAAGCCCGATGACGTGGCGGCACTGCAGTACACCGGCGGCACCACCGGCGTCTCCAAGGGGGCGGTGCTGCTGCAGCGCAACCTGGTGGCCAACCTGTTGCAGGCGGAGGCCTGGTTTCAGCCGGCCCTGAAGAAGATACCAGCGGGCGAGCAGATCAACATCGTTTGCGCCTTGCCGCTGTATCACATCTTCGCCTTCACGGTCGGCATGATGATGTCGATGAGGCTGGGCGGCAAGCTGATCCTGATTCCCAATCCGCGCGACATGGTGGCAACGCTCGGCGAACTGGCCAAGCACAGGATTCATGTCCTGCCGGCGGTCAACACCCTGTTCAACGGCATGGCCAACCATCCCGACTTCAACAAGATCGACTGGAGCCACCTGGTGGTCTCGGCGGGTGGTGGCACGGCGGTGCAAAGTGCCGTCGCGAAGCTCTGGTTCGAGAGGACCGGCTGCGCGATCGCGGAAGGTTATGGCCTGAGCGAGACCTCTCCGATTGCCACCTCCAATTCGGTTGTCACGACCGAGTACAGCGGCACGATCGGCATTCCGATATCGAACACCTGGCTCAGGCTGCTGGACGACGACGGCAAGGAGGTCGCGCCCGGCGAGCGCGGTGAAATCGCGATCAAGGGTCCGCAGGTGATGGCGGGCTACTGGCAGCGTCCCGACGAGACCGCCAAAGTCATGACGAGCGATGGCTACTTCAAGACCGGTGACGTCGGGGTCATGGACGAGCGGGGCTTCTTCAGGATCGTGGATCGCAAGAAGGACATGATCCTGGTCAGCGGCTTCAACGTCTTTCCGACCGAGCTTGAGGACGTCGTTTCGCAGCTTGAGGGCGTGCTGGAATGCGCCTGCGTCGGTGTTCCCGACGCCAAGACCGGCGAGGCGGTCAAACTGGTGATTGCGCGCAAGAATCCGGAACTGACCGAGGCGCAGGTGCGCGCCTACTGCAAGGAAAACCTGACCGGCTACAAGCAGCCCAAGGTCATCGAGTTCCGTGCCGAACTGCCCAAGACCCCGGTCGGCAAGATACTGCGCCGAGAACTGCGGGACAAGACCGCGGCATGACCAGCGTGGACGGCCAACCGGTTCTGGGCGTCATCGGCGGCAGCGGTGTCTATGACATCGAAGGCCTGGTCAACAAGCGCTGGGTGCGGGTGGCGTCGCCGTTTGGCGAGGCCTCCGACGAATTGCTGTTTGGTGAACTCGATGGGCAAGCCATGGTCTTTCTGCCGCGCCACGGGCGCGGCCACCGGATACCGCCTTCGGGCATCAATTATCTGGCCAACATCGATGCCCTCAAGCGCGCCGGCGTGACCGATCTGGTCTCGCTCAGCGCGGTCGGCTCCCTGCGGGAAGATCTGCCGCCCGGCACCTTCGTGATCGTCGACCAGTTCATCGATCGGACCTTCGCACGCGAGAAGAGTTTTTTTGGCACCGGGCTGGTGGCCCACGTTTCGATGGCGCATCCGGTCTGCAAGCGCCTGGGCGATCACCTGGACCTTGCTGCCCGCGAGTCGGGGATTGCGCTGGTGCGCGGCGGAACCTATCTCGCGATGGAGGGCCCGCAGTTCTCCAGCCTGGCCGAGTCCAGGCTTTACCGAAGCTGGAACTGTGACGTGATCGGCATGACCAACATGCCCGAAGCCAAACTGGCGCGGGAAGCCGAGCTGTGCTACGCGACGGTGGCGATGGTCACCGATTTCGACTGCTGGCATCCCGGCCATGACGCCGTCACCGTGGAAGCGATTGTCAGGGTCCTGCTGGCCAACGCCGATGCGGCGCGCAGCCTGGTCAGGAAAGTGGCGCCGCGCCTGCGGTCCGACAGCCTTGCGCCGGGCTGTGCCTGCCGCAGCGCGCTACAGCACGCCCTGATCACGGCGCCAGAGGCGCGCGATCCGGCCATGAAAGAGCGTTTGCAGGCCGTGGCGGGCCGCCTGCTGGGGAACTGATGGGAAAGCCGCATGCCAGCGCGCCCGAGCGTGACCCGGCCTTGCGCCAGGCGATGCTGGAGGCAATGCGAAAACTGAGCGCGCTGGGTCTGAATCGCGGCACCTCGGGCAATGTCGGGGTCCGGTTGCAGGACACCTTTCTGGTCACGCCTTCCGGGGTTCCTGCGGAGGATCTGACAGCCCCGTCGCTTGTGGAAATGGATTTTTCGGGCGCCGTTCTGAGCGGCGGCAAGCCATCGAGCGAGTGGCGCATCCACCGCGACATCCTGGCCGCCCGCGCCGACATCGGCGCGGTCGTGCACACGCATTCGCGCTATGCGACCACGCTGGCCTGTCTGCAGCGGGAGGTCCCCGCCTTTCACTACATGATTGCCGCAGCGGGCGGCGACAGCATCCGCTGCTCGCCCTATGCGCTGTTTGGCAGCCAGGAACTCTCTGACCTCGCCTTGCAGGCGCTGGCACAGCGCAAAGCCTGCCTGCTTGGGAATCATGGCATGCTGGCCCTGGGCGCCGATCTGAGGGCGGCCATGGCGCTGGCGCTCGAAGTCGAGTCCTTGTGCGAGCAGTACTGGAGCACGCTGCAAATTGGCGAACCCCATCTTCTTTCGACGAGCCAGATGCAACTGGTGCTGGAAAAATTCAAAACCTATGGCCAACGCGCCAGGGGCTGAATCGTGATCAATCAACTGTTGATCTTTCTGGAGGGCAAGGCACCTGCTTGCGTCATCGCGAGGCCGCAGGCCGTGGCGATCCATGCCCCAGGACTTCCCGGATTGCCGCGCCGCTACGCCGCTCGCAATGGCGATCCGCGCTGTCATGATTCATGGAAGTCTCAATGATGAATGTCCGGTCCGGGGTAGAGACGCTGCGCTGGCGCGCCGGCGCGCTTGAAATGATCGACCAGCGGGTGCTGCCGGCGCGTTTCGAGTACTTGCGCCATGGCTCGGCCGCCGAGGTTGCCCAGGGCATCCGGGCTATGGTGGTGCGCGGCGCGCCGGCCATCGGCTGCGCCGCCGCCTACGGCATTGCACTCGAAGCCCTGGCGCTGCAACAGGAGAGCCGGGGTGTCTTCGGCGCCGGGCTGGAGCGCGCCTTCGAGGTGCTGGCTGAGAGCCGCCCGACCGCGGTCAACCTGTTCTGGGCGCTCAAGCGCATGCGCCGCGTCTGGGACAGCAGCCAGTCGCGGGCGCTGACCGAAATTGCCGATATCTTGCTTGGCGAAGCGCATGAAATAGCGGCAGAGGACGTCCGCATCAACCGCGCCATGGGCGCGCACGGTGCGGCCTTGCTCGCCGACGGCGCCCGCGTTCTGACCCACTGCAATGCCGGTGCCCTGGCCACCGCCGGCCATGGCACGGCGCTTGGCGTCATCCGATCGGCGGTAGAGGGCGGCAAGCGCATTTCGGTGATCGCCGACGAGACCCGCCCCTTTCTGCAGGGCGCGCGCCTGACGGCCTGGGAGATGGTGCAGGAAGCTATTCCGGTGACGCTGATCACGGACAACATGGCCGGGCATCTGATGAGCCACGGCGAGGTCGATGCCGTCATTGTCGGCACCGACCGCGTGGCCGCCAATGGCGACGTCGCCAACAAGATCGGCACCTACATGGTGGCGGTGCTGGCGCGGCGCCACGGCATCCCGTTCTACGTCGCCTGCCCGCTCTCCACCATCGATCTGAGTGTTGCCGACGGGGCGGCGATTCCGATCGAGGAACGCGCGGCCCAGGAGGTGACCGGCTTTCGCGATTGCCAGTGGGCGGCGCAGGGCGTGCGGGTGCGCAACCCGGCTTTTGATGTGACGCCGGCGGAACTGGTCACTGCCTTGATCACTGAAAAGGGCGTTGTGATGCATCCGAACCGGACAAGTATCGCTGCCCTGTTTGGAGCCTGAACCCGGTCCTGTGCCAGGACGGATGGCGCGACCTTACTTCAGCCAGCCCCGCTTCCTGAAATACCACATCGGCACCAGCGCGCTGGCCACCATCAGCACCAGCGCGTAGGGGTAGCCCAGTGTCCAATCGAGTTCCGGAAGAAACTTGAAATTCATGCCGTAGATGCTGGCAATCAGGGTTGGCGGCAGCAGTGCGACGCTGGCGACCGAGAAGATCTTGATGATCTTGTTCTGGTTGATGTTGATGAAACCGACCGTGGCATCCATCAGGAAGTTGATCTTGTCGAACAGGAAGGCGGTGTGCGAATCGAGCGAGTCCATGTCGCGCAGGATCTGCCTGGCTTCTTCGAACTGCTCGCTGTTGAGCATCTTGCTGCGCATCATGAAGCTGACGGCGCGCCGCGTGTCCATCACGTTGCGCCGGATCCTCCCGCTCATGTCCTCGTGGCGCGCAATCGCGCCCAGCACCTCGCCGGCCAGGTCATCGGTCATATTGCCCGACAGCACCTTGTTGCTGACCTTCTCGACCTCATCGTAGATGCCTTCGAGCGTGTCGGCCGAGTACTCGGCGTCGGCGTCGAACAGCTTGAGCAGCACTTCCTTGGCGTCTTCGATCAGCCCCGGGGCGCGGCGCGCGCGCATGCGCAGCAGGCGAAAGACCGGCACATCCTCATCGTGAATCGAAAACAGCACGCCCTTGCTCTTGAGGGCGTCGTTCTCCAGGTTCAGGATGAAGGCGACGCGCACCGTGCGCGGCTCGTCGTCGTCGGCGATCAGGAAGTCGCTGCGGATGTGCAGTTCGTCGTTGTCTTCCCGGTAAAAGCGCGCGGACTCCTCGATGTCCTCGTCCATCGCGTCCTCCGGGATCGACAGACCGTAGTACTGTTTGATCCAGCGCTTTTCTTCGAGGGTGGGGGCCTCCAGGTCAACCCAGATCGGCTGAAACTTGGAGAGTTCTTCCAGGGCGTCGATCTCTTCCTGGAACAGCCGGCCATTGGCGAGCGTGAATATGTTGAGCATGGCTTACTCCCTAAATGGTGATTGCATCTGGCAAAGCTTGCGGGTTTTTGCTTTCAACCCCGATGCAGTCAAGGGAATTGAAAGCTAGCAACTGGGAACGGGTAACAAGGAGTCTTCTCCCATAGTCAAGGTGGCCAAATTATCGCACCGGCGCGCCGGCCTGTCGCGGCCGGAATATTTTGCAAAGTTCTGTTTTAATTGCATTGCATCAACAAAAGGTATTGCACTTTGGGCCCGCAGGGGGCATAGTGAATTTGTTGGTGTTTGTTCAACCCGGAAAGCAACAGGAGAGTATTTATGAACTTGACGATCAGCGGCCATCACCTCGAGGTCACCCCGGCTCTGCGCAGTTACGTCACGAGCAAGCTTGATCGGATCGTTCGGCATTTTGATCAGGTGGTCGATGTCAAGGTGCTGCTCACCATCGAAAAGCAGAAGGAAAAGGAGGGTCGACAGCGAGCGGAGTGCAACATCCATGTCAAGGGGTCCGACATATTTGCCGAGAGTTCGCACGCCGATCTGTATGCTGCGGTGGATGAACTGGTCGACAAGCTTGACCGGCAGGTCGTGCGTCACAAGGACAGGCTGCAGGACCATCATCATGAGACACCGAAACGGGTGATGTAGCCCAGGCCTCAATGGCCACCAGATTCTGCCGGCCGCCCTGATGGGCGGCCTTCTTTTTGGTGCGACGGCCGATCATGCCAGGGCCGACCGGGGTGCCGGCTCTGCGGTTCCTGCGATCGGCCGCGAGAGGGCGCGGTGCTTTAGGGTTTTACCGATGCCATCACGGCGTCAGACAATGCGACTTTCATGCCCGACCCAGAAGGGATCGCGCAGTTTGCGCTTGAACAGCTTGCCGGTCGGCGAGCGCGGCAACTGTTCGCTGAAGTCCACTGAGCGCGGACATTTTTGACGGGAAAGATGCTCTGCGCAGAATTCCATCAATTCCTGCGCCAGCGCAGGACCTGCGGCAATCCCGGGCATCGGCTGCACCACGGCCTTCACCTCTTCGCCCAGGTCGTGATTTGGCACACCAAAAACAGCGGCATCGGCCACTTTGGGATGGGTGATGAGCAGGTTCTCGCATTCCTGCGGGTAGATATTGACGCCGCCTGAAATGATCATGTAGGTGGCGCGATCCGTCAGGTGCAGGAAGCCGTCGTCATCGACGAAGCCTATGTCGCCCACGGTGGTCATGCTGCCATCGGGCGAGCAGGTCAGGGCCGTGCGCTCGGGGTCGTTGTAATAGACGAAGGGGGAAGCGGTCTTGAACCAGATCTCGCCAGGCATTCCCTTGGGCATGGGCTGCATCTGGTCATCCAGGATGTGCAGGTCACCGAACAGAACGCGGCCCACGGTGCCGCGGTGGGCCAGCCATTCAGCGCTGTTGCAGGCGGTGAAGCCAAGCGCCTCGGTCGCGCCATAGTATTCGTGAATGATGGGGCCCCACCAGTCGATCATCTGCTCCTTCACCTGCGGCGGACAAGGCGCAGCGGCATGCAGCGCGATCCTCAGGGACGACAGGTCGTAACGCGCCCGAATCTCGGGCGCGAGCTTGAGCATGCGGCTGAACATGGTGGGCACCAGCTGCGTGTGCGTGATGCGGTAGCGCTCGATCAGCGACAGGTACTGCTCTGGGTCAAAATGCTCCATCACGATGGCCGTGCCGCCGTTGCGAATCACCATCGTCACATTGGCCAGAGGCGCCGAGTGATACAGGGGCGCCGGTGACAGGTAGACCATCCCCTCCTCGCACTGCCAGAGTTGCTGAAGGAGGGCGCTCAAGGGCAGAGGCTGGCTCGGGGGATTGTCGGGCAAGGCCCGCAGGACTCCTTTGGGCCGGCCTGTGGTGCCTGAAGAATAAAGCATGGCCGTACCCAGCGCCTCGTCGTCAACTGGCGTGTCGGGCTTGCCCGCCAATGCCTTCTCGTAGTCGCTTATGACGGCCGTTCCCGCCTTTTCTTGCAGGTTGACACCGCCGCCAACGACCAGGCACAGGGCCACCCGGGGGCAATCGACCAGGGCCTTTCGGGCGACCTCGAAACAGGCTTTTGAGGTGATCAGCAGCTGTGACTCGCTGTTGTTGAGAATGTAGGCCAGCTCGTCAGCCGTGAGGTAGGAGTTGATGCAGGTGTAGTAGAGCCCGGTGCGCTCACCCGCCACGCAGGCCTCGATATAGCGGCTGTTGTTCTCCATGAACACGGCGTAGTGGTCCAGGCGCCTCAGACCCTGGGCACGCAGCACATGGGCCAGCTGGTTGCTGCGCTGTTCGAGTTCTGCATAGCGCATGGCCTCGCCGGTATCGGCCATGATGAAGGCCGGCCGGTCAGCGTGCAGGGTGGCGTACTTGCCTGGGTACATGGGCTCTCTCCCGATAATTTGAAAAACTGGGGCTTCGAGCCGTACAGGAAACCCGCATTCTGTTATTTTTGCATCAGAGTATCTTGCCAAAGCTTCTGTTTGGCAATCGGTCTAAATTCTCGTCGACTGAATCGTCAGAAGTGCCGTCAGCCTTGAGGTTCAAGGCATTCCTGGGTCAACGGCAGACGAGAAGCCTCGACAGACTGCGCTTGAGTGCATAATCTGGCGCAGAATATGAATCGACTTTCGTCCATCCTGCCGCCTGACCAGGTGCTTGTGCATGTAGATGCCAGCAGCAAGAAAAGAGCTTTTGAAGAGGCCGGTCTGCTGTTTGAACGATTGCATGGCCTGAGTCGCGCGTTGGTGACCGACAGTCTTTTTTCCAGAGAGCGGCTGGGTTCGACCGGCCTCGGCCATGGTGTTGCGATACCGCATGGCCGCATCAAGGGCTTGAAGGCGCCGATGGCGGCCGTGTTTCAGCTCGCGCAGCCGATTGTGTTTGACGCGCCGGACGACAAGGCGGTCGACCTGCTGATCTTTCTGCTGGTACCCGAGGCGGCAACGCAAAAGCACCTGGAGATCCTCTCCGAGATCGCCGAACTGCTGAGCGACGCCGCCCTGCGCGAGAAGCTGGCGACCAGCGCGACGGCAGCCGGTCTGCATGGTCTGATTGCCAGCTGGCGCTCCGCGCAAGTGGCCTGATCCTTGCGGCGTCAAACGCTTTTTCCCCGGGAGCTGTCGTGAAACCCAATGTTGTCAGTGCCAATGTCCTGTTTGAAGAATTCCGAGGCACGCTGAAGTGGGAATGGGTGGCCGGCCTGGGCGCCTCCGAGCGCCGCTTTGACGAGGGCGCGGTGCGCGCTGCGCGCTCCGGCGCTGACCTGGTCGGGCACCTGAACTACATTCACCCCTACCGCGTCCAGATCCTGGGCGAGCGCGAGATTGCCTACCTGACCAACGCAACGCCAGAGGATTGTGCGCGCCGCACTTCCCGCATCGTGACGCTGGAGCCGCCGGTGCTGGTCCTGGCCGACGGTCAGGTGGCGCCGCCGGCGCTGTCGCTGATGTGCGAGCGGGCCCAGATCCCGATGTTCGCGACGCAGGGCTCTTCGGCTTTTGTGATCGATGTGCTGCGCGCCTACCTGTCCAAGTATTTTGCCGATCGCTGCACCATGCACGGCGTGTTCATGGACATTCTGGGTCTGGGCGTCCTGATCACCGGCGAATCCGGGCTCGGCAAGAGCGAACTCGGGCTCGAACTGATCTCGCGCGGCAATGGCTTGGTCGCCGACGATGCGGTCGACCTCTATCGCATCAACCAGGACACCATTGAGGGCCGCTGCCCCGAACTGTTGACCAACCTGCTCGAAGTGCGCGGCATCGGCCTGCTCGATATCCGCTGCATCTTTGGTGAGACGGCGGTCCGGCGCAAGATGCGGCTCAAGCTGATCGTGCACCTGGTGCGCCGTGAAACGCTGGAGCGCGAGTACGAGCGTATTCCGCACGAGCCGCTGACCCAGGACGTGCTCGGTGTCCCGGTGCGAAAAGTCGTGATCCAGGTGGTGGCCGGTCGCAATATCGCCGTGCTGGTGGAAGCCGCGGTGCGCAACACCATTCTTCAGTTTCGTGGCATCGATACCTATCAGGAATTTGTCGAGCGCCACCGCAAGGCGATGGACCCGGCTGAATAAGGCGCGGGTCAGGCCGGCCCGCTATCGCCGCCCGCCCGGTGCGGGCACTTGTCCGTCGTGCAGTGGGCGTACAGGCTCAAGGCATGGTCGGCAATGGCAAAGCCCTTGGTCTTGGCAACCGCCTGCTGGCGTTTTTCAATTTCAGCGTCGTAGAACTCCTCGACCTTGCCGCAGTCCAGGCACACCAGATGGTCGTGGTGCTCGCCCTCGTTGAGCTCGTAGACCGCTTTGCCGCCCTCGAAATGGCTGCGGCTCAGGATGTCGGCGTGCTCGAATTGGGACAGGACGCGGTAGACCGTTGCCAGGCCGACGTCCGAGCGCTCCTGCAGCAGCACCTTGTAGAGATCCTCGGCCGTCATGTGGCGGCGCCTGCTTTTCTGGAAAATCTCCAGTATCTTCAGTCGCGGCAAGGTGGCCTTGAGCCCTGTGCTTTTGAGTTCGTCGATATTGGTCATGGGGGGTCTCTCTCTTGCCAGCGAAGCGAGCGCTGATCCAGGTACAGCCGGTACAATCGCCCGATCATATCGCTAGACCTCAACTCATCCCATGTCTGATCTTAATTGTCGTAGTGCCAGGTGGATCATGCTTTTGGCGGGCAGCGCGGGCCTGGTGGCCTGTGCCAGCGTGAACAGCGTCAGCACCAACATCGCCGGCCTGGTGACGCCCTACAAAATTGACATTGTGCAGGGCAATTTTGTGTCCAAGGAGCAGGCGACTGCGCTCAAGCCGGGCCTGAGCCGGGCCCAGGTGCGCGACATCCTGGGCACGCCTTTGCTGACCAGCATGTTTCACGCCGACCGCTGGGATTACGTCTTCACTTTCAAGCGCCAGGGCCTGCCATCGCAGATGCGCAAACTCACTGTCACCTTCAAGGGCGACGAGCTGGACCGGATCGAGGCCGACCCGATGCCCAGCGAGGCGGATTTCGTGGCTTCGCTGGACTCCGGGCGGACCACCGGCAAAGTGCCGGTGCTCGAGATGAGCGAGGAGAGCTTGAAACAGTTGCCGATGCCGGCCAGGAAGGTCGAGCCCAAGCCGTTGGCGCCCTTGCCGGCAAGCTATCCGCCCCTTGAGTCGACCGGCCCCTGATCATCATGAGCCAGGGAATTGCCGTGGCAGGAGCCTCCGGGCGCATGGGCCGGATGCTGATTGAATCGGTGCAGGCCGATGCGCTGTGCACCCTGGTCGGTGCCCTGGACCTCGCGGCAAGCCCGATGATTGGCGCGGATGCGACGGCGTTTCTCGGCCAGAGCAGCACCGTGCGGATCACGGCCGACCTTGGCGCCGGGCTCAAGGATGCCGATGTCCTGATTGATTTCACGCGACCCGAGGGGACCCTGGCCCATCTGCAGGTTTGCCGCCGCCTGGGCGTCAAGATGGTGATCGGGACCACCGGATTCAGCGAGGCGCAGAAAGCAGACATTGCCGCCGCCGCGCAGGACATCGCGATCGTGATGGCGCCCAACATGAGCGTGGGCGTGAACGTCACGCTCAAGCTGCTGCAGATGGCCGCCCGGTCCCTGTCCAGCGGCTTCGACATCGAGATCATCGAGGCCCATCATCGTCACAAGGTCGACGCGCCGTCGGGCACCGCGCTCAAGATGGGCGAAGTGATCGCGGCCGAACTCGGGCGTGATCTCAAGGACTGCGCCGTCTATGCCCGCGAGGGCGTCACCGGCGAGCGCGATCCCTCGAGCATCGGATTCTCCGCCATCCGCGGCGGCGACATCGTGGGCGACCACACGGTGCTTTTCGCCGGCACCGGCGAGCGCATCGAGATCAGCCACAAATCGAGCAGCCGTGCCACCTACGCGCAGGGCAGTCTGCGCGCTGCCCATTTTCTGGCCGCAAGGAAGTCAGGCTTGTTCGACATGTTTGATGTCCTTGGGCTCAAATGAACGCCGTCCAGCTGTTCTTGCAGGGTGACGCCGTCACGCAGGCGGTGGCACTGATCCTGCTCTTCATGTCGGTCGCCAGCTGGGTCGTGATTCTCTGGAAAGCGTGGCTGCTGCGGCGCGCCGGGGGCGACGTGGCGCGCTGCACGGCGGCCTTCTGGCAATCGGCATCGCTGGCCGATGCGCAGGAAAAATTGAAGGCCTTCGATCGTGAAGACCTGCTGGCGCCGATGCTTGCCGCGACGCGGCTGCAGGAGGCCGGAACGCTGGCCGCCGCCGGTGACAGGTCGCAGCAGCTGACCCGGGTGCTGCGCGACGCCCTGCATGGGGCGCTGGCCAAGTTGCAGTATGGCCAGGTGCTGCTGGCCACGGTGGGTTCGACCGCGCCCTTTGTCGGTTTGCTGGGCACCGTATGGGGCATCTATCACGCCCTGATCGGTATCGCCAGCGCCGGGCAGGTGACGATCGACAAGATTTCCGGACCGGTCGGCGAGTCGCTCGTGATGACGGCCGCCGGACTGGCGGTTGCCATTCCCGCCGTGCTCGCCTACAACGTGCTGGGGCGCTCGATCGGCCGCATCGAGGCCGATCTGGAGGGCTTTGCGCGCGATCTGCGCGAACTGCTGGCGGCCGGTCCGCTGCCTCAGCTGCCATGAAAGCCGACGCGCCGGGCCGCCCCAAGCGAGGCTGCGCCCCCTCGGGGGGCAGCGCAGTACGCGCAGCGACGAGCGTGGGGTTGCAATTTTCCGACGGGCCGCCCCAAGGAAAATTAGCCCCCTCGGGGGGCAGCGCAGTACGCGCAGCGACGAGCGTGGGGTTGCAATTTTCCGACGGGCCGCGCCAAGGAAAATTAGCCCCCTCGGGGGGCAGCGCAGTACGCGCAGCGACGAGCGTGGGGTTGCAATTTTCCGACGGGCCGCCCCAAGGAAAATTAGCCCCCT
>CAIMBE010000265.1 GCA_903839085.1 uncultured beta proteobacterium | reverse complement strand
TGCTGGCCTGCGAATGCGATGCGCGCGGACGTCTCGGACTGAGCGACGCACCTTACCCCCAGGCGCCGCGCCTGCTGGCCGCCCTGTCGGCGGCGCAAAGTGTCGCCACGCAGGCGATCGCGCAAAGCGCCCTGGCTGCCGGGTCGGACGGGAAAGGCATTGGCCGGTTGATCGAACAGGCGCGAATCAAAGCGGTTCAGTCCTGGCTCGAGGCGCGGACATGAGCAGCTTTGACCTCTCGGTGCTGCTCTTTCTGCAGCTGGCTTTCATTCTCGGCGTGTGCCGCGTCACGGCCCTGGTTTTCAGGCGCCTGGGCCAGTCCCAGGTGGTCAGCGAAATGATCGCCGGCGTCCTCATGGGGCCGTCCCTGATGGGCTGGCTGGCGCCGGCCTGGAGCACCTACCTGTTCCCTGCCGAGTCAAAGCCGATCCTGTTCGCCATCAGCCAGTTGGGACTGGTGCTCTACATGTTTCTGATCGGCGTGGAGTTTGACCTGGACCTGATCAAGTCGCGCCTGCGCAGCGCCGCATCGGTCTCGCTCGCCGGCATCGTCGTGCCGTTCGCGCTGGGCGCCCTGCTGGCCTATTACCTGCTCGGCGAAAGCGCACTGTTTTCTGCCAGGACCACCTTGCTGCAGGCCATGTTGTTCATGGGAGCGGCCATGTCCATCACCGCGTTCCCGATGCTGGCACGCATCATCTTCGAGCAAGGTCTGTCCAAGACCTCGCTCGGCACCCTGGCCCTGGCGGCCGGGTCGATCGACGACGCCGCCGCCTGGTGCGTCTTGGCCGTTGTGCTGGCCAGTTTTCAAAGCCGGCCCGAGCTCGCTTTCTACGCCATTGGTGGTGGCCTCCTGTTCGGCCTGTTTGCCTTGCAGTTCCTGCGGCGCTGGCTGCGCCCGCTCGGCAACATGGTGGAAGCCCGCGGCGAGATCAGCCAGGGCACGCTGGTCTTTGTGCTGCTGCTGGTCATGCTGGGGGCATGGTTTACCGACTTCATCCAGATCTATGCCGTGTTTGGCGCGTTCATCATGGGCATCGCCATGCCGCGCGGCAAGTTCGCTGCCGAGCTGCATCGCATCGTCTACCCGCTGACAACCGCCTTCCTGCTGCCGGTGTTCTTTGTCTATTCGGGCCTGAACACCCACATCGGCTTACTCAACACGCCCTATCTGTGGTTTCTCGCCTGCGTCGTGCTGCTGGCGGCGACCCTGGGCAAGGGCGTTGCCTGCTACGCCGCGGCCCGCTGGCACGGCGAAAGCCACCGCGAAGCGATGGCGGTGGGCACGCTGATGAATGCGCGCGGCCTGATGGAACTGATCATATTGAACATAGGCCTGCAGCGAGGCATCATCGAGGCCGGCCTGTTCGCCATCATGGTCATGATGGCGATCATCACGACACTGATGGCGACGCCGGTATTTGAACGCCTCTACGGGGGAACGGCCACAGCACGCACCAGACAGGAGGGATAGGAACGGGTTCACCCGGATACCCAGCGCCCGCGTTCAGCGTAGTCCGCAAGCCTCTCCATTACGAGCGGCACGGCCTTGGCACGAATAACTCGCCGGCGCAGTCGATGTGGCCATGGCCGGGTCGCTGATCGAGTCGGCGCCGGTTTCCATGCGTCCCGCAAAGCGGCGTCCAAATCCACTCAATTCGGGCACGCGCAGCGTGAAGTCGTACCAGTAGCCACTGGACTTGAGGGCCCAGCGTTGCAGCGCTTGAGCCTGTGCTGCGACCCGCTGGCACACCACCCGGGAGCCGAAGTAGGCGTTGGCCTGGAACAGGAAGGTGCAGGCCGCAGTGCCCCTGTTTTGCAGTCGTGCCGTCAATTCGCCCCTGATCAGGTCGTAGCCGATTTCCATGTCCGGCCAAGCCCGCGGTGCTGCTGATGCGGGTCCCAGCTGGCCCGTGAAGTGCCTGTGAAAGCCGTTGGGTCCAAGCACCCACAGGTCGTAGTGTCCGGCTTGACACTCAAGCGACCAGTCGCCCGTGATGCTGCGACCCGCGTCGACCGTGTAGCGCCTTGGAATCCGCCCCAGGTTAAGTTGGTCGTAGACATGAAATACCGCCGCCGCGGCACCGACGTTGACGAATTCGAGTCGAACGATCTGCGTGTCGGCCTCGCAATTGCTGTGGACCTGCAATTGATACGGCAGGGCGCGCGAGGGGCGCACGCCTGGATCCTGGGTCAAGGCCTGCGGCGTCGAGGGCAACGACGGCATGCTGCGCCCTGGCAGCGCGAGCGCGCGCGCCGCCAGCAGCGCCGTGCCGGGCAGCGGCGGCACCGTCCGATGCCCGGGACGGGTGAAATCCAGCGTACTGGTCAGGTCACCGCAAACCGCGCGCCGCCAGGCCGAAATATTGGGCTCCATCACTCCGAAGCGGCGCTCCATGAGGCGGATCACGGAAGTATGGTCGAACACCTGCGAGTTGACCCAGCCGCCGCGGCTCCAGGGCGAGATGACCAGCATCGGCACCCTGGGTCCGAGTCCGTAGGGACGATGCAGCAGGGCCTGATCCGACGCGCTGGCGCGGTAGCTGACCAGCGTCTCGTGATATTCGCCCCGCGTGTCCACGTTGGAGTCTCCGGCCAGCAGCGCCAGCGCCGGATCGGCATGCCAGTTCACCCAGGACGGGACAGCAGGCGGCGGCATATGGTCGAAGTAGCCGTCGTTCTCGTCATAGTTCAGGATCAAAACAGTGCGACCCCAGACCTCGGGACTGGCAGTGAGCGCGCCCAGCACGCGCGCCGTGAAGTCAGCGCCCTGCGCCGGACTGGAAGGCCCCGGGTGCTCGGAGTCGAGTTCTGCGGCAACGATCCAGCTCACCTGCGGCAGTTGCCCGGCCAGCACGTCGGCCTTGAGCTGCTCCAGACTGCGTGTGCTGCAGGCGCGCGCCCTGAGCTCGGCCGAGGAGCCGGCGACACCGGCATGGGCATCGCGGAATTCCTTGAAGTAAGCCAGCGGGTTGTCGTCAAAATTGTCGTTGATGTCC
>CAIMBE010000264.1 GCA_903839085.1 uncultured beta proteobacterium | reverse complement strand
TGCCTTATCTCGAAGGTCTGCACCGCGAACTCGATATCCCGGTGCTCTACGTCAGCCATGCGCCCGACGAAGTGGCCCGGCTGGCCGACGATCTGGTGTTGCTGGAGTCCGGGCGCGTCCTCGCCCATGGCCCGGTCGACCAGTTGCTGACCCGGCTCGACCTGCCGCTGGCGCATGGCGACGGCGCGGCCGCCGTGCTGCGCGTCGAAGTCCTCGGCCATGACGCGCAAGACCACCTGACCCGAACCGGCTTTGCCGGCGCCACGCTGCTGGTGCCCCGGCACGCGGCCACGGTCGGGCAGACGCTGCGCATCCGGGTCCAGGCGCGCGACGTCAGCCTGACCCTGCAGCAGCAGAGCGGTACCAGCATCCTCAACATCCTGCGCGCCACCGTGAGCGCCGTGTCGCCCGACAACCCGGGTCAGGTGATGGTCTCGCTCGATGTGGCGGGCAGCCCGCTGCTGGCCCGCATCACGGCGCGCTCGGCGCGCACGCTCGGACTGGTGCCGGGGCTCGCGCTGTACGCGCAGATCAAGGGTGTCGCGATTCTGGGCTAGACTTTTCCGAGGTAATCGCGCTTGCCGATCTCGACGCCGTTGTGGCGCAGGATGTTGTAGGCCGTGGTCACATGGAAGTAAAAGTTCGGCAGGGCATTGCCAAGCAGAAACTGCTGGCCCTTGTAGTGCGTCTCCGTGTCGCCGCGCTTGACCACGATGTCCTTGTCCTCGGTGCCATCGATCTGGGCCGGCGTCACGCTCTGGACAAAGGCCAGGGTCTTGGCGATGCGCGCCTGCAACTCGGCCAGGGTTTTTTCGTTGTCCTCATGGACCGGATTGGCCAGCCCTGACAGGCGCGCCACCAGTCCCTTGGCGGCGTCGCAGGCAATCTGCACCTGCTTGGTCATGGGCAGCATGTCAGGAAACAGACGGTAGCTGGTCAGCGCGGCAGGATCGAGCTTTTTGGCGTCGGCATGGGCCTGCGCCTTGTCAAGAATGGCCGACAGATTGCCCAGCGTCCTGACAAATGAGGGCACGCTGGCCTGGTACATGGAAATGGTCATGGAAGGTCCTCCGAAGAAAATGTGGAACAGCAGGCAGCGCGCATCTTAGACCCTTGCCGGCACGATCGCAGCGCCGACCTTAAACTCCGGTTCTTTTCAACACGACCGAAGACACCCATGGAACTGCTCGCCGACCCCAACACCTGGATTGCATTCTTCATGCTGGCCGCGCTGGAAATCGTCCTGGGCATCGACAACATCATCTTTGTCAGCATCCTGGTGGGCCGCCTGCCGGCCGAACAGCGCGATCTGGCGCGCCGCCTGGGGCTGGGCTTTGCGATGCTGTCGCGCATCGCACTGCTGTTCAGCCTGGCCTGGGTGATGACGCTCACCGCGCCGCTGTTTGCCGCGTTTGGCAACGAGATCAGCGGTCGCGACCTGATCCTGCTGGGCGGCGGCCTGTTCCTGCTCTACAAGGCCTCGCACGAAATCTTTCTGGAGGTCGAGGCGCAACCGACCAAGGAGGCCAGCGCCGGCGTTCAAGAGCTGAAGACCGGCGCCAACCTGTTCTGGCGGACGATTGTCCAGATCGGCATCGTCGACATCGTCTTCTCGCTCGACTCGGTGATCACCGCCGTCGGCATGGTGAATCAACTCAGCATCATGGTGGCCGCCGTGATCGCTTCGGTGGCGGTCATGATGCTGGCCGCAAAGACGATCGGTGACTTTGTCGACCGGCACCCCTCGATCAAGGTGCTGGCC
>CAIMBE010000263.1 GCA_903839085.1 uncultured beta proteobacterium | reverse complement strand
TGCGTGTCGTCGACACGCCCATGGCACGCGCCGCTTCCACGTATTCCATCGATCGCAAGGAGAGGGTCTGACCGCGCACCACGCGCGCCATGTCCATCCAGGAAAACACCGTGATGGTGATCACCACCAGGTAAAACTCGCGCCCCAGGATGGTCACCAGCAAAATGGCGATCAGCAGGTAGGGAATGGCATACATCATGTCGACGATGCGCATCATCAGGGCATCGACCTTGCCACCGAGAAAACCCGCCGTCGCGCCCCAGGCGATGCCCAGCGAGACCGAGGCCAGCGTGGCCAGCAGGCCGACCGTGAGCGAGATGCGGCCACCGACCAGGCAGCGCACCAGCAAGTCGCGCCCAGCCTCATCGGTGCCCCAGAAATGCGCGTTCTTCAGGCTCGGGCCGATGCTCATGGCATCCCAATCGGCGCTGTCAAATGCATGCGGCAAGACCCAGGGGCCAATGACACAGGCGCTGGCGACCAGCAGCAGCAGGCACAGGCTGACGACTGCGGCCTTGTTGCGCAGGAAGCGCCGGCGCGCATCGCTCCACAGGCTGCGCGCACTGGCCGGGGCGTCGCCGTCCTGCGTCACCGTGGCCGCCAGAGCGTTGAACTGTTGGGACGTCAACATGGCGCCTAGTACCGGATCTTCGGGTCGAGCCAGGCATAGGCCAGGTCGACCAGCAAATTGAGCGTCACGGTCAGCACCGCGACCAGCACCACCAGGCCCAGCACCAGGGTGTAGTCGCGGTTGCCGGCGCCGTTGACGATCAGCTTGCCCAGGCCCGGCAGCGAGAAGACGGTCTCGGTTACGAGGGCCGACGTGATGCTCGATATCGCCAGCGGACCGACCAGCGAGACCACCGGCAGGAGCGCGGGCTTGAGCGCGTGGCGCAGCACCACCACGCGCGTGGGCAGGCCCTTGGCGCGCGCGGTGCGGATGAAGTTGCTGTGCATCACCTCGATCAGGCTGCCGCGCATGACACGCCCGATGACCGACACGTTGATGAAGGTCAGCAGCAGCATCGGCAAGACCATGAAGCGCAACTCGAAATCGTGCCAGCCACCGGCCGGCAGCCACTTGAGAAGAATCGCAAACACGATGATCAGCACCGGCCCGATGACAAAACTCGGCACGGCGCTGCCGACGTTGCCGATCAGCATGACGAAGTGGTCAGCCGCGCTGTTCTGGCGCAATGCCGCGACGATCCCCAGGCCCACGCCGATGATCAGCGAGAGGATCAGTGAGCCGCCACCAATGGCTGCCGACACCGGCAGCGCGTTGGCCACCAGGTCATTGACCGACCAGTCGGCGTAGCGAAAAGATGCGCCGAGGTCGCCTTGCAGCAGGCTCTGCAGGTACATCAGGTACTGCTGCCACAGCGGCAGGTCAAGGTGGTACTTGGCCTGCAGATTGGCCAGCACCGCGGCCGAGACCTGGCGCTCGCTGTCGAACGGCCCGCCCGGCGTGGCGTGCAGCAGGAAGTAGCACACCGATATCACCGCGAGCATGGTCGGCAGCGTCGCCAGAACCCGGCGCAGGGTGTAGGACCACATGACTCAGTCTCTAGGGGAAATCACTTCGTCACTGCGAGGCCGCAGGCCGTGTTGCCGCGTCGCTGTCGCTCCTCGCAATGACGGATTAACAGTGGATTGCCGCGCTGCGCTCGCAATGACGCAAAACTGGTGCGTTTGCAATTGGTCATTCCCTCAGTGCTTGATGATGTAGAAGTCTTTGGAGCGGTAGTGGTCCTGCGGGTTCAGCTCGGAATAGCCGCCGACATAGGGCTTGATCAGGCGCGGCAGCGAGTACTGCAGCAAGGGAATCATCGGGTAGTCGTCCATGATCATTTTGGAGGCCTGGGTCAGCAGTGCCTTGCGTTTGGCCACATCGGTCGACTGTGTGCCCTTTTGAATGATGGCCTCGGCCTCCCGGTTGCAGTGGTGGTTGGTGTTCTGGTCCGAGTCGCAACGCACCAGCGCCAGGAAGGTGGTGGCATCGTTGTAGTCCGCCAGCCAGCCGTTGCGCGCGATCTGGAAGGAGCCGTCGTGGCGCTTCTTGGCCAGCACCTTGAATTCCATGCTTTCGGTCTCCATGATGATGCCCAGCTTGGTCTTCCACTCCGAGGCCACAAAAATCGCCATTTTTTTGTGGTATTCACTGGTGTTGTACGAAAAGACGTACTTGGTGCCCGGCTTCACCCCGGCCTGCTCCAGCAGCCTCTTGGCCTCGGCAACGCGCTTGTCCATAGTCCAGGTGGCCCACTCGTAGGGCGTCGGGTCGGCGCCCACCACACCCGGCACGATCAGGCTGTAGGCGGCGGCCTGCCCGTCGGCGGTGACGCGCCTGGACAGGATCTCACGGTCTATCACCATCGAGAGCGCCTTGCGCACGCGCACGTCCTTGAACGCCGGGTCTCTGGTCTGGTAGTCGTAATAGCGCAGGCCGATGATGGCCTGGTTGCGCAGTTCCTTGGGGTACTGGGCCTTGTACTTGTCGAACACGCCGGGCGGCAGCTGATAGACGTAGTCGGTCTCGCCCGATTCCCACAGTTTGACGTCGGCAGGCTGATCCTCGATCGGCAGGTAGGTCACACGCGTCAGTGTGGTGTTGGCAGCGTCCCAGTACTGCGGGTTCTTTTCCACGACGATTCGGTTGTTGACCTGCCAGTCCTTGAATACATAAGCGCCATTGCCCACCATGTTGCCGGGCTTGACCCAGTCCTTGCCCCACTTTTCCACCGTCGCCTTGTGGACCGGCCCGAGTTGGGTGTTGGCCACAAGTTCCGGCATGAAGGCGACCGGGTCCTGGGTCTTGAGTTCCAGCGTGAACTTGTCGAGCGCCTTGACGCCGATCTCGCTGGTTGGTTTCTTGCCCTGCGCGACTTCCAGACCATTGAGCAGAAAAACGCCGAAGGTGGTGGCGTAGGGGGAAGCCGTCTTGGGATCCACGAAGCGTCGGATGCCGTAGACAAAGTCCTCGGCCGTGACCGGGTCGCCATTGGAGAATTTGGCGTTCTGGCGCAGCTTGAAGACCCAGGTCGTCGCGTTGGTCTGCTTCCAGCTTTCGGCAACGCCGGGCACCGTCTTGCCGCTGGTGTCCGTCGCGGTCAGGCCCTCGAACAGATCGCGCAGGATCTGGTTTGCCGGCACGGTCTCGGCGACCGCCGGGTCCATGCTCTCGGGCTCCGAACCGTTCGAGCGGATCATGGTCTGGGTCGGGTGCAGTTGCACGCCGGGCGGGATGGCTGCTGCCACACTGCCGGCGACCAGGCTTGTGGCCAGCATCAGTGCAGCAGTGCTTTTCTTTGAAATTGGGTTCATGACTTCGGTCCTGGTATTTAGCGATTATCGTGTGCCGCCCTGTCGCCTCATTTGGGCTGTTTGCTGGTGTCAATATCCACATAGCGCCAAAACGCCCTGGAGGTCGGATGGCGCCGGTAGCCGATCAGCCAGGGTTGCATCACATCGGTACGGATGCGGTGCGTGTTGAATTTGTAGGGCATGTAAGCCACCAGAATCTTGACCATTTGCTGCATGATGGCGATGCGCTCGGGGCCATCGGGCATGACCACTTGCTGGCGGTAGAGTCGGTCGTACTCGTCATTCTGGAAAGCCGCCAGATTGCCCTCGAATTTTTGCGGCCCGTAGCCGAAATCCAGAAAGCTGCCGCCGTCCGGCGAGGAGGCCGAGTTGCCTAGCCCCCAAATCATCAGCTTGCCGGCGCGCGCGGCCTTCAGATTTTCGGGCCACTTGGCGGTCTTGAAGATGACCTTGATGCCTACCGCCGTCATGCTCTTCCTCCACACTTCGTTCAGCTCGCGGTCCGCCGCCGACGGCGTGGTCGAGTATTCGAGCAGCAGAGGCTTGCCATCAGGCATGTCGCGCCAGCCGTCGCCTTCCTTGTCGACATAGCCGAACATGTCGAGCAGCGCCTTGGCGCGTGCCGGGTTGTAGTCGCTCATTTCGGACTTGAACTTGGGATCGTAGCCCCAGGTATTGGGCGGAATGACACCTTGCGCCGCGATCGCCTGGTTACGCCGCGGCAGGCGAATTTCCTCCTCCGTGTTGTAGGCCAGCGCAATGGCACGGCGCAGCGCCACCTTGTCAGGAGAGTTACCTCCAATCGTGGGGTTTTCCATGTTGAAGTAGGTATAGGTCAACTCAGGTGGGGAATAACGCTCGATGCGTATGCCGCGCTTGACCAGGTTGGGGGCCAGCTTGTTGTTCGGGATCGCCTGGTTGGCAAATTGGGGCGGCAGGTACATCAGAAAGTCATGCTCGTTGCCGAGGAACGAGAGCCAGCGTGGCTGTACTTCATCGACGATCGAAATCTCGACCTTGTCCACGATGGGGATGCGCTTGCCCTTCATCTGGCGGTAAATTTCCTGCGACAGTGTGTCACCGGCGGGTGGGTCGGCCTCGTAAAACTCCTCGCGGAAGTTGGGATTCTTCACGAAAGTGATCTTGGACGAGCGTGTCCACTGGTCGAGCTTGAAGGGCCCGGTGCCGACCGGGTGCTCCATGATCTTGTCGCCATACTTTTCGACCACCTCACGTGCCACCGCCCCGTAACTGCCGGAGTCCGCCAGATACTTGTAGATGAAGCGCGGCTGCGGGTCGCCGATCTTGAATTGAAGGGTGTAGCGGTCGAGCGCGCGCAGGCCTTCCACCTCGGTGTCGTAGTTGAAGCTGGCGCCGGGTTTTTCGGCCTCGCGGCGCAAGGCGTCCATGCCGATGATCTTGGCCTCTTCCATGTCGCTGTAGCTCGGGCTCTTGGTCTTGGGATCGAAAATGCGCTTGTAGCTGAAAACAAAATCCCGCGCTGTCAATTCACGCTTCTTGCCGCCAAAAGCCGGGTCATCCGCAAAGTAGATGCCGGGCTTGACCTTGATGGTGAAGGTCTTGAAATCTTCGCCGATGACGGGCATGCCCTGCGCTACGTTGGGCAGCACCTTGGCGGGGCGCGCCAGGTAGTCATAGTGGTACAGCGCGTCGAACATGTTCTCGGCGGCCGTGCGCGAGTAGGCATCTGAAATCTGCGCCGGATCGAAGCCGGTTTCGGCAATCTCGAAGGCGTAGCGAAGCACTTTTTCCCGTGGCTTGCTGTCAGCACAGAAAGCGCCCTGGCTGAGTAGCACAATCAGCGCCAGGCAACATAATCGCGAAAATCCAAAGTTCATAGTCATAAACACCGATGCCTTTTCACACCCGCGCAAGCATAATCCACCCGGTCAGTAAATCCATGGGCGTTTCCCCCAAGCGATAAGAAAATATGTTGTCTTACATCCTGCGCCGCATTTGGCAAATGCTCCCCACCCTGCTGGGGGTCATTCTGCTGATCTTCTTCCTGTTCAAGCTTTTTGGAGGCGATCCGGCCGAAATCATGGCCGGCCTGAAGGCCTCGCCGGAGCGCATTGCTTCCTTGCGAGCGCAGTTGGGGCTCGACAAGTCGGTGTGGGAGCAACTCTGGGTCTTTGTGCAGCAGGTCTTTACCTTCAACTGGGGCAAGAGCTGGACCACGAACGAGTCGATTGCAAACATCTTCTCCAGCCGCCTGCCGGCGACGCTGACCATCATGATTCCGATTCTGCTGCTTGAAGTGGTGCTGGCCATTGTGGCTGGTCTGGCCGTGGCTTATGTTCGCGGCAGCCTCACCGACCGTGCCATCATGATTCTCACCACGGTGGCGCTGTCGATCAGCTTTCTGGTCTACATCATCGTCGGCCAGTATGTGTTTGCCTTCTTGCTTGGCTGGTTTCCGGTGCAGGGCTGGAGCAACAGTGTCTGGAAGAACATGATCACCTACGCGCCGCTGCCGGTATTTCTGGCGGTGCTGGTCAGTCTGGCGCCGCAAACGCGCTTGTATCGCAGCTTCTTTCTGGACGAGATCGGTCAGGACTATGTACGAACCGCACGCGCCAAGGGTGTGACCGAAAATGTCATTCTGTTCAAGCATGTGCTGCGCAACGCCATGATCCCGATCCTGACCAACGTGGCCACTGGTTTGCCCGGCGTGTTCATCGGCTCCTTCCTGATCGAGGTGTTCTTCTCCATTCCCGGGCTGGGGCGAGAGATTCTGGTGGCGGTGAACCGAAGTGACTACCCCGTCATCCAGGCTGCGACGGTGTATCTGGCGGCGCTGACGATGGTGATCAACCTGATCACCGACGTGTTGTACAAGTTTGTCGATCCACGGGTGGTGCTGAAATGAGCGCCGAAATTCTGGCTACGCTGCCGCAATCGCCTGGCGTATGGGCGCAGGCGTGGAAGCGCCTGAAGAATGACCGTGTGGGCATGGTGTCACTCTACATTACAGGCCTCTTCATCTTGCTCGTACTGGCCGCCCAATTGGGCCTGGTGGCCAAGGATTGGCAGAAGGAGGTGGCTATTCCCTTTGCCGCTCCGCACCTTGTCGGCAAGATTTCGGACGGTACCCAAAACGCGATCGTGGAGAGCGTTGCCGGGCCGAATGTGGACATCAGCGATGTGGACCCGCTGGCAACGCGCTACAAGGAGTGGGAGGAGCGCGCTTCCAAGTTCAAGACCACAGTGACGGTGAAGGCCGACACGCTGCCCTTTGGCGGCGACCAGCAGGGTCGCGATGTGTTCAGCAAGGTCATCAAGGGTGCGCAGGTGTCCATTACGGTCGGCTTGGCTGCAGCCCTGCTTGCCACGCTGATTGGTACCATTCTGGGTGCCATTGGAGGCTATTTTGGCGGGCCTGTGGGGGATTTTCTGGAGTGGGTATACAACGTGTTCACGGCCATTCCTTACATCCTCCTGGTGTTTGCGCTGGCGGCGGTGCTCAAGTCCGGGCCGCTGGCGAGCACCCTGGGCAGCGGTCACTGGACCGTCATCATCATCCTGAGTCTGGTCGGATGGACCGGCATCTACCGGCTGGTTCGCGCCGAGTACATGAAGCACCGCTCACGCGAGTATGTGCGCGCCGCCGAGGCGATTGGCGCTTCGCATGCCTCGCGCATGTTCACGCACATCCTGCCCAACATCAGCCACGTCGTGCTGGTGCAGCTGAGCCTTCATGTGGTCGGCTTCATCAAGGCCGAAGTCATCCTGTCTTATCTCGGCCTGGGCGTGCCGCTGGACATGGTGAGCTGGGGCACCATGTTGTCGGAAGCGCAGACCGAACTGGTGCAGGGAAAGTGGTGGCAACTGGCGGCAGCCACCGCCTTTATGGCCACCTTCGTGACCGCCTTTGCCCTGTTGACCGATGCCCTGCGCGACGCGCTGGACCCCAAGTTGCGGTGAGGCGCGCAAGACATGACCCTCGACTTCCTGGATTGCCACGTCGCTGCGCTCCTCGCAATGACGCTACTTCCGCCATCGCGAGGCCGCGGGCCGTGGCGATCCATGTTGGCGTGCCAGCGCCGTCGCCATGGATTGCCGCGCTTCGCTCGCAATGACGTTAACCAAGAATAAATCATGAGTCCATTGATCAGTGTGCAGGATCTGTCGGTGTCCTTTCGCATGGGCAAGACCGAGACCGTGAGGGCGGTCAACCGCGTGAGCTTTGACGTTCCGGCCAACAGCACGGTGGCGCTGGTCGGCGAATCGGGCAGTGGCAAGAGCGTCAGCGCCATGAGCATCGTGCGCTTGCTGCCCGACAACGCCATGGTCGACGCGAGCAGCAAGGTCCTCTACAACGGGCTCGATCTGCTGGGCATCTCCATCGAGGACATGCGCCGTCTGCGCGGCAAGGACATCTCGGTCGTGTTTCAGGAGCCGATGAGCTCGCTCAACCCGGTTTTCACCGTGGGCGAGCAGATTGCCGAAGTGCTGCGGATTCACCTGAAGCTCGGTTCGCGGGCGGCGCTGGACCGAGCGCTGGAACTGATGGCCGAGGTGGGCATCCCGAACGCCAGGGAGCGTCTGAAATCCTACCCGCATGAGCTCTCGGGGGGGCAGCAGCAGCGCGTCATGATTGCGATGGCAATCGCCTGCGAGCCAAAACTTCTGATTGCAGACGAACCCACGACCGCGCTCGACGTGACGGTGCAGCGCCAGATCATGGACCTGCTGGCCGGGCTGCAGCAGAGGCAGAAGATGAGCATGCTGTTCATCAGCCACGACCTCGGCCTGGTCGGCGAGATCTCGGACCAGGTGGTGGTCATGCGAAGCGGTGAAGTGCGCGAGGCGGGTGACGTCGCGCATATTTTCAGCGCGCCGCGCGATGCCTACACGCAGGCCCTGCTGGCCTGCCGTCCGCGCCTGGACTCGCGTCCGCGCCGCCTGCCGGTGATCGACGACATCGTCAACAAGAGGCCGCTTGGCAGCGAGCAGCGCGTCTGCGCGCCCATCACTGGCGCGGCCCTGATCGAGGCGAAGGACCTGGGCAAGGACTACCTGCTCAAGTCGGGGCTGTTCAAGCGCAGCGTGTTCAGCGCCGTAAAGAACGCCAGTTTCTCGCTCTACAAGGGGCGCACCCTGGGCGTGGTGGGCGAGTCGGGCTCGGGCAAGACCACCATCGGCATGCTGCTGACGCGCCTGACCGATGCGACGTCGGGCAGCATCATGTTCGAGGGCATCGATCTGGCGCGGCTTGGCGCGGCCGCGATGCGCGCCTATCGCAGCCGCATCCAGATCATTTTTCAGAATCCCTACGCAAGCCTGAACCCGCGCTTCACGGTCGGTCAGATCCTGATCGAGCCCATGCGCATCCACCAGATTGGCAGCAGCGATGACGAGCGCGCCCGCCTGGCGCTTGCGCTACTCGACAAAGTGGGCCTGACACGGGAGGATTTCGGCAAGTACCCGCACGAATTCTCGGGTGGCCAGCGCCAGCGCATCGCGATTGCGCGCTGCCTGACCATGAAGCCCGAGATCATTGTCTGCGACGAGAGCGTCAGCGCGCTTGATGTCAGCGTGCAGGCCACGGTGCTCAATCTGCTGCTCGACCTGCAGGAAGAATTCGGTTTGACCTACGTCTTTATCAGCCATGACCTGGCTGTGGTGAAATACATGGCGGACGAGATTGTGGTGATGAGCGAGGGCGAGATTGTGGAACGCGGCAGTTCCGAGGAAATCTACGCCCGACCGAAGCACCCCTACACGCAGCAATTGCTGGGTGCCATTCCACGCGGCTTGAGCGTCACTGCCTAGGGAGGAAGAAATGACCATGTTGAATCATCAATTCGAGGCCGCCCCTGATCGTCATCGCGAGGCCGCAGTTGTTCGTCATCGCGAGGCGGCAGTTGTTCGTCATCGCGAGGCCGCAGGCCGTGGCGATCCATGCCGCCATGGATTGCCGCGCTTCGCTCGCAATGACAATTCAGGATCGCGCAATGACAATTCAG
>CAIMBE010000262.1 GCA_903839085.1 uncultured beta proteobacterium | reverse complement strand
GATGATTTCGGTACCGGATTTTCTTCCCTGTCCTATCTGGCGCGCCTGCCACTCGATCAGATAAAGATCGACAAGGCCTTCGTGCACAACATCCCGGACAACGGTCCGGCCAATGCCGTTACGCAGTCCATCATTGCCATGGCCAAGGGGCTCAACATGGCCGTGATTGCCGAAGGCGTGGAGACCCAGGCCCAGCGGGAGGCGCTTGAGCTACAGGGCTGCCACGTTTATCAAGGCTACCTGTTCAGCAAACCCCTGCCGCTGGCGCAGTTTGAAGAGTACGTGAAGCTACCCGCTGAACCAGCACCGGCGATCAGCGAACACAGTAATAGCCGACCTCATCCACATTGACCTCGTCGGGGTGACGAACCGGCGAGGGATTTCTGAGGTCGGGCGCCAGCACATGCTCGTCGGCCATGGCCCAGACCTTGTGACCGAGCGACACCCCGCCATTCCAATCGCCCAACATGGACAGAAATTCGTATTCCCCATGCGTTGGCAGGCGGGCACCCAATGCTTCACACGATTTTTGGGCAATCTTGGTCGTCGGGGCGCTGCCAACCGGAGAACCCGGAGCACCGACCAGCGACAAGGACCTGCCACTCATCACAACCACCGAAGGAAAACGGGTTCGCTGATAGTAGGTGAAAATTTTCCCGGCGATCACTGACATGACCCAATCGGGTCGCCCCTGCGCATAGAAACTGACCGAATCCCCATTGGCGGTCTCGACGTGAACCGTCGCCCCAATATCGCCGCTACAACCGGCTCCATAGGAATAAGTACCCCAGGCAAAACCGGAGATCCTTGACAGTTGCTTCAGGTCAAGCGACCCCTGTCTTTTGCGATCTCGCAAATCCCGCAGCAACTCCAGCAAGGGGCCCGGGTTGAAAAAAACCAGATTGACCTGTCTGGGGCTGATTTGCCGGTAGAGTTCGTCGATCGATGCCTTCAGGCTGGCCTCCAGCGTGACATCCATGCCATGGCCGGCATTCACCATGGCGCGGTTCTTGTCGATCAATTGATCGATCGTGGTGAGAATGTCCACCGCGTCCCTGGCTTCGGCGCCAAGTTCCAAGAAGCTCTTGATCTGATTGCTCATTTCGCGCGCCAGTTCGCTGCGCTTCTGGCCGTGGGCGTCCTGAAACTGGCATAAATCCTGTCCTCTTATGAACGGGATGCTGGGCCACAGGGAAACCTTGTCACTGGCGCTTGCAGCAAGCGGTATGCCGAGCAAAGCGCTGGCCACAGCGCCCTTGAGCAAGTCCAGGCAAGCGCCACGCAGGCCGCGCAGAAGCGACTGATCGATGCACTGGCGGATGAATGAATGAAACATATGGTATTCAGCCTGCTACCCAAAGATCGGCAAAACTGCAATGACACCCGTTCCATCAACTGCTACAGTAAAGACCTGCTTCATTTTACGCGTGCCCCCGCGATAAGGAAACCAATGAAATACCTGATTATCTTGCTGCTGCTGCCGCAATTGTCATGGGCTGACGACGGCCATTGCTACAAGATCAAGGATTTCAACAACAAATACTTTTGCCTGGCAATTGCCAAGGGTCAGGAATCCTATTGCAACAAGATCGACAAGAATGCATTGCAGTACCTGTGTCTGGCCGAGTTGACCAAGGAAAAAAGTTATTGCGACCAGATCAAAATGGCTGATGAGGCTGCCAATTGCCGCAGGCTTTTTCGATACAAATGAAGCTCTGCGGCGCAGGGCGGATCAACCGCTCGTGATCACACGGTCATTCAGGGGTTGCACCGGACGCGCATTGCGCTTGAATGGAAAACCATTGACCTGCTCGCGCGAAACATTGACCGGCGCCTTGAGAATGAAGAAGCGAACGCCTTCAGTGCACGGTGGCGTTGTCAGCGAGCCCTCGTAGCTGAAGAATTCAAATTCCTTTGGCAACAGATTGGCCGGATTGAAAACAACATCATCCAGCGCCACCTCGGGTCCCTCGACAGTGGGAGCGTGACTCCACAGCGTCTTGATGCCCGGGTTTTCATTGCCCTCTTTCAACAAGACGCCCAGCACCGCCAGTTTTCCGTCAGCACTCTTGTGCACAAAGTGAATCACCATCGCCATCGGCTTGCCATCGATCTGCTCTTCGCTTGGTCGATGAAAGTGGAACTGCAAGAGCTCATAGGGAACGCCGTCGAGCCGAAGTTTGCTGCCAGCAGGTACATTGACCTGGACCGTGTGCCCATTGTTCAGAATGCGCAGCGGCCCGGCCTTGTAGTCTGCGTTGACGTTGATTCGACCCTTGACAAACGGGCCCTTGATGTTCAAGGGGGCCTGCGAGCGGCCTTTGCCACAGGTTGGAAACTCGCTGCCCCAGCGCTCCGGGCCCATGGCGCCTTCATAGCCCCAGTGCGGCCCCGCATGGGCGCTGACCACCTGTTTGCCAACTTGCCCATGGCCGTGGTCATCCGCTGCGGCGACATGCCCGGCGGCAGCGGTGCCGCCATGCGCCGACGCTACCGGCACGCCATTGGGCTGAATCGCGCACTCAGACAATACCTTGATGTTTTCGCCCGCGGCCGCAAGCCCGATCTGGGCTGCGCAGATGGTCTTCTTGCGGCCGTTCCAGTCGGCCATCTGAAGCGCTTTCTGGAACGCTTCGGCGACCCCGGGGTCGTCGCCGCCCTTGGCCAGCAAACGCAAGGCGCCCAGACCCAGTTGGCGCTCGATCGAGAGTCCCTTTTGCTGCTTGTAAAGCGACTCCAGATCCTGCAGCAAGGGGCCATTGGCAAGCGCCTCCTTGACGGCATCGAGTTCGAACGCCTTGGCCCGCAAAGGTTCCATCTCGTCGCTCAGCAAATCCAGCGCCTCCTCGGCAACTTCGGCTTCAGTGCGTGAGTCATTCAGCATCGCTTCGGTCGCCTTGGCTTTGGTTTCGAGCGCCACCACGTTGCCGCTCGCCAGATTCCCCTTTTGCAGGTTTATCCAGCCGAAGGCAGCCGCGGCGACCAGGCCCAGGAGCAGCACAATTTCTACAACGGTTCTTTTCATATCAACCTTCTAAGAGACCAAAGCGCGGGCGTGACCGTCCATCTTTGTTGAACAATCGGCAGCATCCGGACAAACTTGAGCCAGCCCCAAAAGCAGGAATCTGTCAGCCATAGGATCAGCGGTCGCCCCTGAAGGAAATCCCGCTGCCGGCGCCGTCAACGGCAATCAGGTCAAGCCGCCAGTTCTTTCCCGGCAGCGGCGACTTGTATATGAATGCAACGCCGCTGAAGTCGATCCCGGATAGATGGTCCGTGGCGCGCAGGCAGATGCCGCCCGATCCCTTCATTGGAATATTCAGGGTCACTTTGAACAGATTGACTTCCGACATCGGTCTGAGTGCCAGATTTGACAGATTGCAGTAATTCAGGGCCGCCACACTGCTGGCTGCTCCGTTCGCGGAAAATTCAAGCGAGGAGACGTTGGAAGTGTCGCCGTCATACCAACTGCCCTGCCAGGCAGGGACCCCCTGGAAATCGTCGTAGCTTGCTGCCTTGGCCGGGTTGTAGACGCTCAAGCCCAGCGCGGCGGCGGTGAAACTCAGGGAGTTGCCCAGCGCCGATGTAATCCCGCTGACGCTCAGCTTGTAGCTCTCTGGCGAGGCCGCCGAGATGCTCGCATTTCCGGTCAAAGGCAGAGCGCTCTTGGCGATCTGAAAGGCATGAAGGCTTGAAATCGTTGCCGATCCATTGACGCCCAGGTTGATCGTGCCCGAGAACAGGTCGGGGTTGGTGTGCGTCAATCTTTCAAAATACAGGGCATACCAGTCGAGTTCCGGCGTCACCACGCTGACAAACTCCTTGTTATCGAGGGTCGCGCCGTAAACCCCCTTCATCACGGTCCCGGCCACCGGCGCGCTGCCTGGATCGCTCGAGGCAGGAACATCCGATACCGTGCCGCCGCAGCCCGCCAGCATGAACAAAATGCAGCCCAGCAGGCCGTGCCCCTCGAATTGGTGAGGTCTCATCTGGCTTGCTCCTTCAATGCCGGACCCAGCCGATCTGCAACCAATGGCAGTAATCGGGCTTGAATGGCCAGGCGATGTGGCTGACCACCGTGTCCTTCTCAAAAACGGTCGACGTCAGATGATCGAGCCAGGCTCCCTTGGCGCCAAGCTGGGTCAGCCAGTCCTGGGCAAAGGCAGCGCTGTCAGGACTGCCCTGCACCCGCCGACGCATCGCTGGCCAACTGGCGCCGGGACACCGGCGCGTCACCGGACCCGAGCAGACCTCGTGCAAAGCGCCCCACTCGCGCCCGCGCAGGCTGCGCACGACGCGGTCGATTTTTTGTGCTGCCTGCTCGGGGTTCTTGAAATGAAAGCGGTACTGGCCCAGCACATTGTCAAAAAAAATGCAGGCATCCGGGTGCTTACCAAGCAGCTGACCGAAGCCCGCCAGCGCGTCGCCGGTGCGGCATACAAGCTCGCTGCCACTGGCCTTGAGGGCCGCCGCGTGACGCCAGCGAAACAGCGGTGCGGCCAGCGGATCAATGTCCCAGGTCGTCACCTTGGCAAAACCCTGCAGCCAGCGCGACGGCATCATCCAGCCAGCGCTCGCGCCAATCAACAACAGCTCGGATGAGGCCGGCGCCAGCTGCGCCAGGCTGGTCGAAATCTGCTCACAGGTTGGCCGCCACAGGGCCTGCGAACGCCACGCCCGCCAGTGCCACTGCAAACCGCCCGATGGATTCATGACAGGCTGACCCGATTGAACAGGGTAAGGCCCACCTCATCCATGCTGCGCTGCTCGCGCTTACTCGCCAGAACCTCGAGTGCCAGCACTTCCTGCGCGTCAAGCGTCTTCATCTTCAGCTTCTCGATCTCCGCCACTGCCATCTGCTGCTGCAAGCCGGCAAGTGCCCATCGGGCCTTTTCAATGTCCTGCGCCACGCGCTCCGACAAGGTCGCCAGTTGCGACATGAACTGCCGGTGATTGAGCGCGTCCTGCATGCCATGGCTCAGCTGCCCGGCGCCAGCGCCCTGCAGCCTGTATTCCTCGTACAAGACCTGCAGCCGCCGCTGGCTGCCCTCAAGCTTCTCCAGCAGTTTGCCGGCGCGCAGCGCATCGGCCTGAATCAGGGCCAGCCTTCGCTCCGCCTTGCCCGCCATGATGGACCAGCACTGACGTGGTTTCATGATCGCTTTCTCGTTTTCATCGGAAGACGTGTGTCCACAGGCTTCAAGCCTGCAGCAGGTGGCCCAGCTCAAGCCGTGCAGTGAGCTCGTCAACGCCAACATGCATGTCCTGACGCAGGAAATTCTCCATCGCCTGGCGCAGTTCGATGGCCTGATCGATCTCGACATTGGAGCCAGCCTGGTAGGCGCCAACCTGAATCAGGTCGCTGTTTTGCTGGTAGAGCGACCACAGGCGCCGAAACCGGTTGGCCTGCTTCAGATCGCCTGGGGAAAGCAGATTTTGCATAACCCGCGAGATCGAGCCGACCAGATCGATCGCCGGAAAATGCGCCGCATCGGCGAGCTTGCGCGAGAGCATCACCTGCCCGTCCAGCGACGCCCGGGCAATGTCAACAATCGGGTCACTGGCGTCG
>CAIMBE010000261.1 GCA_903839085.1 uncultured beta proteobacterium | reverse complement strand
GTCCGGACCGACCATGCCACGGTTCGGATGCTGCCAGCGCAGCAGTGCTTCGGCACCGACGACCTGGTGTGCTGCATTCAACTGGGGCTGGTAATAAAGCACAAACTGACTGAGGTCCAGGGCGTGGCGCAGGTCAACGGCCAGTGACTGTGCATGTTCCATCTTCGTCCGCAACTCAGGCTGAAAGAAGTAGGGCTGATTCAATCTCTCGGTCGTGGCTTGAGACAGGGCCAGACCGGCACGGATCGCAATCTCTTCGACCTTGTCCGGGTAGCGGAACAGGCTGATCCCGATGTTGAGCCGGCAAGGGTGCGACACACCATCGATGGTGAAGGGCTTGCTGACCGCTTGACGCAAGCGATGATCGAGTTGCGTGGCCAGGGCGAGGGCCTGGGTCTCATGTGGGTCCAGGCGCGGCACGATGATCGCGAAGTCGCAGGTGTCGCGTCGTGCCACGGTGTCCCCAGGGCGCACAACTGCACTTAGTCGCTGTGCAATCTGGACTGCCAGTGAATCGCTGCAACGCTGACCCCGTGTGTCACTGAGCAAGCTGAAATCGGCGAAGCGGACAAAGAAGACGGCGCCGTAGAAGCGGCCACCGACGGCTGCGGCAAGTTCGCGACTCAGCGTGTTTTCAAACTGGTGGATATTGGGCAGATTGGTTCGTGGGTCGTGGTACGACAGGTGGTGAATCTGGGCTTCGGCCTCGCGCAGCGGGGTCAGGTCGGTATGCGTGCCAATCATGCGCAGTGGCCTGCCATCGGTGCCGCGGCTGACGATCATTCCGCGGCTCAAAATCGATTTGTAGCTTCCATCCTTGCACTTCATGCGAAATTCAACGCGGTAGCTGGCTGTTTCGCCTTTCCGGTAGGCTTTGTCAGCTTCGAGAACGTGCAATCGATCATCCGGATGAAGCAGGCCCTCCCACCCGTCGAAACGCGGCGCGATGTCCTTTTTGTCATAGCCCAGAATCTCCAGCCAGCGGCTGGAGAAAACAACGTCGCCGGTTTGAAGATCGTGATCCCATACGCCGTCACCCGAGCCTTCGACGGCAAAGCGCCAAAGAAATTCACTCTTCTCGAGTTCCACCTTGTTCTGTTCGGCGGCTTCGAGCAGGGTGATCTTCTCGCTCAACATCTGCCTTAAATTCGAGCGCCAACGGCTGTCCTTGAAATCCGTTTCTTCGAGCAGTCGCGAATTGTTCTGTTCCAACTGCTGATGTTCGGCGCCGAGTCGGCGCAGGCGCATGGCCAGTGCAATCTGGAATAGGAAAATCACCACAATGTAGGACGCCTGTTGCACTGTGTTCGCTGAAGCGACACCCGGGAGCAATCCCAGGATGATGAGTGCCGCATTCATCCCGCCAAAGGTAATCAGGCAGGCGCCCAGGAGGACGAAAAATCGCTCCGGCACGTCAGCACGCCATTGGAGAAAGGCCTGGTGCAGCACGAGAAGCGATGCCAGCCCGGCAAAGGTCAAGGCAAATATGATTGCCTCCTGATAAAAGCCCAGGATGACCGATGGCAGCAGCAAGCATGGCAACAGCACCTGCAGACGATAGATGGTGAAATAAAATACCCGCTCGCGCCCGATTTCTAGGACGCGCCAGAAAAATGGAGCGCCGGCTGACAGGAAAAACAGCATCGAGAAGCCGACCGAGCGATCGGCCATCAGCGGCGATGTGGGCAGCAAATATTGGCCCAGCAAGCCGTCCCTGGAAAAGTTGCTGGCCAGGTTGGCGAAGATGAACAGGGAAAACCAGCCAAAAATCGGCTTGCGCAGCACCAGCCAGATGACCGTATTGCTCAGCAAGGCGAACAGCATGAGCCCGTAGAAAATTCCCAGTTTCAGGTAATCCGTGCTTCTGGCCGTGTTGAACGCTTCGGGTTGCCACAAGAGCAGATTCGCCATCGACGTGCTGCTGGTTTGAAGGCGCAGAAAATAAGTGCTGTTGGCCTGAGCAGTGCCGTTCAGTTTGAAGATGAATTCGCGGTAGGCTTCGGCTCGACTGCCAAAAGGCAGAAGGTCCCCGGAGCGCTGCTCGATAAACCCCGTGGCACTGGGCTCAAACAGCCGCAGGTCGTCCAGGAAGGCCGGCTCTACTTCCAGCCACCAGGGGCTCTTTGCAGCCGGCACAGAAAAGCGAAGCCAGTGCACTTTGCGTGTGAAGCCCGCATTGAAGGCACCGGCCACGGGGGTAAAGCGCTGCTGCGCCGCCGCAGCGCTGACGCTGGCAATGGTTTCAGTTCCGTCCCCATCGATCAGCACGGCCAGGTCGCGCACGACGACCGGCTGGGCGCTGGCGAAAATTGGCTGGCCCAACGCGAACAGCAGCAGGGCGCTGAAGCAGGTGTGGAGCGTCACATTCTTGACGGCTCGCCAAAGTGACAAATGTTCTTGCATGAAAACCATATTTGCTAGTTCCGCAGCGCTGCATCTTTGCCAATTGTTCGCAGCGTGTGTCCTCAGTCCGGAGAGTTGAGCAAGTGTTTGTGCTAAGCTCTAAAAAAATGTCAAAAACTGACAAAAAACGCTGTAAATATAGCGCATTATGCGGCCGCTATCCAGCCGCCTCGAGGAAATGGCCGAGTACTGACGCTGAGCCCTGTAGCAACCGGAGACAAATGTGGATGCCCTTGAGACGACTGAATTGATCGAGAGCAGCGGTGACAAGCAGAAGAACCGGACTGCCCTGACGATCTCGATTTTGGCCATGATTCTGGCGATTGCAAGTCTGGGCGGCTCCAACGCGGCCAAGGAAGCGACCCAGGAAAACATATTGGCAGCCAACGCCTATGCCTTCTACCAGGCCAAGACGATACGCCAGACCGCACTGAAAATCGCCGCCACCGACCTTGAACTGCAAGTGGCGCGCGAACCTGCCATGGCGGCGCCGATAAAGGAACTGTTCCAGAAGAAGATCGACGAGTACAAGAAGACCATCGAGCGCTATGAATCGGAGCCTGACACCAAGCAGGGGAAGAAGGAACTGCTGCTTGAAGCCAGGGCTCATGAAACCGCAAGAGACCACGCGCTGCGACAGGACCCCTGGTTCGACTACGCCGAGGGAATGCTCCAGATTGCCATCGTGTTGCTGTCGGTGTCTATTGTGGGCTCGATACCGGCGCTGTTTCTTGTTGGTTCGGTATTGGGTGGCATGGGCCTGCTGTCCATGGCAAACGGGTTCCTGCTGCTGGTTTGACGCTCAGCGCGCCGCCGGTTTTCTTTTTGTCAACTCCAGAAACAGCAATTTGGCAGCCGCCACCGAGTTGCTCAAGGGATCGTTCCTGCAGTGTTTATCAAGCCAGAGTGTCATGGATGGCAGATCCGTGTCTTTCAATGCGTTCACCTTTGCCGCGATGGCGTGTCCCGACATAAATCCGGCCAGCCAGTATTCATTTGCCATTTTTCCAGTCGGGTAACTGGCGCGTTGGATCCACTCGCCGCATGAAAGCGTGTTGAACACCAGGATGTTTTCTGCACCGGCGGCGCCGGCGGTGGCCAATACAGTCAGCAAAACACCAAGATGTTTGGCACAGTTTCTGAAGGCCGTTCTTTGCATCATCTTGGCTCCGGTGCTTTGGTCAATCTGGTATCGATAGCGCTCAAAGTTCGACATGTCCGCCAATTTCAATGGCATGGTCAAACGGAATCTTGAAATACTCGGTGGCGCCCTGCATCGCTCTGTGCATGAAAATAAACGGGGCCAGCACAAGCGCTGAGGAGTGCTTGGCGACCACTTTCTCTTTGCCCACAAAGAACGAAATTTCCATCAGGCTGAAGTGAAACTCGCGCGCCCTGAGCAAGGCGACCGCGCGCATCACGTGAGGTTCTTCCATAAAGCCATAGCGCACGTGGACCGCATGAAAATTGTGCGCCAGGTGCGTGACGCGCAAGCGCTCATCGTCCTTGACGTGCGGGCTATTGACGACTTCAAGGCTCATCAAGATGACACGTTCATGCAGAACCTTGTTGTGTTTCAGATTGTGCAGCAGTGCAAGGGGCACAATGTCCTTGTGAGGAACCATGAATATGGCTGTTCCCGGCACCCTGTGGGGCGAACTTGCCTCGAGGGTTTCCAGGAATCCGTTCAGTGGCACTGCGCCGGTCCAGCGCGCCTTGAGCAAACGTTCCCGGCCGTTGACCCAGGTGATCATCAGCACGAGACAGAAGGCGGCAACCGCTATGGGCAGCCAGCCGCCTTCGAGAAACTTGAACAGGTTGGTGCCGAGAAACAGCAAATCAACCAGGAACAGAAGACCGAAGGTGGGTAGAAAAATGAATTTGTTCCAGCCTTTGATGAACACCATGAAATAGGCTGCCAGCAGGGTGTCGATGGCCATCGCCCCGGTGACTGAAATGCCGTAGGCGGAAGCAAGATTTTCAGAGGTCTTGAATCCAAGGACCAGGCCGATGACGCCCAGAAACAGGAAGACGTTGATTTTTGAAACATAGACCTGCCCGATCTCGTCGGCGGAGGTGTGCTTGATGCGCAGCCGGGGGATGTAGCCCAATTGAACGGCCTGATTGGCGATTGAAAAGGCGCCCGAGATGACCGCTTGCGAGGCGATGACGGTGGCCATGAAGGCCAGCAGCAACAGCGGGATCAGGGCCCATTGGGGCGCCAGCCGATAGAAGGGGTTGTCCAGGGCGGAAGGGTCGCTGATCAATAGCGCGCCTTGTCCAAAATAGTTGAGCAGCAGAGCCGGGAACACGATCAACAGCCAGGCGCGCTGGATCGGCTTGAGGCCAAAGTGCCCCATGTCGGCGTACAGGGCTTCGCCGCCAGTGACAGCAAGCACCACCGCGCCCAAAATGGCAATGGATACCCCCTTGTGATCAAACAGGAATCCCAGTCCGGCCAGCGGGTTGAGCGCGTAAAGAATACCCGGGTGGTTCCAGATCTGGACCAGCCCTAACAAGGCCAGCACGCCAAACCAGACAGCCATCACCGGGCCAAAGACCTTGCCGATCCTGGCCGTGCCAAACCGCTCCACCGCAAATAGCCCGGCTATCAGGGTCAGGGCGATGTAGACAATGTAGGGCTTGAGTTCGGAGGACAGAACATTGAGCCCCTCCACGGCGCTCAGGACCGAGATGGCGGGCGTGATCATGCTGTCGCCAAAGAACAAGGCGGCGCCCAGGGCGCCGGCGACCATGGTTGCCCAGCGCGCACCCGGATGCTTTGCGGTTCGTTGCGAGACCAGGGCGGTCAGGGCGAAGACGCCGCCTTCACCGTTGTTGTCGGCGCGCATGATGATCAGCACGTATTTGATGGTCACCACAAAGATGAGAGACCAGGCGATCAGGGAAAGAATGCCATAGACCGCCTGTGCTATCTCATTGCCCTGCCTGGCACCGGTCGCCTCGATGGAGACTTTCAGGGCGTAAAGGGGCGAGGTCCCGATATCCCCAAAGACAACGCCAATGGCGCCGAGCATCAATGCGCTCAGTCTGGTTGAATGATGAGTAGCTTGGATTTGAGACGACATGGGCTTTGCAAAATGTATTCACCCTGTTGATCGGCACTTGTCGGCGATTCTGAAGGGGCGCTTGTGTAAATCTGAACCCATGCCTGGTCATGGTGCGGGACCGCGGTTCTGGATTTGATTCAAGTTCTTGGGCTGGCGGTCGATACCAAACCTCGTACCCGAAGTCCATCATGAATCAAACATGGCGAGCAGCTGACGCTGAAAACTTGAAAACGAGGCGCCAGCAGGCGGGATTGGAGCGTGCCCAACTGGCTCACCAGGCCGCCATTTCAGGCAATCAGCTAAGACAACTCGAGGGCGAAGCAGGCAACTTCTTTTACAGCCACGAAATCATGACGCAAAGCGGCAAAAAGCTGCTTGACTGGCTGGAAGCAAGGTCAGCAGCCACAGCGGAGCCAGCGCCGGGCAAAGAGCGCCCCGCGCCGGCTGCCAGCAAGAGAGCGGACGCGGCACATGAACTGGAGAGGGTTGTGCGCATGTCCCAGAGCAGTCTGAACTGCTCAGCCTTGCAGCAGTTTGGGCGCACGCTTGGCAGGTTCTTGCAAGAGCATCTTCATTTAACCAAATTGGTCTTTTTCCTGCTGGTCTTAGTCCTGGCCACCATATTCTTCAACGCGGCGCTGCAACAAATTTCAGTCGGTGTTCTGGTGCAACCGAGGAAAGCGGAACTTGTCCATGTGCCAGCGGCGACTCTCTTTGAAGGGCCTGAAACAGGTTCAGCGGGTCAAGCCGAGAAGGCAAGGGCTCATTCGACCAAGCCCGGTGACTGAGTTCCATTTCTTGCCATGGAAGGCTTGGGCCTGCGTGCGATGAACAGTCGCAATCAAATCATTTGGCTGCCATTGCGAGCCGGCGCAGCCACGAGTGTCGGCGGTAACCAAGCATCCGAGCGGGAAAGAACAGGATGCTCCCGATCAGCGCCAGCACGGCTATGGGCCAGCACAGCACCAACAGGCTGCACCAGCCGACCAAGCAGATAAGTGTCTTCACTGGCTTATGACCGACCGGCCACGACATTGACCGCGCCCAGCGTCACGACGGTTGGCGTCTGACCACTGCTGGCATACCCTTCCTGAGCCACGGAATCGAACTTCAACAGCATGGTGCCGTTGATGGCGACCGTCATCAGCATTGCGACCAAAAGTCCGGCGAAGCGGGTTGTGCGATTTGTGTTCATTTGATCCCTCCAGTTTCAGGCCACTGTGGCCCGTTGAAGAGAATGTACGGGTGCTGGTTTTGGATTTCAATCCCATTGCGACAGACTGCGTCTTGACGAGATGGATGTGGCAGATTCGGCGACAGGCCGGGCATCGGAACCTGCCTCTGGATAGACAGATAAGTTTTCGCTGGGGCGAAGCCCGCTTTATGACTGACGCGTTCGGCTTGTGTGTTGGTTTCAGCCTTGGCAAAATTGGCATTGCCCGCCGATCTGAACCGCCGGAGTTCGCTTGTTGAAATCCAGAATCGCTTAGAGGCCGCATGAATTCACTCTCGCGTTGCTCTTCATCGTTAGACGCTCTCCTGATTGGTATGGTGCTAATTGCCAGCGCTGCGAATGCCTCATCAAACCCGGCCAAACACAGAGGGCTTCAGCATTGCGCCGATGGGTCAGCCATTGTTGCGGGGGCTGAGGAACAGGACTTTGCCGACATATGCCAAGGCGTCGCCGAAGCATTCAAGTTCTTTGTATCTCATGCCGTCCGGCCAACTGAAGCTGTCACGATCGAAGTCTCAAAGACTATCCCAGCCGAAGCCGGCCCAACGGCAGCAGGTTGCTACATCGAACAGAAGCGCAGGGTGTTCGTCCTTCCCTACAACGCATTTCGAAGATACAAGACTTGGTTTGGCGTGCCCATCGATAGAGCGATTTATCGGGCACTTGCAACTCACGAAGCGGCCCATGCTGTCGCTGCCTGCAACTTCCGAATTCGTAATCCAACTATTCAGGCCAAGGAGTACTTGGCTTACGCAGCCACGCTCTCCAGCCTGCCCCCAAGGATCCGAAGCAGGGCTCTGCGTGCCACACCCCCGCAAGGGTTTGACAGCTTGGAACGATTCAGGCCAATGCTCTACATGGTTGACCCTATGCGCTTCGGGGCGGAGGCTTACCGTCATTACGCTATGGCACCTGATCCATCTTCAGTGGTCCATGCGATTCTCTCGGGTGAGGCGCTTTCGGACTAGCGACTTGTGCGACGCCCAAGAAAGTCAGCAGATTGGTCTCAAAGTTGCCGGAGTTGGACCGACAGGGCGTCCCGCGATTCAGGTGGCTGCCAGTTTTTCAGCAGCTTCTGCACCTCGCCCGCGCGCCGGCCCATCAGACAGCTGGCCGTGAGCACGCCGGCCATCAGCGCACCGCCTACGCCTGCGGTGACGGTATCGGCACCGGTGAGATAAAGGCCAGGAACCGGCGTCTGGGTATGGATGGCCGTCTCGTTAAAGCGTGCCACCGTGTGGTCGATGCCATAGATTTCGCCGGCCACGTTCCACTGAAACCACTCTGTGGACAAAGGCGTCGATAGCTCATGGAAGTCCAGTGCCGCCTGTAGCTGCGGGAAGAAACGATAGAGCGAGCGCAGCAGCACTTCGGCAATCTGCACTTTCAGCGCCCCGTACTCGTCGCCACGCTTTCCCCAGGTCGTGCCGCGCCACTTTGCGAACCACTGCGGCAGGGTCGGCGCGACAATCTCCACT
>CAIMBE010000260.1 GCA_903839085.1 uncultured beta proteobacterium | reverse complement strand
GACCGTGGCCAGGCTGGCCAGCCGTGCGAAAAAGCGCTCGGCCCGTTCTTCATTGGCCAGCGCCAGCTGCAGCACATGCCAGGGCTGCATCAGGTAGTGCAGTTCATCGGTGGACGCGCTCTCGGGTGCCTCAAAGCGGTCGAAGACGGGCTTGTCAGCCCGGCCCGGGGGAGCTTGCTGCCATCCCATTTCGGCCATGATCTGGCTTGCGTGCTTGCCCTCAACCAGCGCCATTTTCCGAAACCACTGGGCAACTTCCAGGTTGTTATGGGTTTCCATCATCTCGGCAAACTCGTCGTAGCGCTGTGCGGCGTCAAGCTCCATCTGCAGGGCTTGCGCCATGAATTCATCGAGCGTGGTCGGCACTTCGGCGGTGCCCGGGGTGCTGGCCTGGCTCACAGCGCGAACTCCGCTTCGAGCTCGGCCACGCTCTGGCGCGGCTGGCGCACCGAGGCCGGGTACGGCGTGCGGTCACCGGCGAAGAGAACGCCGATGTTGAGGCCGTCATCGCTCATCAGCCGGCGCGCGGCGCGCGCCGGGTCGTCGGTGGCGTGCACTTCGGCCGGATGCACCATCTTGCGCCACTCGCGCTGTTCCGGGCGGAAGGTGACGCAGGGGCTCAGGATCTCGACAAAAGAAAAGCCCGGGTGCTGCATCGCCTTGGCAATGATGTCGGCGGTGCCGTGCAGGTCGCCGGCGAAGGCGCGCGCCACAAAGTTGGCGCCGGAGGCGAGCGCCACCACCAGCGGGTTGAAGACCCGCAGACCGGTTCCGCCGGGCGAGAGCTTGGAATCCCAGTCCGGTTCGGTGGTGGGTGAGGGTTGCCCCTTGGTCATGCCATAGACATGGTTGTCCATCACCAGGTAGGTCATGTCGACGTTGCGTCGGCAGGCATGCAGAAAGTGGTTGCCGCCGATCGAGTAGCCGTCGCCATCGCCGCCAGCCACCAGCACCTGCAAGTCGGGCCGCGCCACCTTGAGACCGGTGGCGGCCGCCAGCGAGCGGCCATGCACGCCGTGAAAGCCGTAGCAGGTGGTGTAGGCCGGAATGCGCGACGAGCAGCCGATGCCCGAGACCACCGCGCAATCCTTCGGCGGCACGCCCATGATGGCGAGCGCCTTGGTGACGGAGCTAAGCACCGTGAAATCGCCGCAGCCCGGGCACCAGATCGGCTTGTAGGACGACTTGAAGTTCGCGGCGGTCAGGGCGACCACGGCCGGGGCAGCACCCGATGTCGCTTCTTCGTTCGCAATCTCGTTCATTTTGTATTCCTCCATTCGAGCAGCGCGCTCAACAGTTCTGCCGGCCGCAGTGGCAAGGGCCCGGGTCGATGGTAGCTGGCGGGCGGCGCCGGAAAGTCGTACCAGGCCCGCAGATAGCGGTAGAGCTGGGCGCCGTGATTCTGCTCCACCACGATGACCCGCCGGGCACCCTTCAGGGCCGCGGCCATCTGTTGCGGCAGCGCCGGCGCCAGCAGGCGCAGCGCAATCAAGCGCAGGTTGACGCCGATCGCCGCAGCGCGGGCAATCGCCTCGCGCACCGGCCCCGAGGCCGAACCGAAGGTGATCACGACGGCGTCGGCGTCGCCCTCGATGTCGGCCCAGTAGGCGCCGTAATCATGGAGCAGCAGCTTGCGCTCGCGCTTGTCGAGTTGCAGCACATGGTCGCGCGACTGACTGCTCGGAATACCGGCTTCCGAATGCTCCAGCCCGTCAGCCGTATAGGTCACCCCGGCGGTGCCGGGGATGGCCATCGGTGACACGCCGCTGGCCGTGTTGCGGTAGCGCTTGTAGTCGGGCGCATGGGCCGGCGCCACCAGTCGCTGCGCGGTGATGCCGGTGTCCGCCGGCCGATCGATGATGGCGCGCGACTGGCCCATGAACTGGTCCGACAGGACGATGGCCGGCGCCTGCAGCGCTTCGGCCAGATGCACCGCCCACTGGGTCGCATCCAGGCAGTCGGCAATCGAGGTCGGCGCCACCACCAGGCGCGGCGCGTCCCCATGCAGGCCGCTCACCGCAAAAGACAGATCGCTTTGTTCGCTCTTGGCCGGGATGCCCGTGGAGGGCCCGCCGCGCATCACATCAACCACCACGATCGGCACCTCGGCGGCGACCGCCAGACCGATCGCTTCCGTCATCAGGGCCAGTCCCGGCCCGGCGGTGGCCGTGATCGACGGCACGCCACCGTACGAGGCGCCAATGATCATGTTGATGGAAGCCAGTTCGTCTTCCGCCTGCAACAGGGTGCCGCCCACGGCCAGCAGCTTTGGCGCCAGCCACTCCAGCACCTCGGTTGCCGGCGTGATCGGGTAGGCCGCGCAAAAGCGCACGCCGGCCCGGATCGCGCCATAGCCGGCCGCCTCGTTGCCGCTGATCATCCAGCGCTGCTTGCCGCTCGGCGCTCCGGCCTGCAACTGCGTCATCGCGCCGCCATTTTTTTCCAGCTGATCGGCGACGCCGGCGGCGGCCGCAGCGCCGGCCGACACCGCCTGCAGATTGGCCTCCAGCGTTGCCGGCTTCTTCCAGGATTCGCGCACCGCGTCGAGCAAGGCCTGCAGCGGCAAGCCGGCCAGCGTGCCGGCCAGGCCCAGGGCAATCATGTTGATCCAGCTGCCCGTGATCTCCTTGGCCATCTTCTTCAGGCTCAGCGGAACATAGCGGGCTCCCATGGCCATGAAGACCTCGGGCGGCTCGCCTTCATCGGGGTCCCCGATCAGCACGCTGCGCGGTCCGAGCACGATCTCGTCGGCGAAGCGATTCACGTTTTGCCAGTCGATCGCCAGCAACAGGTCAAAACCGTCATCGAGCGAGCTCATGGGCTGCGGCCCCAGGCGCAGCAGGGCAGCGGCTTCACCACCGCGGATTTGCGGCCCGCTGGTGCGCACCATCAGCCCATAGGCGCCGGCCTTGGCGGCGGCGGCCAGCAGCACGGTGCCGGCCGTCATGACGCCGCTGCCGCCGCTGCCCGCCAGCGCAATCGAGACGCTGGTCGGCGCAGTTGTCTGTATAAGCAAGTTTTTCTCCTGTATGTGGCAACTGATCAAGATAGCCGAGTTTGTCCCAGATCAGCGCCTGTCTGCCTGAATTAAAAAAAAATTTTGCAATGATGGTAATTAGGTACTAATATACGATATTAGGTTGTGCCGGCGTTTCAGTCAAGTCTGGATGCGGGCAAAACAAGCACCCTTCAGACACACGAACAGGAGATAAACAATGAGCATTGACGCCTTCCGCTGGCAGATGAACAAGCCCGGCGAACCGTTCGAGCGAGTGGCTTTTTCAGCTGAGGCCGGCGCCGGCGAAGTGGTGGTGGCGATTGCCGGTTGCGGCGTCTGCCACACCGATCTGGGTTACTACTACGACGGCGTGCGCACCAACTCGCCCCTGCCCCTGACCCTGGGGCACGAGATCAGCGGTCACGTGGTGGCAGCCGGCGCTGGAGCAGAAGCATGGCTCGGCAAAGCGGTGATCATTCCGGCCGTGCTGCCCTGCGGTGAATGTGATTTGTGCAAGCGCGGACTCGAGACGATCTGCCGCGCGCAAAAAATGCCGGGCAACGACATTCAAGGCGGTTTTGCGTCGCATATCGTGGTGCCCGGTCGTGGCCTGTGCGAAGTCGATGAAAAGCGCCTTGCCGCCATCGGGTTGAATCTGGCGCAGGTCTCCATCATCGCCGACGCACTCACCACGCCTTACCAGGCCGTGCGTCGCGCCGGCGTCACGCCCGGCAGTCTGGCGGTTGTGATCGGCGCCGGCGGCGTCGGCGGCTACTGCGTTCAGGTGGCGCGCGCCTTCGGTGCCAAGGTGGTGGCGATCGACGTCGATGACGAAAAACTCGCCGCCATCGCAGCGCATGGCGGCGCGTCACTCACACTGAACGCCCGCAACCACGACACCAAGGCCTTGAAGGCCGCGATCCAGGCCTTTGCCAAGCAGAACGGCTTGCGCAGCACCGAGTGGCAGATTTTTGAATGTTCTGGCACCGCCGCCGGGCAGGTCTCGGCTTTCGGCCTGCTGGTGCATGGCGCCACTTTGTCGGTGGTTGGTTTCACCATGGACCGTGTGGAAATCCGCCTGTCCAACCTGATGGCCTTCGACGCGCGCGCTCTGGGCAACTGGGGCTGCCCGCCGGAGTACTACCCGGCCGCACTGGATCTGGTGCTCGAAGGCAAGGTGCAACTGGCACCTTTTGTCGAAGAATACCCATTGGACAACATCAACCAGATCTTTCCCGCCGTGCATCACCGCGAGATCAAGAAGCGTGCGGTGCTGACGCCCGCCTGAAGACCCGGGCCACAAATCGACACTTCACAAGCCGACACTTTCCAGATGTCATCTTTCCGTCATTGCGAGCGAAGCGCGGCAATCCATGCACCTGGATTGGTCATATAGCTATCGGCGGTGATCGTGGAGTCGTCGCCCGCTATATACTGGTGCGTCAGGT
>CAIMBE010000259.1 GCA_903839085.1 uncultured beta proteobacterium | reverse complement strand
GCATGGGCTTCAGGCGCCGCGGTCCGGACGAGTCGTGGAACATGGCCAGGTCGACCCGGCAGGTCACGATCTCGCCGACCCGCACCGCGTCCTTGCCGGCGGCGCGGGCAATGATCTTCTGGGCCAGAGTCGATGCGCCCGGCAGATCGATGCTGGCCTGGCGCCCGAGAATTTGACGACCCGCGCCGCGAAGGTCGTCAGACCGGCCGCCGACAGCGCGCCCAGTACCATGGCGCGACGGCGCTGCATGGTCTGCATTGACTGCGTTGACTGCGTTGACTGCATGGACTGCCGCGTCGCTGCGCTCCTCGCAGTGACGAGAGCATGGCAGCCCGCGAGGCTGCTTGTCATTGCAAGTCTTGACGCTTCTGGCCTCGCGGGATCTGACGCTTCTGGCCTTGCGGGATCTGACGCTTCTGGCCTTGCGGGATCTGACGCTTCTGGCCTTGCGGGTTTTGATACTTCTGTCATTGCGGGTTTTGATACTTCTGTCATTGCGAGCGAAGCGTGGCAATCCATGACTTTTCTCTCACACTCCGAGGTAGGCAAGGCGCAACTCGTCGCTGGCCAGCAGGTCGGCGCTGAGGCCGGAAAAACGCAGCGCGCCGTTTTCGAGCACATAGGCGCGCCGCGCGAGCTCCAGCGACTGGCCGACGTTCTGCTCGACCAGCAGCACCGCCAGCCCTTGCGAGTTCAGCTGCGCAATGAGCGCAAACAGCTCCTCCACCAGCAGCGGCGAGAGTCCGAGCGAGGGCTCGTCGAGGATCAGCAGGCGCGGCTCGGCCATCAGGCCGCGACCGATCGCCAGCATCTGCTGCTCGCCGCCGCTCAGGGTGCCCGCCACTTGCGCCGCGCGCTCGCGCAGGCGCGGGAAGGTGGCGAACACGCGCTCCAGATTCTGTGCGCGGCGCTGGCGTGCGCGCGTGAACGAGCCGAGCTCCAGGTTTTCCAGCACCGAGAGGTTGGGGAAGACCTTGCGCCCCTCGGGCACCTGGATCAGGCCGGCCTTGACCACGTCGCGGTAGTGCGCCCCGCTCAGATCCCGGCCATCGAATTGCACGCGCCCGGCCCAGGCCGGATAAATGCCGCACAGCACATTGTTGAGGGTCGATTTGCCGGCGCCATTGCTGCCCAGCAGGGCGACGATTTCGCCCTCGTCGACATGCAGGTCGACGCCGCGCAGCACCTCCACCGCGCCGTAGCCGCCGCGCAGACCCCGGATGTCGAGCAGCGCCGTCATGCGCCGGCCTGCGTTGTCGGGCGCGACTGCTTGCGCAGCTTGGCCGCCGTGCCGTGACCCAGATAGGCTTCGATCACGGCCGGGTCGGACGTCACCTCGGCCGGTGATCCCTGCGCGATCAGCTGCCCCTGCGCCAGCACCCAGACGTGCTCGGCCAGGTTCATGACGGCCTGCATCACATGCTCGATCATCAGCACCGTGACGCCCGATTGCGCGATGCCGCGCACGACCGGGATCATCTCGCGGATCTCCTGCGGGTTCAGGCCGGCCAGCACTTCATCAAGCAGCAAGAGCTTGGGTTGCGTGGCCAGCGCGCGCGCCAGTTCCAGCCGCTTGCGCCCGGCCACCGTCAGCTCGGCCGCCGGTTTGTCGAGCTGCGCGCCCAGGCCGACCCGCAGCGCCACCGCTTGCGCCGCAGCCAGCGCCGCGAGGCGGCGCGGCTCGCGCAGATGGGCGCCCACCGCAATGTTTTCGCGCACCGTCTGCGCCGCAAAGGGCTGCACGATCTGAAAGGTGCGCGCCAGGCCGGCGCGCGCGTTGGCATCGGGCGCCTGGCCGGTGATGTCACGTCCGTCAAATTCGACGCGTCCCGAGTCGGGCAGATAAATGCCCGACAGCAGGGCAAACAGCGTGGTCTTGCCGGCGCCGTTGGGGCCGATCAACGCCGTCAGGCTGCCGCGCGCAACCGTCAGGCTGACGTTCTGCACGGCCCGCAGGCCGCCGAAACTTTTGGACAGCGCGCCGGCGCTCAGCATGACGGCGCTCATTTGGACCTGCTCCGCCAGAGCGCGCGCACGCTCTGGCCGGCGCCGCTCAGGCCGCGCGGGGCAAACATGATCATCAGCACCAGCACGCTGCCGTAGATCACCATGTTGATGCCGGGCAACTGGCCGAACAGGTTGCGCGTCAGGTCGGCCAGCAGGTGCAGGGCGATGGCCCCCACGACCGGTCCCCACAGCGTGCCCATGCCGCCCACGATGGCGCCGACCAGCGCCTCCACCGAGGTGTGTGAACCGTAGGCGATGCCGGGGTCGAGGTACTGGAAGACCTGGACGTAGAAGGCGCCGCCCGCGCCCATGAAAGCGCCCGACAGCGCAATCGCGCCGAGCTTGACGCGAAACGGATTGACGCCGCTGGCGCGCGCCGCGTCCTCGTTGTCGCGCACTGCCTGCAGGTAGGCGCCAAAACGCGAGTGCTTGAGCCAGCAGGTGACGCCCAGGGCCATCAGCACCAGGGCCAGCACCAGCAGCGCATAGCCGCGGCGCGAATCGAACTGCATGTTGGCAAAGCCTTCGCGCAGCGGCACCATCAGGCCGACGCCGGCGCCAGTGAACGGCACCGACAGCGCCACGATGCGGAACACCTCGGCGAAGGCGAGCGTCACCAGGGCGAAGTAGGAGCCCTTGAGTCCGTAGCGAAAGCTCAGGGCGCCGACAAAAAGGCCGACCCCGGCGCTGGCCAGCGCGCTCAATGGCAGGGCGAGCCATGGGTTTACGCCGCCCTGCATCTGGGCGATCGCCTGCACATAGGCGCCGGTGCCGAAAAACAGCGCGTGACCAAATGAGAACTGCCCGCCGTAGCCGCCCAGAATGTTCCAGGCCTGGGCCAGCAGCGCCGCGTACAGCGCCATCATGACGAAATTGAGCGCCACGCCGGAGCTGCTGCCATAGAGGAGCAGCGCCACGGCGGCGCCGAAGATGGCGATGCGCAGCACTTCCTTGCGCAAGGCGCTCATGTCCTGGCCCCGAACATGCCCTGCGGGCGCAGCAGCAGCACCGCGATGAAGATCAGGAAGATGCCGATCTGTCCGAGCGATTCGCCCAGCACCAGGCCGCCGAGCGACTCGACCACGCCGATCAGCAGGCCGCCGAGCAGCGCCCCCATGAAGCTGCCCATGCCGCCGAGCACGACGATGGTGAAAGCCACCAGCACGAAGCCGGCGCCGACCTGCGGGTTGACGTAGTAGGCCGGCAGCAGAAAACAGGCGGCCGCGCCCAGGCAGGCCAGGCCAATGCCGAAGCTCATGGCGTAGACGTGGTCGACATCGATGCCCATCAGCTTGGCGCCGTGCTTCTCCTTGGCCACGGCGCGGATCGCGCGCCCGAGGTCGGTGTGCCCGACGATCAGGATCAGGATTGCCGAGGCCACCAGTGCGCCGGCAAACGCGACCAGCTTGGGCAGCGAGATCATGGCCTGGGCAATGCCGATGCTGATCGGTATCGTGGTCAGCGTGTAGGCGGTGTCGATGCTGCGGGTGTCGGACTTGAAGAACAGCAGCGCCAGGTTTTCCATGACGATCGACAGGCCCAGTGTCACCAGCAGGATGTTCTCGTCGCGGCCGTGGCTGGCGCGGTTGATCACGATGCGCTGCAAGCCATAACCGAGCGCGAACATCGCCGGCACCACCAGCGGCAGCGCCAGGTAGGGGTCCAGTCCGAACCGCTCCTTGAGAAAATAGACCGCGTAGAGCGCCAGCATCAGGCACGCGCCGTGCGCGAAATTGATGATGTGCAGCACGCCGTAGATCAGCGTCAGCCCGAGCGCGATCAGGGCGTAGACGGCGCCGGTCGTCAGGCCGTTGAGGAGCGACGGGAACAGGATCCCGATATCAAGCATCAGCCGCGGCGGATCAGGCCTTGAGCGGGAAGATCGGGTCGATCTCGCGGTAGTCGCGCGGCACGATCACCTTGATGTCGCCCTTGCTGACCTGCGTCATGAGCGGCTGCGCGCCCATGTTCTGGCCGTTGACGAACTTGGTCGCGCCGTAGGGCATGATGTGATCGGCAAAGGCGCTCTTCTCCAGCGCGTCGATGATGGCGGCGCGGTCGGTCGACTTGGCGCGCTCGAGCGCATCGGCCAGCAGCCGCATCGCGGTGTAGGTCATGAAGACCTCGTAGCTGAAGAACAGCCCCTTGGCCTCGACCCGCTTTTTCAGCTCGGCGCTGCGCTTGTCCTTCGGGTTGAACCAGTGGTTGCAGTCGATGATGCCGTTGGCCGCGTCCGGGAACTCCTTGACGAACTTGTAGCTCGAGGCGGCGCCGCCGAGCACCGAGTAGATCGCCTTGGGCGTCACTTTCTGCTGCTGCATGGTGCGCACCAGCAGCGCGTACTCGTTGTAGTAGTTGGCCGGAATCACGATGTCCGGGTTCACCGCCTTCATGCGCAGCACGATGTTGTTGAAGTCGCGCGTCGGGTTGGCGTGCTTGATGACCTCCTTGACGTCATAGCCGTAGCCCGGCAGTTCGCGCGCCAGCAGGTTGGCGGTGCCCGAGCCGAACAGGGACTCCTCGTGGATGATCATCACGCTGCGCGCCGGTTTGCCCGCCGCCGTGTTGAGCACGTGCAGATTGGTCACCGCCACTTCGGCGCACTTGCGGTAGCCCGGGCCGAAGCGGAAGGTGTTCTTCAGGCCGCGCTCGACGATCTGGTCGGCCACGCCGACGTCGACCACATGCGGCAGGTTGTACTTGGCCGCGGTCTGCGTCGTGGCCAGGCAGATGGCGGAGGCAAAGGCGCCGACCACGGCGCAGACGCCGGCCTCGTTCATCTTCTCGATCTCGGCGCTGCCGGCCTGCGGCGTCGATTGCGCATCGCCCAGCAGCGCTTCAATTTTCGCCCCGCCGAGCGACTTGATGCCGCCTGCCTTGTTGATGTCCTCGATCGCCATCAGCGCGCCCTCGCGACATTGCTGGCCCGAGTAGGCGAGCGCGCCCGTGACCGGGTGCAGCACACCGATCTTGACGCTCTTGGGCTGGGCGAACGCGACCAGCGGAAACGCGAGGGCCGAGGCGGTGGCAGCGGTGTTGGCAACGAACTGGCGGCGTGTAGTCATGATTTTCCTTCGGTGGTGTTTAGTGAAACTGGGCTGACAATTCTTTGCTGACCCAGACCTTGGCATCGATGCTGCCAACGCGGGACAACTGCATTTCGTATTCGTAGCGGTCGGGCCGGTACAGGCCGTGCAGCCACTGGATCGGGCGCTCCCGATCGTCGTAGATCAAGCGGCGCACCGCCAGCAGGGCCGAGCCGACCGCGACATCGAGGTGCCGGGCCACCAGCACATCGGCCAGCCGGGCGGAGATGGTTTGCTGGGCGCGCCCGACCGTGACGCCGGACTCTTCGAGCAGCACCAGAATCGGCTTGCGCGCAAGTTCGCGGCGGCCGAACTGGCGAGCGATATCGCCCGGCACATAGGTCGTGATGTGCGACAGCGGCCCCTCTTTGGTGCTGCGCACACGGATCGCCTTTTGCACCGGGTCCCCGGTCGCCAACTGCAGTGCCTGCGCCACGCTGGCGGAGGCGGTCACGGTCTCGACCTCGAGCACGCTGACGGTGGTCCGCAATCCCATGCTGACGAGGTTCTCAAGCAGGCCGGTGAGCTGCGCGCGCTGCCCGCCTTCAGGGCCGGCCGGGGCCTGCGCCGGGTTGACATCGAGCGCCCGGGTGCCGCGCCCCGGCTCGCGCGAAATCATGCCTTCGGCCGCCAGTTGTTCCAGCGCGCGGCGCACGGTCACGCGGGCGACCGAAAATTGCTTCATCAACGACAGCTCGCCGGGCAGCCCCTGCGCAAAGCGACCCTCGCGCAACTGTTCGCGCAGCAGCAGATAGATCTGATGGTATTTGGTCATGGGCATGGCCTGCGACATGGCCGCATCCTATGAACAGTCCCATTGTTCTGTCAATAGGACATTTGAATCTGGTTAAAAAGGGGTGATTACAACTTTGTGCTGTCAGGGTTGAAGTAAGCCATTGCCAAGTCCGGCCTAAGTGGTCAGAATGGGCCGCTGTTTTGGACACCGGGTCTTGCGCCGCGCGTGTGGCGCCTGAATTCAAAGCAGTTCATTCGGAAGGTGTTTAATGACCAAGCTTCACGTGGTCGCTCATGCACAGCAGGCGGAGTCGGGTGGCGGCGACTTGCGCTCGCAGGTGCACTTTTGCGCCCAGACCGGTCAGATCTGGCTGCACGAGCACCGCATGCTGCTGATCCACGCGCAGGCGCAGGCCCTGCTGCGCAAGGAATTGATTGACACGCTGGGCATGGACCGGGCGCGCGGCTTGCTGACGCGCATGGGTTATGAGTCGGGGGTGCGTGACGCAGAACTGGCGCGCACGCGTGCCCAGTGCCTCAGTGATCTGGAAGCCTTCATGACCGGGCCGCAGCTCCATACGCTCGAGGGCATTGTCAAGGTGACGCAGATCCGTCTCGAGCTGGACCGCTCTGCCGGCACTTTCTATGGTGAGTTTCTGTGGGAAAACTCCTGGGAGGGACAGTGGCACCGGCACTTCTTCGGCACCCATCACGAACCGGTGTGCTGGACCCAGATCGGCTACGCCTGCGGCTACACCTCGGCCTTTATGGGTCGCCCCATTCTGTACAAGGAGGTGGAGTGCGCCGGCATGGGGGCCGACCACTGCCGCATCATCGGCAAGCCGATGCAGGAGTGGCAGGATGCCAGCGAGTACGCGCACTTCTTCAACCGGGAGTCGCTTGCCGAGCAGTTGATCGAGTTGCAGACGCAGGTGGTCGAGCTCAGGACAACGATCAGCGACAAGGTGGGTTTGCCGACCGATATGGTGGGCAACGCGCCGGCATTTCGCGCCGCCTACGAGCTCCTGCGACAGGCCATCAACACCCAGATCACGGTGCTGCTGCTGGGTGAAACCGGCGTCGGCAAGGAAGTTTTTGCGCGCACCCTGCACGAGCGTGGCGCGCGCGGCAAGGCCATGTTTGTCGCGATCAACTGCGCGGCCATTCCACCCGATCTGGTCGAGTCCGAACTGTTTGGCGTCGAGAAAGGCGCGTACACCGGCGCCCAGGTCGCGCGCGCCGGGCGCTTTGAGCGAGCCGACGGCGGCACCCTGTTTCTCGACGAAATCGGGGACCTGCCGCTGGCCGCGCAGGCCAAGCTGCTCAGGGTGCTGCAGGAGGGAGAGATCGAAAGGCTGGGCGGTCAGACTGTGCGCAAGGTCAATGTGCGCCTGATCGTCGCCACCAACGTCGACCTGCGCGTGCTGGTGAAGGAGGGGCGCTTTCGCTCGGATCTGTACTACCGCCTGAACGCCTACCAGATTGTCATCCCGCCATTGCGCGAGCGCCAGGAGGACATCTCGCCGCTGGCCAAGCGCTTCCTGGAAAAGTACAGCGCCATCCACGGCAAGCGGCTCAAAGGGTTTACCGACAAAGCCAAGCGTGCGCTGCTGACCTATGCCTGGCCGGGCAACATCCGCGAACTGCAGAACATGATCGAGCGCGGCGTCATTCTGGCTCCCAGTGGCACGCGGATCGAGGTGCATCATATTTTTTCAGCGTGCGATGAGCGCGAGGCCGATGAGTTCGGGCTCGATGTTCATGGCGCCATCAACGCGCGCTCGGCGCAGACCGGCAAGGCTTTGTGCGAAGCCGTCTGCAGCGGCGAGATGACGCTCGAGCAGGTCGAGACCATGCTGCTGGAGAGCGCGGTGGACAAGGCGCGCGGCAATCTGTCGTCTGCGGCCCGCATGCTCGGTGTTACCAGGCCGCAGCTGGCCTATCGCCTGCGCCGCCTGCAGGAAGACGGCGCGGCTCACGAAGAGCTGGGGCTCGCGTCAGCGTCGGCTCCGGCGCTCAAAATATGACCCTGCAGGGGCGGGTGCAGCGTCATTTGCAGGCGCACCATGTCGCCACGCTGGCCACCAGCGGAGCGCAGGGTGTCTGGGCGGCTGCGGTGTTTTATGTGCACGATGGCTGGGATCTGTATTTTCTGTCGGCCCCTGGCAGCCGGCACTGCCTCAACCTGGCCGACAGCGCGCAGGTGGCCGTGACGATCCAGGGCGACCATGCCGACTGGCCGGGCATCCAGGGCGTGCAGCTCGAGGGCGTGGTCCAGGAACTGACCGGCGACGCCGAGACCAGGGCACGGCGCCTGTACGGCCAGAAGTTCCCCTTGATTGGCAAACTGGCGCAAGCCCCGGCGGTGATTGTGCAGGCCCTGGCCAAAGTGCGCTGGTAT
>CAIMBE010000258.1 GCA_903839085.1 uncultured beta proteobacterium | reverse complement strand
CGATGGCGAACCGTGGTCTCGCGATGGCGAACCGTGGTCTCGCGATGGCGAACCGTGGTCTCGCAATGACGAACCGTGGTCTCCCGATGGCGAACCGTGGTCTCGCAATGACGAACCGTGGGCTGGCAGAGACGCACCATGCCGATCACATCCTGAACAGGCCAAACCGGGTATCGGGTATCGGCGCGTTGAGCGCGGCGCTTAAGGCCAGCGCCAGCACGCGGCGCGTGTCGGCCGGGTCGATGATGCCGTCGTCCCACAGGCGCGCGGTGGCGAAATAGGGGTGACCCTGGCTCTCGTACTGGTCGCGGATGGGCGCGCGGAACGCCTCCTCTTCTTCCTTGCTCCAGTTGCCGCCGCGCTCCTCGATACCGTCGCGCCGGACCGTGGCCAGCACGCTGGCGGCCTGCTCGCCGCCCATCACCGAGATGCGGGCGTTCGGCCACATCCACAGGAAGCGCGGGCTGTAGGCGCGACCGCACATGCCATAGTTGCCGGCGCCAAAACTGCCGCCGATGATGAACGTGAACTTGGGCACCTGCGCGGTGGCGACCGCCGTCACCATCTTGGCGCCGTTGCGCGCGATGCCCTCGTTTTCGTACTTGCGCCCGACCATGAAGCCGGTGATGTTCTGCAGGAACACCAGGGCTATCTTGCGCTGGCAGCAGAGCTCGATGAAATGCGCGCCCTTGAGCGCCGACTCGCTAAACAGGATGCCGTTGTTGGCAATGATGCCGACCGGCATGCCCTCGATGTGGGCGAAGCCGGTGACCAGCGTGGTGCCGTAGCGCGGCTTGAATTCATGAAACTCTGAGGCATCGACGATGCGCGCGATGATCTCGCGCACGTCATAGGGCTTGCGCGTGTCGGTCGGAATCACGCCATACAGTTCTTCAGCCGCAAAGCGGGGCGGCCTTGGCGCCAGCACCTCCGCCTGTACCTCCTTCCTGTGGTTCAGATGCGAGATCGCCTGGCGCGCCAGCGCCAGCGCGTGCAGATCGTTCTGCGCCAGGTGGTCGGCGACCCCTGACAGGCGGGTGTGCACGTCGCCACCCCCGAGGTCCTCGGCGCTGACCACCTCGCCGGTGGCGGCCTTCACCAGCGGCGGGCCACCCAGAAAGATCGTGCCCTGGTTCTTGACGATGATGGTCTCGTCGCTCATCGCCGGCACGTAGGCGCCGCCGGCGGTGCAACTGCCCATGACCACCGCGATCTGCGCAATGCCCAGCGCGCTCATGTTGGCCTGGTTGAAGAAGATGCGCCCAAAGTGTTCGCGGTCCGGAAACACCTCGTCCTGCGTCGGCAGGTTGGCGCCGCCCGAATCGACGAGGTAGATGCAGGGCAGGCGGTTCTGCTGCGCGATCTCCTGCGCGCGCAGGTGCTTCTTGACAGTCATGGGAAAGTAGCTGCCGCCCTTGACGGTGGCATCGTTGCAGACAATCATGCAGTCGACGCCCTCGACCCTGCCGATGCCGCAGACCACGCCGGCGCTGGCGGCGCTGTCGCTGCCGTCGCGGTCGCGGTACAGGCCCATCGCCGCCAGCGGCGAGAGTTCCAGAAACGGCGTGCCGGGATCGAGCAGCATCTGGATGCGATCGCGCGGCAGCAGTTTGCCGCGACCGGTGTGCTTGGCGCGGGCTGCCTCGCCGCCGCCCAGCGAGGCCTTGGCGACCTGGACATTGAGATCCTGCACCAGCGCGCGCATGGCAGCGGCATTGGACTGAAAGTCGGCGGACCGGGGTTTGAGTTTCGTCTCCAGAACGGGCATGCTGTTCTCTCCAAAGTTCAAAAACGTCGGCGTCAGGCGCCATTGTCTACCGCCCAGAGCATAGGAGAACAATCTCTTTCCTGACTGTCATCAAGGTTGCAAATCGTGCCAGATAGATGGATACTTCGCGCGATGGATGCTGAACCCCGCCCGATTCCGCAGGCGCGCCCCGCAGGCACGCCGCGTGCGCTGACGCCCATCGCGTTCGTCGGGGCGATTGTGGAGGCGTATGCAAGGCGCGGGAAGTCCCCCCTGCGGGCCCTCCGGTTGGCACAAATAGCGCCAGAAAGTCTGGCAGATCCGGCGTCACGCATCAGCGCCGCGCAGATGGAGTGCATCTCTGCGGCGGCGATGCAGGAACTTGACGACGAGGCGCTGGGCTGGTTCAGCCGGCGTCTGCCCTGGGGCAGCTACGGCATGCTGGCACGCGCCTCCCTCAGCGCCGGCAACCTGGGCGTGGCGCTCAAACGCTGGTGCCGCCATCACGGGCTGATTGCCGACGACATCGACCTGGAACTGAGCGTCAGCGGCGAGACCGCGACCCTGTCGATCAGCGAGCGCAATGAACTCGGCAGCCTGCGCGAGTTTTGCCTGGTCTCGGTGCTGCGCAACATCCACGGCCTGGCCTGCTGGCTGGTGGATTCACGCATCCCGCTGCACGGCGCCCGGTTTCCATTCAGCGCGCCGGCGCACAGCGAGGTCTACCGCGTGCTGTTCTCCGGTCCGACCGAGTTTGACTGCGCGCCGGCCGGCATCCGCTTCGACGCGCACTACCTGGCGCTGCCCTTGCGGCGCGATGAAGCGGCCCTCAATCAGATGCTGCAGCGCGCCCTGCCGCTCACGGTGCTGCAATACCGGCGTGACCGCCTGCTGCCAACCCGGGTGCGCCAGTTGCTGGCGGCGCAAGACGGGCAAACCCGCAGCGCCGCTGACCTGGCCGACCTGCTCCACATCTCGGCGCGCACGCTGCACCGCCAGCTCAAGGAAAAAGGGATCTCCCTGCAGGCCCTGAAAGACGAGTTGCGACAGCAGCGCGCCCGCGACCTGCTGCTGCGCACGGCGCGCCCCATCAAGCAGGTGGCGCAGGCGGTCGGTTTTCAGAATGAGAAAAGCTTTATTCGCGCGTTCCGGACCTGGGTCGGCCAGTCACCCGGCGAATTCAGGCTGGCGGCGCGCAACTGAACTGAGGCTTCAGGGCTGGCACTGCGCCTGCGCCAGCAAGCCCGGCACCTGCCCCATATGCTCAAACAAAAGGCTGGCGCCGGCCTGTCGCAGCGCGGCGCCCTGCCCGGGCAGCGGGCAATAGGCCCAGACCGTCGCCCCGGCGGCGGCGCCGGCCTGCACGCCGATGGCCGTATCCTCGATCACCAGACAGCGCCGCGGCGGCGCCTGCAAATGCTGCGCCGCGGCCAGATAGACATCGGGCGCCGGCTTCGAGCGTGCCATCTCATGGCCGCTGAAAATGCGGCCTTCGAAGTAGTCGATCAACCCGACCTTGGCCAGTTGCATCTGCACCTTGAAGCGATCGGCGCCAGAGGCGCAGGCAATGCGCTGGCGCGTGTGCTCATGCGCGGCGGCCACGGCGGCCTCGGCGCCGGCGATGATCTCCAGGCGCGCCTCCAGTTCGCGATTGCGCTTCTGATAAAAGATATCCATCCACTCCTGCGTCAGCGCCCGCCCGGTGCGGGCCTCGATCGTGGCGCTCTCTTCGCGCACGGTCTTGCCGATGAAGAAGTCCATGCACTCCTTTGGCGTCATGACCCAGCCCGACTCCGCCAGCAACTCGCGCAGCACGCCGTTGGTGATCGGCTCGCTATCGACCAGCACGCCGTCGCAGTCGAACAAGACCGCTTCAAATTTCATAGGTGAATTGCTTCTCTAGGCCTTCCATGACCCACACCGTCACTTTCGTCATCGCGAGACCGAAGGCCGTGGCGATCCATGCAGAAATCCCAACGAACATGGATTGCCGCGCATCGCTCGCAATGACGGGATTTCATCAAATCAAGCCTTCGGTTTGCGGCGCGCCTTCTGCTGCTCCAGCGTTTCGGTCGGCGCGCCCTGCCTGACCCACTCGGCCCAGCCGCCGTCGATGTGCGCGACATTGCGCATGCCCATCTCCTGCAAGGCCTTGGCCGCCAGGGCGCTGCGCCAGCCAGCGCCGCAGAACAGGATGAACTCCCGGGCCTCGTCGGCGAACAGGGGCTTGTGGTAGGGCGAGGCGGGATCGACCCAGAACTCGAGCATGCCGCGCGGCGCATGGTAGGCACCCAGCACCGTGCCCTCGGCCAGTTCGCGGATATCCCGGATATCGACGATCTGCACCGCGGCGTCGCCCATGCGCGCCTGCACCTCGGCCACGGAATAGGTGGTGACCTCGGCCATGGCCTCGGCCACGAGTTGTTGATAACCTTTGGTGATCGGCATCTGTTTCTCCTGGCAATGACGAATACACCGAGTCTACCCAGATCGTGTCGGCTGCGATGCTCCGCAGGCCCGGCAGCCAACCTGCCGCGCAGCGGACAGGCGCTTGCCGTCCGATGCCTTATCCTCCAGACTTCTTCGCGCCCAAAGGAGTTTTATGATCAAACCCATTCGTCGCATCGCCATCTGTACCGGCGGCGGTGACGCGCCGGGCCTCAATGCGGTGATCCGCGCGACGGTCACTGCGGCAGCCAATCGCGGCTGGGAGTGTGTCGGCATCCGGGACGGCTACAACGGCATCCTGCAGCCCGAGCGCTACCCCAAGGGCGGCGCGGCCCTGCTGACGCGCGATCAGGTGCGCGGCATCGCCCATCTCGGAGGGACCGTGCTCGGCACCACCAACAAAGGCGACCCGTTTCACTTTCCGCTGCCCGGGCCCGACGGCACGCTGATCGACACCGACCGCTCGGGCGAGATCCTGAGCTACTTCAAGCGCGAGGACATCGACGCCCTGGTCGCGGTCGGCGGCGATGGCTCGCTCACCATTGCCAACGAACTTCATCGCCGCGGCCTGCGCGTGGTCGGGGTGCCAAAGACCATCGACAACGACCTGGACAAGACCTTCACAACCTTCGGTTTCGACACCGCCGTATCGTTTGCCACCGACTGCCTGGACCGCCTGCACAGCACGGCCGAGAGTCATCACCGCGTGATGGTGGTGGAGGTGATGGGGCGCTACGCGGGCTGGATCGCATTGCATGCGGGCATCGCCGGTGGCGCGCACGCCATTCTGATCCCCGAGATCGCCTACGATCTGGACAAGGTGACCCGCAAGATTCGCGAGCGCGAGGCCGAGGGGCGCATGTATTCGCTGGTGGTCGTGGCCGAAGGGGCGCAACCCTTCCATGGCCAGCGCGCCGTGCTGGCACCGGCCGAGATCGGGCACGCCGAGCGTCTGGGCGGCATTGGCGAGCACGTCGCGCGCGACCTCGCGCAGCGCACCGGCAAGGATGCGCGGGTCGTGGTGCTGGGCCACCTGCTGCGCGGCGGCAGCCCGACCTCGTTCGACCGGCTGGCGGCCCTGCGCTTTGGCGCCGCCGCCGTGCGCGCGCTGGACCAGGGCCTGTCAGGCGTGATGGTTTCCCTGGGTTTTCCGAACGTGGACTATGTCAACATGGAAGAGGTCGCCGGGCGCATGAAGGCTGTGCCAGCCGACAGCGATACGCTGCAAACCGGGCGCGACCTGGGGCTGTGCTTTGGCGACTGAGGGGAGCGCCCGCCACCGTGCCGGCGTGAACCTCACGTCGCCGGCGCGTCGGCCGCAACCACGCTGACGCGATTGCGCCCGCTGCTCTTGGCCTGGTAAAGCGCGGCATCGGCGCGGCCGATGACCTGTTCCGGCAACTCGTTGCCGGTCAGTTGGCTGACGCCGATGCTCACCGTCAAGGCAATCTGCGCGCCATCGGTGGTCGGCTGTTCGTGCTCGACCCGCTGCCTGATTTTTTCCGCGATCTGGCGCGCCTCGCCGATTTCGCAGTCGTCGAGAACGACCAGGAACTCCTCGCCACCCCAGCGCACCGCGATGTCGGACTTGCGCAAGGTCTGCTGCAATTGCTGCGCCACGCGGCACAGGGTGCGGTCGCCGGCCGCATGGCCGTGGCGATCGTTGATCCGCTTGAAATGGTCGAGGTCAAGCATCAGCACCGAGATCGCTTTGGGCACGCGCTCGTGGGCCGCCAGCAGCCGGTTCATCAGGATGGTAAAGGCCTGGCGATTGAGCATGCCGGTGAGTTCGTCGGTGGCGGCCATTTTCTCGATCCGGTGCTGGTAGCGCCCGAGCGACAAATACATCAGCATCACGACCAGCGCCGTGATGACCAGACAGATACCCAGGTTGATGTAGAGAATCTTGCGCACTTCCACCAGCGCCTCCGACTCGTCCTTCTCGACGAACAGATACCACTTGAGCTCGGGAATATAGTGAACATTGAGCAGGTGGTTGGTTCCGTCGGCCTCGTACTGGTAGCCGCCGTTCTTCTCCGTCAGGATGCGGTCGATGATCTCCCTCAGGCCCTCTCGCTCATGCAGATCCGGCTGCTGGCCGCCATGGCTGGCGCCGCCGAGCAGCGCGGTGCGGCCACGCTGGTCGACAAAATAGATGGTGCGCTGGAAGCGCTGCTGATAGTCCCGGATGCGTCGATGCATGGCGTCGGTCGTCAGGCCGATGCCGGTGGCCCCGAGGTACTGTCCGTCGAAGCCGAAAACGCGGTAGTTGATGAAGATCGTCATGGCATCCTGATTCGCCAGATCGGGGTCGACGTTGATCTCGTGGTCATCCTTCATGCTGCTGACGCGGTAGTACCAGGCGTCGCGCGGCTCGGTCGGCGAGATCTGCTTGAGAACGCCACTGCCGGTGTAGTAGTTCAAACTGCGATCGGAGACGAAGAAACTGCTGAAGGCGCCATAGCGCGTCTTGACTTCCTGCAGGTAGCGGTTCATTTCCTTGGGCTCACGCTCGCCCCGGAGCACCCAGTCGCGCAGGAAGGTGTCGTGCGCCATGGTGGAAGAAATCACCACCGGTTGAACCAGGTCCTTTTGCAGCTCAGCATAGATGCTGCTCGAAGTCAGCGGCAGCTCCTGGCCGACGATGGCCTCATGAATGACTTTCTTGGAGACCAGGTAGCTGCCCAGCGTGGTGGCAAAAAAACCAGCCACCAGCAGCAGGCTCAGCAGCACCAGCAGGCGCCGGCCGTTGAAGATGTTTCTGGTCGAAACCATTGTCTTACTGCAGCAGCAGCCTGATGTCCGCTGCAAGCGGCGCGGCACCGCTGCCATAGCGCGTAAACAGGCGCAGCCTGCCCTGCGGATCGTAGACGTAGCTGCCGGCCGAATGGTCGACGCTGTAGCTGGTAGGCGTGGGACCGTCCACCTTCTTGTAGTAGATCTTGTACTCCCTGGCAAGCGCTTCGAGCTTGTCGGGCGTGGTGTAGAGCGCCAGAAAGCCCGGATCGAAGTTCTCCACATAGGCTTTCAGAACCTGCGGCGTGTCGCGCGCCGGGTCGAGCGTGACAAACAAGCCCTGCAAACGCTGTCCCTGCGCGCCGAGCAACTTCCTCACCTCGACCAGTTCGAGCATGGCGGTCGGGCAGACATCGGGGCATTGCGTATAGCCAAAGAACAGCACCACCACCTTGCCGGCAAAGTCCTTCATGCTGCGCGGCTGGCCGTTGTGATCGGTCAAGGCAAAGTCGCGCGCATAGTCGGCGCCTGTGACGTCGACCGCCGCAAAGGCCTGCTTGTTCTCGGAGCAGGACGCCAGCAAGGCGGCGACCGCGCCCGGATAGAGCGCGGCGGCGATGGATTTGAGCACCTGTCGTTTCTTCATCTCACTCCTCAAATTCAAAAGATATAGTGATCCAGCAGCAAGGCGGCAAAGAGCGCGCTCAGGTGAAGCAGCGAAAAGCGAAAGGTCTTGCGCGCCAGCTCGTCCGAGTAATCGCGCCAGAGGTAGAAACCGTAGAGGCAGAAGGTGCCGCTCAAAGCAAGCGCGGCGATCAGGTAGAACCATGAACTCATGCCGTAGACATAGGGCATGAGGCAGGCGGCCAGCAGGATCAGCGTGTACAGGAACACCATCAGGCGCGTGAATTCATTGCCGTGCGTGACCGGCAGCATCGGCAAGCCGGACTTGCGATAGTCGTCGACACGGTACAGCGCCAGCGCCCAGAAATGCGGCGGCGTCCAGAGAAAGACAATCAGAAACAGGATAAGCGCTTCCGGCCCGACGTCGCCCGCCATGGCGGCCCAGCCGAGCACCGGCGGCATCGCGCCCGAGGCGCCGCCAATCACGATGTTTTGCGGCGTCAGCGGTTTCAGGATCACGGTGTAGACCACGGCGTAGCCGATGAAGGTGGCAAAGGTCAGCCACATCGTCAGCGGGTTGACCCAGACGTAGAGCAGCACGCTGCCACCGGCGCAGAGCACGGCAGAAAACAGCAGGGTCTGCCAGTCTGCCAGTTCGCCGCGGGCGGTCGCGCGCCAGGCGGTGCGCTTCATGCGCGCGTCGATGCCTTTTTCGACGATGCAATTGAAGGCGGCGGCGGCGCCTGCCACCAGCCAGATGCCGGCGCAGGCCAGCAGCGCCAGCCGGACCTCGGTCCAGCTCGGCACGCCGGGAACCGCCAGCAGCATGCCGATCAGGGCGCAAAACACGATCAGTTGAATCACGCGCGGCTTGGTCAGCGCGTGGAACTGGCGCAGCACCGACATCCTGGCGACCGCCCGATCGCCGCTCATCGGGCGCGGCTCGACGCCAGTGTCCAGGTCATGACGACCAGCAGCGCCGCCGAGCCGCCGGTATGCAGCACCGCCGCCAGCAGCGGCCAGTCCAGCACCACGTTGCTCAGGCCGGTCGCCAGTTGCAGGCCCGTCAGCGCCGCCATCCAGCGCGACGCCCGGCGCATCGCAGGCACGGCATTGAGTCGCCAGGCCAGCAGCGCCAGCAAGAGCAGAACCACATAGGCCGCGAGCCGGTGCATGTAGTGCATGGCCGTCAGGGCCGTGAAGTTGATGACCTCGCCGCTGGCCGTCAACCCGAGTTCACGCCAGATCTGAAAACCCTGCTCAAAGTCCATCAGCGGCCACCAGCTGTTCTGGCAACGCGGAAAGTCTGCGCAGGCCAGCACCGCATAGTTGGTGCTGACCCAGCCGCCCAGCGCCAGTTGCAGCAGCAGCGCCGCCAGCGTGAGCCACATCAGGCGGCGCAGTCCCGGGCCAAGCAGCGTCGCCGGCCGGCCGCCGGCAAGCTGCAGCGACAGCACCAGTTGCCAGCACAACAGCGCCAACAACAGCAGTCCGGCCAGCAGATGCAGCGTCACAATCGCCGGAAACAGTTTCATGGTGACGGTCAGGGCGCCAAACGCGCCCTGCAGGCAGACCCACAGCAGGGTCAGCGTCGGCCACCAGGGACTGATCGTCGGTCGCTCCGCGCTGGCCCCGTCCTTCAGGCGCGCGCGCCAGGCCGCGGCCGTCAGCACCACGATCAGCGCGCCCACGGTGGTTGCCAGGTAGCGGTGCACCATTTCAATCCACGCCTTGCTGTGGGTGACCGGACCGCTGGGCATGGCGACCTGGGCCGCAGCGATGTCGATGCTGGCGCCGATCGGACTGGCGTTGCCATAGCATCCCGGCCAATCCGGGCATCCCAGGCCCGAATCGGTCAAGCGCGTGAAAGCACCGAACATGACCAGGTCAAAGGTCAGGAACAGGGTCAGCAAGGTCAGCGCCTGAACCCGTCGCAGCGGCGTCGCACGCCGGTGTTGGTAGCCGACCCAGATCAGGGGCGGCAGCGCCAGCATGGCGCCCACGATCAGCATGCGCGCCAGGGGTGACAGGTCATAGAGCGTGTTCATCGGCATCCTTTCTAGCGTGCGGCTTCGCGGCCGGCCTGATCCCATGAGGCAGCGGCGCGCAGCAGGCGATCAAGATCGCGCCTGACCTTGGCCGCGCTGCCCAGATCGAGATTGGCCGGAAAACGCATCATCCAGTTGCCCATCGGGTCCACCAGGTACAGGTGCTCGGCCAGCTGATGGCCGCCGGCCGGCGCCAGCCAGGCTGCCAGTCCCGCCGCGGCGACGCGCAGCACCGTCGCCTCCTTCAAGGCCGGCAGCAGCTGGTCGCTGACCGCCACATCGTCGCTGATCAACCAGACCCAGTCCAGGCGATCCCGGTCCTTGCCCAGGCTCTCGCGCAGCTGGCGCTGCAGATACAAACGGCGGCCGCAAGCGTCGTCGCAAGCCCCCCCGGCCACGCTCAACAGCAGCCATTGCCCCCTGAGCGCCTTGAGGTTGGCGGCCTGGCCATTCAGGGCAACACCGGGCTCATCGGGCAAGGGGCGCTGTGGATCGATCAACTCGCCAAAATTACCCCTGCCCTCAGGCCGCACCACGTAGTAGGCGAAATACGAGGCCAGCACGGGTGCCGCGCACACCAGAAACAGCAGCACCATCTTCCAGCGGCCGCTGCGCTTCGCGCCGGGGTCGATGGCGGCGGCTGTCGAGGGCATGGAATGCACCGTCAGGCCGAGCGCCTGATCGCCGTGGCGGGCGGCTTCAGGCGCGCCGCGCCCGGATGAATCGTCTAACAATTTGGAACCAGACATAAAGAACTGCAAACAGGACGCTCAGCGCGAACCACTGAAAAGCGTAGCCGTAGTTTTTTTCAACGCCGCTTCCCGCCGCCGGCCACTCACGCAGCAGGCCGTCTTCGGCGGCGCCCAACTGTTGCACGGAAACACCCAGCAAAGGCAATCCGAGTTCAGCAGCAAAGCGGTCCATAGCCAGATTTTGCCGTATCAGCCCGGTCTCCCGGCCATCGAAGTCGTAAAGCCTGGATGGCGGCGGCCCGATGCGGCCCACGATTTCCACGCTTTGCGCCGGCGTTTCAATCTTTGGCAGCAGCGCGCGATCCATGAAATTTCTGGCAACCCAGCCTCGCTGCACCAGAATCACGGCCTCACTGTCCTCCAGTTGCATCGGCGTCACGACGTACAGTCCTGGCTTGTGGTTCATCTGGCGGTTGTCCAGGAACACCGTGCGCCCGCTCAGCCAGCGGCCCCGCAGTCGCACCCGGCGATCGAGGTGCGCCATCGGATCGGCGGTCGCTGCCAGGGTCCGGGTCGAGAGTTCAGGCAAGGTGGCACGCTCGTCGATGCGCGCCTGCAGCGCCTCCTTCTGGGTCGCGCGCGACCACTGCCAGCGTCCCAGGGACAGCGTGACAGCCACTGCCAGCAAGGCCGCCAACGTGATCAGCCAGAACTTGAAACGCGCATTCACCAGATAATCGGGTCCATGAAATACTTGATACTTGTTGCCTTCATCGGCATCTTCGCCAGCCTGGCCGCGGCACTTTTTTTCATGCAGCGGAACAAGACCGACGAACAAGCCAGGGCCAGAAAAATGGCCTCGGCACTGGGCCTGCGGGTAGGACTCTCAATTGCGCTTCTGGCGGGCATTTTGCTGGCATGGAAACTCGGCTACATCCAGCCCACCGGCATCGCCGCCGGGCAATAGCTCGCCTCGACCAGCCCCAGGCGCAAGTGCAGGCAGGCGCGCGATCCGCCGACTACAGCCAGTAGACCGTCACGTAGAGCCCAAGCCACACCACGTCCACGAAGTGCCAGTACCAGGCAGCCCCTTCAAAGCCGAAATGGCGCGCGGCGGTGAAATGCCCTTTTTGCAGGCGCAAGGTAATGAACAGCAGCATCAGCATGCCCACCAGCACGTGGAAGCCGTGGAAACCCGTCAGCATGAAGAAGGTCGAGCCATAGACGCCCGAGCTGAGTTTCAGGTTGAGCTCATGGTAGGCGTGGAAATACTCGTAGCCCTGCACCGACAGGAAGGTGATGCCCAGCAGCACGGTCAGCCACATGAAGGCGATGGTGCGACCCCGGTCGCCCGCGATCAGCGCGTGGTGGGCGATCGTCAAGGTGACGCCGGAGCTAAGGAGCAAAGCCGTGTTGACAGTCGGCAGCCAGAACGGCGTCATGCTGGTGAACGGCTCCACGGTCCCGGCCGGCGAGCCGGTCGCGCCCGCCGCCACGCTCGGCCAGACGGCCTTGAAATCGGGCCACAGCATCGCGTTTTCGGGGCTTCCCAGCGCCGGCAGCGAATGCGCGCGCACCCACCACAGGGCCGCGAAGAATGCCAGGAAGAACATCACTTCCGAATAGATGAACCAGCTCATGCTCCAGCGGAACGAGCCGTCGACCTGCTGCCCATAGCGGCCGGCCTCGCTCTCGCCGATCGCATCGCCGAACCATTGAAACAGGACCACCAGAAACCAGAGCAGTCCAAAGACCGTCGAGTACCTGCCCCAGTCGGCCCCATTGACCCACTGGCTGGCGCCCAGGATGACAAAAAACAGCCCCAAGGCGGCCATCGCCGGATGGCGTGACGGGTTGGGCACAAAGTAGTGCGGGCTGGTCTCGTTTGCGCTTGAATTCATATCAGCTCCAGGATTGGGTACAGAGTGGTGCAAGGGCCCATCGCGTTGAAACAGGCGGCATCATTTGGCGATAATCCAGTTCACCAGCAGGATCAGGCCGGCCACGAGGAGCGCCGCCCCGGCGATGCCGGCGCCGATGATGTGCAGGGGGTTGACGCGCGCCAGGTCGTCATGGGACGCGCTGTTTTTCCGAATGCCAAGAAATGACCAGGCGACCATCCGCATGCTGCGAAAGAACGATGAGTTCACGCGCCGCCTCCGGTCGCGAAGCGGCCGCTGGCATTGGCAACCGGGGCCGCCGGTATCTTGCCTCCGACCTCGAAAAACGTATAGGACAGGGTGATCGTCCGGACATCGGCGGAGAGCTTGGGATCGATCACAAAGACCACCGGCCATGATTTCTTCTCGCCCGGCTCCAGGGTGTACTGCTTGAAGCAGAAGCACTCGATCTTGTTGAAATGAGCGCCCGCCTGCGCCGGCGCATAACTCGGTATCGCCTGCGCCGACATGCGCCGGTTCTGCACATTCTGGAAGTCGTAGACCACGGTCGCGAGTTCACCCGGATGCACCTGCAGCGAGCGCAGCCGGGACTTGAACTCCCACGGTCCGCGTGAATTGGCGTCGAACTCCACGGTGATGGTCCGGCTGGTGTCGACCTGCGAGTTGGGAACCAGGTCGGGCGCGGCGCCCGGGATGTTGCGCTCGCCCAGGGCCAGGATATTGATGCCGGTCATCTCGCAGAAGGTCTTGTAGAGCGGCACCATCGCGTAGCCAAAGGCGAACATGGCGAGCGCAAGCACCAGCAGCTTGCTGACCATGGGAAAGTTTGCGCGCCGCAGGTCCATGCCCTAGTGCGCCAGAAAAAACATCTTGGCCATGAAGCCGATGAAGAACACCACCGCCACCGAGCCCAGCACCAGCCCCATTTTCAGGTTGGCCTTTTTTTGTTCAGGCGTCATGGCTCAGCCGATGATCCGGGTTGCGCTGGGGTCGAGTTTGGGCGGCGTCTCAAAGGTGTGGAACGGGGCCGGTGAGGGAAGCTCCCACTCCAGGCCCTCGGCGCCCTCCCACGGCCTCTGCGGCGCTTTCTCCCCCTGCCCGCGCATCGTCGGCAGCACGATGAAGAACAGGAAATAGACCTGCGCAAAGCCGAAGAAGAAGGCGCCGACGGACGAGATCGCGTTGAAGTCCGCAAACTGCATCGGGTAGTCGACATAGCGGCGCGGCATGCCGGCCAGTCCCAGGAAGTGCATCGGGAAGAAGGTCACGTTGAAGGCGATCAGCGACCACCAGAAGTGGATCTTGCCGCGGGATTCCTTGTACATCACGCCGGTCCACTTCGGGCTCCAGTAGTAATACCCGGCAAACAGGGCGTAGAGCGAGCCGGCCACCAGCACATAGTGGAAATGCGCCACCACGTAGTAGGTGTCGTGGACCTGGATATCGATCGGGGCCATCGCCAGAATCAGGCCGGTGAAGCCGCCGATCGTGAAGACGAAGATGAAGCCGACGGCGAACAGCATCGGGGTCTCGAACGTCATGGAGCCGCGCCACATGGTGGCGACCCAGTTGAAGATCTTGACCGCCGTCGGGACCGCGATCAGCATCGTCGAGTACATGAAGAAGAGCTGCCCTGCCACCGGCATGCCGGAGGTGAACATGTGGTGCGCCCAGACGATGAAGGACAGGATGGCGATGCTCGAAGTCGCATAGACCATGGAGGCATAGCCGAACAGCTTCTTGCGGGCAAAGGCCGGCACGATCTGGCTGATGATGCCGAAGGCCGGCAGGATCATGATGTAGACCTCGGGGTGGCCGAAGAACCAGAAGATGTGCTGGTACATCACCGGGTCACCGCCACCGGCGGGGTTGAAGAAGCTGGTGCCGAAGTGGCGATCGGTCAGCGTCATGGTGATGGCCCCGGCGAGCACCGGCATGACGGCGATCAGCAGGTAGGCGGTTATCAGCCAGGTCCAGCAGAACATCGGCATTTTCATCAGCGTCATGCCGGGCGCGCGCATGTTCAGGATGGTGACGATGATGTTGATCGAACCCATGATGCTCGAGGCGCCCAGAATATGCAGCGCAAAAATGCCGGCGTCCATGCTCGGGCCCATCTGCATCGTCAGCGGCGCATAGAGGGTCCAGCCGGCGGCTGGCGCGCCGCCCGGCATGAAGAAGGAACTGGCCAGCAGCAGGCCGGCCGGAATCAGCAGCCAGAAGCTGAAGTTGTTCATGCGCGCAAAAGCCATGTCCGGGGCGCCGATCTGCATCGGAATCATCCAGTTCCCGAATCCGACGAAGGCCGGCATGATGGCGCCGAACACCATGATCAGGCCATGCATCGTGGTCAGCTGGTTGAAGAACTCGGGATTGACAAACTGCAGGCCCGGCTGGAACAGTTCGGCACGGATGATCAGGGCCAGCACACCGCCCAGCATCAGCATGGTGGCACTGAACAGCAGATACAAAGTGCCGATGTCCTTGTGGTTGGTGGCATACACCCAGCGGCGCCAGCCGCTCGGCGCTGCCGCGTGATGTTCCCCGTGAACAGGATGGGCGGGATGGTCTAGAACGGCACTCATCTGATTTCCTTCTTCATTCTTGTATTCGGGTTGCGGCCGCTCAATGGCGAGCCGCAGCGACGTCCGCCGGCTGGACCAGCTGGCCGGTCTTGTTGGACCAGCTGTTCTTGGTGTAGGTCACGACCGCCGCAATATCGGTATCGCTGAGCTGTTTCCAGGTCGGCATGCCAAGGTTGACCCGGCCCGCCAGCAGCACGGCCAGCTGCACGTTCTTGTCGGCATCGAGCACCACGGCCGAGCCGTCAAGCGCCTTGATGGTGCCGGCGCCCTTGCCATGGGGCTGGTGACAGGCAACGCAATTGGCGGCATAGACCTTCTCACCGCGCTTGATCATGTCCGGCGCGCTCCAGACCTTGGTCGGGTCATCTGCCAGGGCGGCCATCTTCTTCTTTTGATCCGCCACCCACAGGGTGTAGTCCGCGCTCGACACCACCTTGACATGGATCGGCATGTAGGAATGCTCCTTGCCGCAGAGTTGCGCGCACTGACCGTAATAGTCGCCGATCTTTTCAGCCAGGAACCAGGTGTCGCGCACAAAGCCGGGAATCGCCGCCTGCTGAATGCCCAGCGCCGGCACCATCCAGGCGTGGATGACGTCGTTGGCGGTGGTGATGATGCGGACCTTGCGTTTGACCGGCACCACCAGCGGGTGGTCGGCCTTGAGCAGGTAGTCGTCCACCACCTGCCCCGGCTTCGGTCCGCCGGTGTTGGACATTTCGCGCTGAGCGAGGTCCAGCGCCGACAGGAAGCCGATGCCCTCGCCCTCGCCCTTGAGGTAGTCGTAGCCCCATTTCCATTGCATGCCGGTGACCTTGATGGTGAGATCGGCGTTGGTGGTGTCCTTCATGGCGATCACGACCTTGGTCGCCGGCAGCGCCATCAGGATCACGATGATGAAGGGCACGGCGGTCCAGACAATTTCCACCGTCACCGACTCATGAAAATGGGCCGCCTTGTGTCCGACCGACTTGCGATGCTTCCAGATCGAGTAGAACATCACGGAGAAGACGGCGACGAAAATCGCCGTGCAAAGAATCAGCATGAGCCAGTGCAGCCAGGCCTGGTCTTCGGCGATCCTGGTGACCGGCACCTGCAGGTTCAGCTGGTTGACGGCCGGCCCGCCCGGCAAGTCGCTGACCGCCTGCGCCACGGTGAATACGGCGCTGCCCGCCCAGGCGCTTGCCGTGAGCAGCGTGCCAGTCAATCGATTGAAAATTCGCTTCATCATGTTCTCTGTTGAATTGCGTCAGACCAGCCAAATCCGGCCGGTTCTGCTGCCTTGCACGGCGCTACCGGGTCCATGGCTCCACTCAAAAACTCGGCGGATTGTAAGTCAGGCCGTCTTTTTTCGCTCTGGCCCGTTGTCAAGTCGTTTTCTCAAGGCTTGTCCGAAAATTTCTTGCTTTGGGTCAACGTTTCACGCATTTGTGCCAGTGACAGCACAGTTTGCGCTCGCACGTCCAGGCGCGCCGGCGGCTTCAGGGCATGGCCGTAGATCAGCTCGAAGGTGAGCTGCAGGGGTGCGCCCTCCAGCGCCCGCCGCAGCTGCTCGCGCCAGCCGCGCCCGCGCAGCGCGGGAAAGCGCTGCGGATGCAGATTGCGGCCCAGGCCGCGCAGCTCCTGCAGCAAGCGCTGCGGCGTCTCGAAGGTCAGGGTGATGCGCTCCATGTCCATCACCGGCTGGGCAAAGCCGGCGCCCAGCAGCATGTCGCCCCAGTCATGCATGTCGGTGAACTCATGCGAGGGGGCCGGCCAGCCCAGCGTGCGATAGAGCGCGCGCAGCTCCATCAGGGTGTCGGGGCCGAGGCAGGAAAACATCAGGAAGCCGTCGACCGCCAGCGCGCGATGCCAGTGCGCCATCAAGGCCTGGGGCTCGTGCGTCGCGTGCAGCGCCATGTTCGACCAGAGCATCTGTGCCGTCCCGTCCGCCGGGGTCTCAAAGCGCGTCGGCCGGGTGTTCCAGCGCGAGCGGTGCCACCAGGGCCGCGCGATGGCCTGCTCGGCCCAAGCAAGGCGCTCCGGCTGAAATTCGGCGACCACACAGGCTGCCCTGGGGTAGCGCTGCGCGAGCGCCGCATGCGCCAGCAGGCCGCCGCGCACCGGTTCCCAGTGCACCCAGCTCTGCGGCTGCAGCTTGATCCAGTCCAGCCGCTGCTGCATGCGCCGGGCCACCTCCTCATGCAGCCAGGGCGAGTCGCTGGCCGGCATCTGCTGCCAGCGCAGGACGGCGTGCGGATCGATCGTGGGTGGAGGCTGGGCGGACATGGCTGGGCTGGGGCGACGGTGGCAAGAGTATATTGAGTCGATGTTCTCCCGATCGATCCAGGGCCTGCTCGATGCCTTGCCGAGCCAGTGCATGGTGTGTCGCGCCTGGCCCAGCCAAAGCATCTGCGAGGCCTGCGTCAACCGCTTTGCACAGCCCAGGACGCGCTGCCAGACCTGCGCGCTGGTGGTGCCAGCGGGCGTCCGGCAATGCGGCGAGTGCATCAGGAATCCGCCTCCGCTGGACAGCTGCCTGGCTGCCGTGTCCTACGACTTCCCCTGGATCAATCTGATTCTCGGCTACAAGTTCCACCAGCAGCCCGGGCGCGCCAGTGCCTTTGCCCTGTTGCTGCGCAGCACACCGTGGGTCGAGCCGGCGCTGGACGCCGCCAGCCTGCTGCTGCCGGTTCCGCTGTCGCGCGCGCGCCTGCAGACACGCGGCTACAACCAGGCCCTGCTGCTGGCACGCCAGCTGGCGCCCGGCAAGGCCGAGCACCGCCTCCTGCTGCGCATCAGGGACACAGCGCCGCAGAGTTCACTCAAGCGCGCGCAGCGGCTCGACAGCCTGCGCCACGTCTTTGCCGTCGACCCCCTGCTGCACCAGCGCGTCCGTGGCGCGCGCCTGGTGCTGGTGGACGACGTCATGACCAGCGGCGCCACGCTGTACGCCGCGGCCCACGCGCTGCGGGCTGCGGGTGCCGCGCACATCACCGCACTGGTCATCGCGCGGACCGAGTAATGAAGCAGCCGCCGGGCCGCGGACCTGACTGAGCGCCGATGCGTCAACCGGGACTGTCGAGCGCCTGCACGCGGTCTGAATGCCAGCCTTTCTTGCGACGCCAGGCCTTCTCCAATTCCACCGCGAGCGCCACCAGAGCGGCCGCGCCCAGGCAGATGCCGAGCTCGCCCAGGCTCAGCGGCTGGGTCTTGAACAGGGGATTCAGAACTGGCACGTAGATGGTTGCCAGTTGCAGGGCAAAGGTCAGCAGGACGGCGCCGAGCAGGGGCCGGTTCGTGCCCAGGCCGAGTTGCCAGAGGGACTGCCGTTCGGACCGGATCGCCAGCACATGGGTCATCTGCGACAGGGTCAGCGCGGTGAACACCATGGTCTGTCCGTGACTGTTCGCGCTCGACAGGGCCCAGGCCTGAACGCCAAGGCAGAGCCCCCCGATCAGCAGTCCGATGCCCAGGATGTGCTGCCACATCCCATTGGCAAAAAGACTCTCGTCGGGTCGTCGGGGCGGGCGCTGCATCAGGCCCTGCTCGGCAGGTTCGGCGGCGAGCGCCAATCCGGGCAGGCCGTCGGTGACCAGGTTGATCCAGAGAATATGAATCGGCAGCAACGGGATCGGCAGCAGCAGCATCGGCGCCAGGAACAGCGTCCAGATTTCACCCGAGTTTCCGGTCATGGCATAGCGCACAAACTTGCGGATGTTGTCGTAAATGCGCCGGCCTTCGCGCACGGCGGCAACGATGGTGGCAAAGTTGTCATCGAGCAGAACCATGCTGGAGGCCTCGCGCGCCACATCGGTACCGGCGCGACCCATCGCCACGCCGATGTCGGCACACTTGAGGGCCGGTGCATCGTTCACGCCGTCGCCGGTCATGGCGACGATCTGACCCTGCGCCTGCAGCGCCTGGACGATGCGGATTTTCTGCGCCGGATCGACGCGCGCGTAGACCCGCACCTGCGCCACCCTTTGCTGCAGCTCGGCATCGTCAAGCGCTGCGATGTCAGGTCCGGTCAATACGGCGGCCAGCGGATCCGAGACGATGCCCAGGCGGCAGGCGATCGCGCGCGCGGTGGCCGGATGATCGCCGGTGATCATGATCGGCGTGATGCCAGCGCTGATGCAATCGCGCACCGCCGCGCCGGCCTCGGCGCGCGGCGGGTCGATCAGCGCGATCAATCCGAGCAACTGCAGGCCGCTCTCCACCGCCGCCAGGGCGTTGGTGTCGGGCAGGCGCGCGTGCTCGCGGCGCGCCAGCGCCAGCACCCGCAGGCCCTGCGCGGCCAGGGCATGGGCTTGGGCCAGCACGGCCGACCGGTCCAGCGGCTGCGGACCCAGGGGCGCCCACTGCGCGTCGCAGCAGGTCAGCACCGATTCGGGCGCCCCCTTGGTGTAGGCCACAAACGTGCCGGCAGCGCGGTGAAAGGTGGTCATGCGCTTGCGCTCGGAATCAAAAGGCTGTTCCTGTGCGCGCGGCAAAGTCTGATCCAGCTCGGCCTTGTCGATCCGGGCCGCCAGCGCCGCCAGCACCAGCGCGGTCTCGGTCGCATCGCCCTGCCAGGGCGACAGGCTGCCATCGCTGCTGCGCCGGGAATCGTTGCACAGGACGGCCGCGCACAGGGCTTCTCGATGCACCGGACCCGGCAGCGGGTCGCCCGGCACCCACGGCTGCTGCTCAGCCAGCAGCAGTTCCACATGCATCTTGTT
>CAIMBE010000257.1 GCA_903839085.1 uncultured beta proteobacterium | reverse complement strand
GTCCGGACCCGCAGCCGCCGGAAACAGCATGGCCTCGCCCATGAAGCCGGCCACAAACGCACTGCCCGGGCGCTCGTACATGTCCTGCGGCGTGCCGCGCTGGGCGATGCGGCCGTCGTTCATGACGATGATCTGATCGCTCACCGCCAGCGCTTCGCTCTGGTCGTGCGTGACGTAGGCCACCGTCAGGCCCAGGCGCTGCTGCAGGGAGCGGATTTCCTCGCGCATTTCCCGGCGCAGGCGCGCGTCCAGGTTGCTCAGCGGCTCGTCGAACAGCAGAACCGCCGGCTCCAGCACCAGCGAGCGCGCCAGCGCCACGCGCTGCTGCTGGCCGCCCGACAGCTCGCTCGGCAGGCGCTCGTCATAGGCCACCAGGCCGACGTTTTTCAGGGTTTCGCTGGCGCGCGCGCGCGCCGCGTCCCTCGCCACACCCGACATCTTCAGCCCGTACATCACGTTTTCCAACACGTTCATGTGCGGGAACAGGGCGTAGCTCTGGAACATCATGCTCACATTGCGGTCGGCCGGGCCCAGCGTTGTCACGTCCTTGCCGTCCACAATAACCTGGCCCGAGGTCGGCGCCTCCAGCCCGGCGATCATGCGCAAGACCGTGGTTTTGCCGCAGCCCGACGGCCCCAGGATGGTGGTCAGCGTTCCCTTGCGCACCTCGAAGCTGATCTCCCTGACCACCAGCGGCGCGGCCGGATTGCTGCCGTAGCGCTTGCTGATGTTGATGAATTCAACGCCATGCTTCATGGTTTCTTTCCTTTTCGCCGCCCGAGCTTGCGCTCACCCACCAGGAACTGGATCAAGGCAATGGCCAATGACATCAGGATGATCAGCACCGTGCAATAGGCCAGCGCCACGCCATAGTCGCCGTTGCCGACGCGCCCGATGATGTAGGTGGTGGCCAGTTCGTTCTCCGCCGTCACGAGGAAGATCACGGCGCTGACGGTCGTCATGGCGCGCACAAAGCTGTACACCAGCGCCGCCACCAGGGCCGGCTTGAGCAAGGGCAGCACCACATGAAACAGCGTTTGCGCGGTCGAGGCGCGCAGCATCAGCGAGGCTTCGTCGAGCGACTTGTCGAGTTGCTTGAAGGCCGCCGTGCCGGCCCGCACGCCGACCGGCAGATTGCGGAACATGAAACACAGGATGATGATCAGCCCGGTGCCGGTGAGCTCCACCGGCGGCACGTTGAAGGCCAGGATGTAGCTCACGCCCAGCACGGTGCCGGGGATGGCAAAGGCCAGCAGGGCCACAAACTCGAACAGCGCGCGGCCTCGGAACTCGGTGCGCGCCAGCAGATAGGCAATCAGCAGGCCGGCGCCCGCCGTCATCGGCGCCGAAAGACCGGCCAGCTTGATCGTGGTGAAGAGTGAGTTCCACGCGGTGCCGGCCCAGACCAGACCAAAGCTGCCCCACTCCAGTCCAAAGGCGGTCCTGAAATGCGCCAGCGTCGGGGTGTAATCGCGGCCCCAGGTTTGAACAAAGCCGCCGGCAAAGGCAAACAGGTAGACCACCAGGGTGAACGTGAGCCACGGGTAGACCACCGCGTTGAGGGTGCGGCGCACGCCGTCGGGCAGGGCCATCGACAGACCGGCATCGCCCTTGCCGCTGACGGTGGTGTAGTTCTGCTTGCCCAGCACGGCGCGCTGCAAGGCAAAAACCGTCAGCGCAAAGAGCGTCAGGATCCAGGCCAGCGACGCCGCGCGCCCCTGGTCGTACTGGGCGCCGACGATGGCGAAGAAGATGTCGGTCGACAGCACCGAGAATTGCCCGCCAACCACGATCGGGTTGCCGAAGTCCGCGATGCTCTCGATGAAGCCGACCAGAAAGGCGTTGGCCAGCCCGGGCTTGAGCAGCGGCAGGGTGATCGTGAAGAAGGTTTGCTCGCGGTTGGCGCGCAGGGTTTGCGCCGCCTCCTCGAGGCTGGGCGCCACGCCCTGCACAACGCCGCGCATGATCATGAAGGCGATCGGCGTGAAGGCGAACAATTGCGCCAGCCAGACCCCCAGGGCGCCGTAGAACCAGCGCGTCGGCTGCACGCCCAGCGCGTACTCCAGGATCTGGTTGACGATGCCGGCGCGGCCAAACAAAAGAATCAGACCCAGGCCGACGACGAAAGGGGGCGTGATGATCGGCAACAAGGCGACCACGCGCAGCGGCGTCTGAATCCGGGGGCCGGCACTGCGCTCGGCCAGCAGCGCCATCATGGTGCCCAGCAGCGTGGTGCCGGTCGCCGTCAGCAGGGCGAGAAAAAGCGTGTTCCACGCGACCCCGCAGCGCACGCCGCCGGCCAGGCAGTTCAGGCCCCAGACGCGCTCGTTGCCGATGCGCTCAAAGATCGCGCTCAGCGACCAGTCGCCCTGCTCCGTCAGAAAGGCGCCATACAGGGCCTTGCTCACGGGGAAGGCAATGAACAGCAGCAGCAGCACCGAGCAGCCGACCACCGCCGAGGCAATGAACAGGTCGCCCCTGAAATAGCCGCGCCGGGCAATGCCGAAAGCGGCAATCATCAAGAGCGCCAGCAAGGCCAGGAAGGCGCCGATGCCGATGCCGAACTGATTGCTGGCCAGCTCGCCCAATTGCGTGTTGAGGATGGCCAGCGACCAGCCCTTGGCGCCGATCAGGAAGCCGCTGGCCAGCAGGCCGCAGAAACCGGTCGCGCCGCCGGCCAGGAACCAGCCGCTCTGCGCCTTTCCGGCGGGCCGGCGCAAGCCGATGGCCGCGATCGCCAGACCAAGCAGGCCCAGCAGCAACCAGCGCCGCCCATGCATCAGCGCCTGCAGCAGGCCATTGGCGGTCTCGGGGCCGCCCGCGATCTGCGGCAGCACGCTGTACCAAGCCGTGTCCTGGATCGCATACCACGGCAGCAGCAGATAAGCCAGCACGCCCGCAAACAGCCAGATTCGAATCGCCCGGTTGGGGTCCTTGCTCACGCGCCGCCCCGCCCGTTCGCCATCACAAGCCCGCTTCTCTCGTCATTGCCAGCGTTCGTCTCGTCATTGCGATCATTCCTCGCGTCATTGCCAGCTTTCGTCTCGTCATTGCCAGCGCTCGTCTCGTCATTGCGATCATTCCTCGCGTCATTGCCAGCGCTCCTCTCGTCATTGCGAGCGTAGCGCGGCAATCCATGAATCCGGATTGCCGCGCTACGCTCGCAATGACAAACAGCAGGCTTTATGAAGTTCACTCGCGATTCATGAGTTCTCGCGATGACTAGCGCGGCAGCGAATTGACGTCCTTTTCCCACTTGGCGATCAGGCGGCGGCGCTCGGCGCTGGCGCCGTACTTGGCATAGTCGTAATTGATGAACTTGATTTTCTTGAAGTCAGGAATGCGCGGATCGTTCTTGGCGCTCTTGTTGGAGGGCAGCTGGAACTGCTTGGCCGCCGCCGCCATCTCCTGCGCCGCCGGGGTCAGGGCCCATTCGTAAAACTTCTTGGCCGCCTCCAGATTGCGCGCGCCCTTGATGATGCTCATCGAGCCGATCTCGGCCCCCGTGCCCTCGATCGGTGTGATGGTCTCGACCGGAAACCCGTTCATCTTTTCGCCCGGTCCATCGTGCACAAAGCTGATCGACACCGCGGTCTCCCCGCGCGCCACCGCCTTGATCGGTCCGGTGCCTGAGCGCGTGTACTGGCTGACATTGCGGTGCAATCCCTTGAGGTACTCGAACGCCTTGTCCTCGCCCATCAGTTGCACCAGTGTCGCCACCATGGTGTAGGCGGTGCCGCTCGAGCCCGGATTGGCGACCTGAATGTCGCCCTTGTAGTCAGGCTTGAGCAGATCGGCCCAGGACTTGGGCACCGCCAGCTTCTTCTTGGCCAGCAGCTCCGGGTTGTAGCCAAAACCAAGCGGCCCGGAATAAATGCCAACGGTCTTGAAACCAGCCTGCTGCGCCTGTTGTTGCGCCCACGGGTACAACTGCGACAGGCTCGGTGACTTGTACTCCAGCGACAGCCCCTGCTCGGCCGCCTGCAGATGCGGGTCCCCGGTGCCGCCGAACCAGACGTCGGTCTTGGGATTTTCCTTTTCCGCAATCAGCTGCGCCAGCGCCTCGCCGGAACCCTTCATGCTGACGTTGACCTTGGTGCCGGTGGTGCGCGCGTAGACCGTGCCGATCATGTTGCACCACTCCGCCTGCACCGAGCAGATGATATTGATCTGACCCTGCGCCCAGGCGCCCGCGCACAGACAGGCCGCCGCCGCCACCAAGCACTGCTTCATCTTCATCACCACTCCTGTAAGGCCCCGCCGGGGACGACGGCAATATGCCAGTTTAAGCCAATCCGGTCAGGCCCGGTTACACGATTTTCGTATTTTGATGAAACCAAGTTACATTAGTGCACCCAGGCCCTGCGGCTGTTCCTGCGCTGCGAAAACTTTCCCCTTTTTCTTCTTCATTCGCCCATGAGCTTTGATCTTGTTTTGTTTGGCGGCACCGGCGACCTGGCCTGGCGCAAGCTGATGCCGGCCCTCTTTCAGGCCTTTCGCCATGGCACACTGCCGGCGTCGGGCCGCATCATCGGCGTAGGCCGCGACGACCTCAGCGCCGAGCAGTACCGCGCCCAGATCCGCGCCCGCTTCGACCAGGTCGAACTGGACAAACGCCCGAGCGCGGAAGAATTCGCGCGCTTTGCCGCTTTGCTGGAATTCGTCCGCATGGATTTGTCCCAGGCGCAGGACTACGCGCGTCTGGCAGCGACCCTGGCGCAGCGTCAGACCGACACGGTGGTCATGTACGTGGCGACGGCGCCCAAGCTGTTCACTACCGTTTGCGACGAACTGGCCGCTGCCCGACTCAACAGCGCCAAGACGCGCATCGTTCTGGAAAAGCCGCTCGGCCACGATCTCGCCAGCAATCGCGCCATCAACGAAACCGTGCGCCGCACCTTCAGCGAAAAACAGATTTTTCGCATCGACCACTACCTGGGCAAACCGGCCGTGCAAAACCTGTTTGCCCTGCGTTTTGGCAACGCCCTGTTCGAGCCCCTGTGGCGGCGCGAGCACATTGCCAACATCCAGATCACGATTGCCGAAGAACTCGGCGTGGAAAAGCGCGGCGCCTTTTACGAGACCACCGGCGCCCTGCGCGACATGGTGCAAAACCATGCGCTGCAACTGCTGTGCGCGATCGGCATGGAGCCGCCGATCAATTCGCACGCCGACGCCATCCGCGACGAAAAGCTCAAGGTGCTGCGCTCGCTCAAACCCTGGACCGCGGAGTCACTGGCCCAGGATGTGATTCGAGGTCAG
>CAIMBE010000256.1 GCA_903839085.1 uncultured beta proteobacterium | reverse complement strand
TTTGCCGGTCTGGTTGGCATGCCACGCCTGAATGTGCAAAACCTGGTTGACAACAAAGTCCTGGTTCCGCAGGCAGTCTTCTGGGGCAAGGCGGGCGATGATTCGACCGTGCACGAGAAGGTCAGCACGGCTTATGCCATGGCCAAGATCGATACCAATCTGGGCAGTGTGCCGATCAGCGGCAACCTGGGTGTGCAGTTTGTGCGTACCGATCAGTCCTCCGAAGGTTGGGTGTACCTGGGCGACACGGCCAACCCCGATCCATCCAAACTGTATGCGGTCACGGGTGGCACGTCGTACAACGATGTCCTGCCAAGCATGAATGTGCGTTTCGACCTGCCAGAGCAGACCGTGATGCGTGTAGCTGCCGGGCGTCAAATGGCGCGCCCGAACATCAACGACTTGCGTGCTGGTATGAGTGGCCCCGCCGTCAACACCACGCCCGGCCCCAACTACGCCACCTGGTCGGGTGGCGGCGGTGGTAACCCTTCGCTGGAGCCCTGGCGCGCCATGGCCTATGACTTGTCGCTGGAAAAGTATTTTGGCAAGCGCAGCTATATTGCCATCGCAGATTACTACAAGAAACTGCAGTCCTGGGTCTACAACCAACAGGTGCTGCGCGACTTTACGGGTGTCCCGAATACTTCCGGCGTGACACCTATTTCGCCCTACGGCTACTTCACGGCACCGGCCAATGGCCAGGGCGGGTCGGTTCGAGGTCTTGAAATGACCGCATCCATCGACGGTGGGTTGTTCAGCAAGTCGTTCGACGGCATCGGCGTGGTTTTCAACAGAACAATGGCCGACAGCAGCCTCTATGATAAGGATGGCAATAAGGTCGTTCCCGAGGGCCTGTCGGGGTACTCGTCCAACCTGACGCTGTATTACGAACAGAACGGGTTCTCGGCGCGGATCAGCGAGCGTTATCGTTCACCCTTCACCTCGACCTATCGCAGCGTGGTGTTTCAAGACGTGACGACCACGATCAATTCGGATAATGTGCGTGACCTGCAACTGGGGTACGCATTCAATCAGGGTTCCTTGAAGGGACTGTCGTTGATGCTCCAAGTCAACAACCTGACCGACAGCGCCACGCAGCAAATGGCCTCGATCAACGGACTCGGTGGGAACAACCCAACGCCGAACGCTTCGCAGCTGGTTACGAAGTGGGTCAATCACTTCGGTCGTCAGGTGCTGTTTGGCGCGAACTACAAGTTCTAGACCCCAAATTCAACTGATTGATTCCCGGCGCAGAAAAGGCGGCGACTTCGTTCGCCGCTTTTTCTCTTCAGGCGGTTGATGGCAGGCTCCCGTTGATCCGCGCACTTCTGTGAGGACTTCCATGTCAGTTCAATATGTTCGTGATGTCGTCATTGCCGGTGGGGGCACGGCGGGCTGGATGGCGGCAGCGCTTTTTTCGCGGGTTCTTGGGAACAACTGCCGGATTCATCTCGTCGAGTCGGACGAAATCGGCATTGTCGGCGTGGGCGAGGCGACGATTCCGCATATTCGTGTCTATAACGAGTTGCTCGGCATCGACGAGAACGACTTCCTGAAGCACTGCCAGGGCAGCTTCAAGCTCGGCATCGAGTTTGTCAACTGGGGACGGATCGGTGACCGCTACACCCACGGCTTTGGTCCGGTCGGCTCCCCCCTCTCGGGCGTACCGTTTCACCATTATTGGCTGAGACAGCGCGCGGCCGGCAGCGTTGCCGATCTTGACGCGTTTTCATTGAACTGCAGTGCGCCGCGTGCAGCCAAGTATCTCAATTCGCAGCCGCAGATGCAGGGCTCGCCTCTGGCAGACTTGCCCAGCGCCTACCATTTTGATGCCAAGCTGTATGCCGCTTATCTGCGCAAGTACGCCCAGGCCCGTGGTGTCAAGCGCACTGAGGGCATGATTGGTTCGGTCGATCTTCACCCGCAGTCGGGCCACATCCGCGCGCTGGTGTTGGAAAGCGGCGAGCGCATTGAAGGCGATTTCTTTATCGATTGCACCGGCATTCGCGCCATGCTCATCGAGGGAGCGCTTGAATCGGGCTACGAGGACTGGCGGCACTGGCTGCCCTGCGATCGGGCGCTTGCCGTGCCCTGCGAATCGGTCGGGCCGCTGCTTCCGCTGACGCGCTCGACGGCGCACAGTGCAGGCTGGCAATGGCGCATTCCGCTGCAACACCGCATCGGCAACGGCCATGTCTATAGCAGCCCCTATATCTCCGACGATGAAGCCGCCTCGGTGTTGATGAACAACCTGGACGGACAGCCCCTGGCCGAGCCGCGGCTCATCAAATACACCACGGGGCGACGCAAGACGTTCTGGAAGAAGAACTGTGTGGCCGTTGGCTTGTCGAGCGGCTTTCTGGAACCACTCGAATCGACCAGCATCCACCTCATTCAGACGGCGGTGATGCGAATTCTTTCCAACTTTCCGGGTCTTGCGTTTGCCCAGGCGGATATTGATCATTACAACCGTGAAACCCGGCTGGAATACGAAGGGATTCGGGACTTCATCATCACGCACTACCACATCACCGAGCGAAGCGATTCACCGTTCTGGAATTATTGCCGGACGATGGAGATCCCCGACTCGCTGGCTCAGCGCCTGAAGCTGTTCCACAGCAATGGCCGGGTTTTGCGCGAACTCTTCATCCAGCTATTTGCCGAATCGAGTTGGGTTCAGATCTTGCTGGGCCAGCGGTTCATCCCGCAAGGCTGGCACGCGCTGGCGGGCTTGATTCCTGCCGAGGAGCTGAGCACTTTTATCCACGATATCGAGATGGTTACGCAGCGCTGCGTCGCCGCCATGCCGAGCCATGCCGACTATATCAAGGCGCACTGTGCCGCTGCCTAAAGGCCACGTTGTAGCGCGTCCACCAAAGGAGTTGCCACGGCCACGATCAAGGATGTAGCGCGACTCGCGGGCGTCGGCGTCGGGACCGCCTCGCGCGTGGTCAGCGGCCGCGGCTCGGTCGCTCCGGCCACGGCGCAGAGGGTGCGCGTGGCCATCGCCGAGCTCGAATTTCGACCCTCGCATGCGGCGCGCACGCTGCTGTCCGGTTCCTCGCAGATGATCGGCGTCTACATCCCGGTCCTGAAGGGGACGTTCTACACCCCGATCCTGGCTGCGATCGACAACGAACTGCGCTTGGGCGGACGTCACATGGTGGTGGCCTTTGGCTGCGGCGACGGCGATGCGCGCCAACAAGCCATCGAAGGCATTGGGTTCTTGCTGGAGCGCGGCTGCGATGGGCTGGTGCTAATGACCAACGTGCTGTTGGAGGAGGACATCAAAGCGCTGGGTCCCAAGCAGAACAAGGTGGTCATTCTGAACCACTGGTTTGCCAGTTTCGCTGAACAGTGTTTCACCGCTGATCACGGGCTGGGTGGTGTGCTGGCGGCGCAGGCCTTGCTGAAAATGCGGCACCGAAAATTCGCTGTGATCGCAGGGCCCGACAACTCGCCCGACAACGTGGAGCGCATTGACGGCTTTATGGGCGAACTCGTGCGAGAAGGTATTCAGGCGAGCCAGGTCGTGCTGCTGAAGAGCGACTTTTCACCCGAGGGCGGTTGGGCTTCGGCGCGGTCTTTGGCCTCGTCCGGTCACGAATTCACGGCCTTGTTCTGCGCCAATGACGAGATGGCGGTGGGCGCCTTGGCTTACTTCCAGCAGGCCGGAATTGCCGTGCCGGGCATGATTTCGGTCGTCAGCTACGACGATACTTACAGCGCGGAGTATTCAGCACCGCAGCTGACATCGGTGCATATCCCGTGGCGCAACATCACCTTCAACGGTCTGCGCTGGTTGCTCAACCAGTGCTATGGCGAGAGTTTGCCGGTGCAACGCAACTTCGGCGTCAGCGTCACCTGGCGCGCCTCGGTCGCGCTGGCGCCAAGTTCTGCAACCCAGCAGGTCGTCGCCCGAACCACCAAGCGACCGTCGCTAGCTTGAAGCGCCAGGAACTAAGGGTACTCACCGATGCTGCAGGCCACTGCTTGGGACTAGAATTGGAAACCTTTCCAATGCGCCTATAGGATTTTGTCTGAACATGAGAAAACCAACCACTGAGGATCAACCGCTTCTCAGGCGCAACGACTTCCCTGCCGACTTTCTCTGGGGTTGTTCCACCTCCTCCTACCAGATCGAGGGCGGTGTGCATGAGGACGGTCGCGGCGAGTCGATCTGGGACCGTTTTTGCGCCACCCCCGGACAGATTCGCGACGGCTCCAGTGGCGCAGTGGCCTGTGACCACTACCACCGCTGGCCGCAGGATCTGGACCTGGCACAGAGCCTGGGCACCAATGCCTACCGCTTCTCGGTGGCCTGGCCCCGGATCTTTGCCGAAGGCCGTGGCAGAACACCAAATCAGAAAGGCCTGGACTTCTATTCGCGCCTGGTGGACGGCATGCTGGAACGCGGGCTCGAGCCCTGGCTCACGCTCTACCACTGGGACCTGCCGCAAGCACTTCAGGACCAGGGTGGCTGGGGTGAGCGCAGCACCATCGATGCCTTCCTCGACTACACCGACGTTGTGAGCCGGCATCTGGGCGACCGCGTCAAGCACTGGATCACGCACAACGAACCCTGGTGCACCGCCTTCAACGGCAACTTCGAGGGTGTGCACGCACCCGGCCTGACCAGTTTCAAGACTGCCTTGCAGGTCTGCCACAACGTGCTGGTGTCGCACGGCCAGGCCATTCCCGTGATCCGGCGCAATGTGCCCAAGGCCAAGGTGGGTGCGGCCCTCAGCCTGCATCCACTCAAGCCTGCTTCTGACAGCGTAGCGGATGTGGCGGCTACCCAGCGCCACGACGGTCTGCGCAACCGCTGGTTTCTGGACCCGCTGCATGGTCGGGGTTACCCGGCTGACATCCTGGATTTGCTGGGTGACAACGCGCCCCGGATGCAAACCGACGATCTCGCCGGTATTGCCACACCGACCGATTTTCTGGGCATCAATTACTACTTTCCTGAGATTGTTGCTGACGCGCCCGGCCAAGGGCCGCTGGCGACGCGCGTCGTCGAGGCACCGGGTGTCGAGCGCACTGCGTTTGGCTGGGAAGTGTCGCCCGAGGGCATGGTGAGGCTGCTCAGCCGCGTCGCCAAAGACTACCAGCCCGCGCCGATCTATCTGACTGAGAATGGCTCCACCTACGATGATGTCGTGAGCCCCGATGGCCATGTCAACGATGTCGAGCGGCGGCGCTATTTGCAGCGTCACCTGCTGGCTTTGCGTGAAATCCTGGCGCAGGGAATTCCGGTCAAGGGCTACTTTGCCTGGAGTCTGCTGGATAACTTCGAGTGGGCCGAGGGCTATGTTCGGCGCTTTGGCCTGACGCATGTTGATTTCCAGACACAGCAGCGTCGATTGAAGGCCAGTGGCCAATGGTATGGCGCGTTCCTGCGAGGAGAGTTGTGATGCTGACCTTGAGACACTGGACGCTGGCTTGCCTGATTCTGCTGGCCTCGGCAGCGGCGACGGCGGCGGGGCCGAAGGCCGAAGTGATTCACTGGTGGACTTCGGGCGGCGAGTCGGCCGCGGTGAAGAAGTTCTCGGAAGCCTACACGGCGGCAGGCGGGGTCTGGGTCGATACCGCCATTGCCCTGGGCGAACAGGCGCGCTCGGTGGCGATCAACCGCATCATCGGCGGCAACCCGCCGACCGCGGCGCAGTTCAACACCTCCAGGCAGTTCCTGGACATCGTCGAGCAGGGCATGCTCAACAACGTGGACGAAATTGCCATTCGCGACGGCTGGGACAAGTTCCTGCCCGAGACCGTGCTCAATGTGGTGCGGGTCAAGGGTCACTTCTACGCCGCCCCGGTCAACATCCACATGCCTACCTGGTTCTGGTACTCCAAGGCCGCCTTCAAGAAAGCCGGTATCGCGACCGAGCCCAAATCCATGGACGAGATGTTCGTGGCGCTGGAAAAGCTCAAGGCCGCGGGCCTGATTCCCCTGGCGCATGGCGGGCAACCCTGGCAGGAGAATATTGTGTTCACCGCAGTGCTGGCCAATGTGGGTGGAACCGAGCTCTACCTGAAGGTCATGCGCGACCGCGACCCGGCGGCGATTCAGGGCGAGGCCTTTCGCACGGTGCTGAGCAGTTTCAAGCGCTTGCAGTCCTACGTTGACAAGGGCGCGCCCGGGCGCAACTGGAACGACGCCACCGCCTTGCTGATCACCGGCAAGGCCGGCATGCAGATCATGGGCGACTGGGCCAAGGGCGAATTTGCGCTGGCCAAGCAGACGCCGGGCAAGGACTATGGCTGCATACCCGGTTTTGGCGCGCGCTCACCCTATGTGATCCAGGGCGATGTGTTCGTCTTCCCCAAGACCAGCGATGCCGAGGCCGTCAGGGCGCAGAAACTCCTGGCCAGCGTCATGCTGGCGCCAGCCGTGCAGGTTGAGTTCAGCAACAAGAAGGGCTCGATCCCGGTGCGCACCGATGTCGATGCGTCCAAGCTTGATATCTGTGCCCAGCAGGGCCTGGCCATCATGAAGGACAAGTCGCGGCAACTCGGTAACGGCGAGGTCTATCTGAACCCGGATCAGAATGGCGCCCTGTCAGACATCCTGACCGCCTACTGGAACAGGAACGTGCCGGTGGAAAAGGTTCAGAAGGACATTGCGCTGGCGCTCAGGCGCTGACCCAGTTGCGGCCGCCATGAAGTTCCGGTTCACGCGCCTTTCGGCCCAGTTGGTGTCGTGGGCCGCCCTGATGCCGATGGCACTCACGGTGCTGGTGGCCTACCTGAGCACGGTGCTGTGGTCGCTCAAGGTGTCGCTGACCAATTCGCGCACCTTCCCGTCTGACGAGTACGTGGGGCTGGCTCAGTACCAGCGTCTGTTCGACAACGACCGCTGGCTCTTGTCGCTGGAAAACCTGGCCCTCTACGGCGTGTTGTTCATCGCTGTCTGCATGTTGCTTGGTTTCCTGCTGGCGGTTTTTATCGACCAGAAGGTTCGCGGCGAGGGGCTGTTTCGGACCGTTTTTCTCTACCCCTACGCGATGTCCTTTGTCGCCACCGGCCTGGTCTGGCAATGGATGCTCAATCCGGGTCAGGGCATCCAGCAGGCGCTGCGCCAGGCCGGCTTCGAGGAGTTCAGCTTTGACTGGATCATCGACCAGGACAAGGTCATGTACACGATCGTGATTGCCACCGTATGGCAGGCTTCGGGTCTGGTGATGGCGATGTTGCTGGCGGGTCTGCGCGGCATCGACGAGGAAATCTGGAAGGCGGCCCGCATCGACGGCATTCCAGCCTGGCGTGTGTATATCTCCATCGTGCTGCCGATGCTCGCACCCTCGGTCGCCACGGTCTTTGTGCTGCTGTTCACGGCGGTCATCAAGCTGTTCGACTCGGTCGTCTCGATGACCCAGGGCGGACCCGGTACCGCCAGCGAGGTGCCGGCCAAGTTCATCATGGACCACTTGTTTGGCCGTGCCAACATTGCCCTTGCATCGGCTGGTTCGATTGTGATGCTGCTGACCGTGCTGGCGCTGGTGGCGCCATTCATGTACGCACGAAGCCGTGCCAACCGCGAGATGGGTGAGCAATGAGCGCCGCGCCGGGCCGATCCAAGCGGGCTCTCGCCCCAATGCGGGGCAGCGAGGACACAGCCAGTCGAGCTTGGAGGTCGTCATGAGCAAGCCCCGCCGCGTCACGCCGGCGCGCATCGGCCTCTACGCGTTTTTGCTCAGCGCGGCGCTGTTTTTCCTGATGCCGCTCTACATCATGCTGGTCACCTCCTTCAAGGCGATGGACGAAATCCGGCTCGGCAAAATTTTTGCGCTTCCGGTTCACGCCACGTTCGAACCCTGGGTCACGGCCTGGACGGCGGCCTGCACGGGCGTTTCCTGCCAGGGCATTCGCGGCGGATTCTGGAACTCGGTGTCGATCGTGATCCCCAGCACCGTGCTGCCGATCCTGATCGGCGCACTCAACGGCTATGCCTTGTCGTTCTGGCGCCCGCGCGGCTCCGCTGTGCTGTTTGCGGTGCTGATGATGGGCGCCTTCATCCCGGTGCAGGTCATGATCTATCCGCTGGTGCGCATTTTGGCGAGCGTGGGGCTGTTCAGTTCGCTGCCGGGTATTGTTGCGGTTCACATCGTTTTCAGCATGCCGGTGATGACGCTGCTGTTTCGCAACTACTACCTGTCGATTCCGCAGGAACTGTTCAAGGCCGCGCGCATTGACGGTGGCGGCTTCTGGCGCATCTTCGTCCAGCTGATGCTTCCCATGTCCACACCGATCATTATCGTGGCCGCCATCATGCAGGTCACCGGTGTCTGGAACGACTACATCCTGGGTCTGGTGTTCGCGGGGCGCGACAACCTGCCGATGACGGTGCAGCTCAACAACGTCATCAACACCACCACCGGTGAGCGGCTTTACAACGTCAACATGGCGGCCACGATACTGACTTCGCTGGTGCCCTTGGCTATCTATTTTTTCTCCGGTCGCTGGTTTGTGCGCGGTATCGCCGCCGGTGCGGTAAAGGGGTAGGCAATGGCCAGTGTCCGAATTCAGAATCTTTGCGTCAGCTTTGGCCAGACCGAGGTCATCAAGGACCTCGACCTGGAGGTGGCGGAGGGAGAATTCCTGGTGCTGCTCGGACCGTCGGGTTGCGGCAAGTCGACTTTGCTGCACAGCATTGCCGGCCTGATCGATGTGACCGACGGGCGCATCGAGATCGCGGGCCAGGACATGACCTGGGCCGATCCGGTCGACCGCCAGATCGGCATGGTGTTCCAGTCGTATGCGCTCTACCCGACCATGACGGTGGAGCGCAACATGTCGTTTGGCCTGCGCGTCAACGGCACACCGAAAGCGGAAATAGAGCGGCGTGTGAAACGCGCCGCAGCAATGCTCCATCTGGAGCCGCTGCTCAATCGCAAGCCGGCGCAGCTCTCCGGCGGGCAGCGCCAGCGCGTTGCGATTGGCCGGGCGCTGGTGCGCGAAGCCGCGGTCTTTCTGTTTGACGAACCGCTGTCCAATCTGGACGCCAAACTGCGTGCCGAGTTGCGTCGTGAGCTCAAGCTGTTGCACCGCAATCTGCGCTCCACCATGATTTACGTAACGCACGACCAGGTCGAGGCCATGACCCTGGCAACGCGCATCGTGGTCATGTACGGCGGCAGGATTCAGCAGATCGGGGCGCCTGGCGAGGTGTATGAACGACCGCAAAACCTGTTTGTGGCCGGCTTCCTGGGTTCGCCCGGCATGAATTTGATGAGTGGAATCCTGCGCGAGGTTGATGGGTCCATCCGCTTTGACTCGGGAGCACATCTGCTCGATGTGTCGCATTACGAGTTCAAACAGCCGCCACCGCGTTCGCAGGAGGTCGTTCTGGGCATCCGGCCCGAAGACCTGCGAATTCATGCGCAGGGCGAGTTGCAGGCAAGGGTTTCCCTGATCGAGCCGATGGGCAATCACCATGTGGTCTGGCTCGATTTTGGCGGTAGCTTGTTGTCCATCATTGTTTCGGGTGCTGTGGCCTTTCTCGTCGACGAGCCGATTCAATTCACGGTTGATGTCGGTCGAATTTCGCTATTTGACCGGGGTTCGGAGCAGCGATTGTGAGGCGACGCGGCTTGATGCAGATTGACGTTGGCTATTGCACGGGTGTCAGGCAGAGATGATGCACAAGCTTAAGCGGCGGGTGTCGGCACCAGTGCTGGCCGGAATCTTTTTGCTCGGTTGCTGTGGCGCCGGTCAGGCACAGTCGGTGGCCCGCCAACCGGGCGGAGTCACAGTGCAAACCTGGGCCACATTGACAGATCAATCCATGCTGCTCGCCTTGCAGGAGGGCAATCGTTTTGCCGCTGCCAGGGCGTCACTGCCGCTCAATATTGACGTCGATTCGAGCAAGCGCTATCAGGAGATTGTTGGTTTTGGCGCCAATATCACGGATGCCTCGGCCTGGCTGATTCAAAACCGCATGAGTGCGCAGCAGCGCAGCGCCCTGATGGAGGATTTGTTCGGGAAAGCACCTGGGATCGGCTTGAGCTTTACCCGGCTGACGATCGGGGCCTCTGACTTTTCGCGACGACACTACACGCTCGATGATGTGCCCGCTGGGCAGACCGACTACCCGCTGGCAGGGTTTTCGATCGATCCAATGCGTGCCGATGTGTTGCCTGTGCTCAAGAGCGCCATGGCGATCAATCCGAAATTGCAGGTGATGGCATCACCGTGGAGCGCGCCCGCCTGGATGAAGACCGGTGACAGCCTGATCAAGGGCACGCTCAGGCCACAGGCCTACGGCGTATTCGCCCGCTATCTGGAAAAATTCGTCGACGCGATGGAGGCCGAGGGCGTGCCGATGTTTGCGCTGACCCTGCAGAACGAGCCGCACTTCGAGCCCGATGACTACCCGGGTATGCGTCTGGAGTCGGCGACGCGTGCCCGGGTCATCGCTGAAAATCTGGGCCCCTTGCTGGCAAAACGCGCCAAGCCGGTGCGCATTCTCGATTGGGACCATAACTGGGATGTGCCGCAGGCGCCGCTCGAGGTTCTGGCCGATAGCCGGGCCCGGCCCTACGTCGCCGGCGTGGCCTGGCATTGCTACGCCGGCGATGTCGCAGCGCAATCGATGGTCCACGATGCCCATCCGGACAAGGAAACCTATTTCACCGAGTGTTCTGGTGGCGACTGGAAACCGAACTGGCAGGAAACGCTTCCCTGGTACATGCGCAACTTGATCGTTGGCACCACCCGTGGCTGGGCCAGAGGGGTCTTGTTGTGGAATATCGCACTGGACGAAAAGCATGGACCGCACAGCGGCGGTTGCACCGATTGCCGCGGCGTCGTCACGATCGATTCAAGGACCGGCGCCGTGACGCGCAATTTCGACTACTACGCACTGGCGCATGCCAGCCGCTTTGTACGCCAGGGCGCGCGCCGCATCGAATCAACGACCGGGGTCGACGGCCTGGAGACCGTGGCGTTTCAGAATTCGGATGACAACTCGATCGCCTTGATTGTGGTGAATTCGGCTGCCGATTCGCGTCGTTTCTCGGTCAGTTTCGATGGTGAAAGCTTTGAACACACCATGCCAGGCGCCAGTGTCGCGACGTTTGTCTGGAGCACAGTGGTACTTTAGTGTCCCTTGTTTCTATCAAAGTAGCACATCAGTGGGCGGTAATTTGTTAGCATTTGCCTTCGTCTCGCCGGCCTTGTGTTGATAGGAAATTCATGCCAAAGCAAATGATCCGGATGGCTGGGTCACTACCATGGCCGATGCCCAATCCCGCCCCGGCGTTGCAGCAGGTCGGTGCCGCTGCCATTCCGACCGCCGCGGCGACTACGACGATTTTGTGGCTGAAATGAGGCGTGCAGCGTGAAGCAGATCGCGGGCAACATACTGACGCCGCACGGTTTCGTGAGCGGGGTGATCGAGGTCAGCGAGGAGGGCCGGGTGGCGCGCATCGAGGGCGATCCGATCGACGAGCGCGACGTGCGCGACAGCGCCGTTCCGATGGTGCTTGCGGGCTTCATTGACCTGCATGTGCACGGCGGCGGCGGGCACGACATCATGCAGGGCGGCCAGGCGCTGGCGCGGGTTGCCGAACTGCATGCCCGCCATGGCACCACCGCCCTGCTGGCGACCACAATGACCGCTTCAGCGGCCGATCTGAACGCGGCGTTCACTGCCATGCAGGCGCTTGGAATGCAGCGCGTCAGCGGCCGGTCGCGCGTGCTTGGCGCGCATCTGGAGGGCCCTTACATCAACCAGGGCATGCTCGGCGCGCAGCCCGACTTCGCGCGCGGCTTTGACGCCGCCGAGTTGCAGCGGCTGCACCGTCTGTTTCCGATCCGACTGATCACGCTGGCGCCCGAGGTGCCGGGCAACATGGAGATCATCGAGGCCCTGTGCGCCGCCGGCTTTCGGGTTCAAATTGGCCACACCAGCGGCAGCTACGAGGACGGGCTGCAGGCCCTCTCCAGAGGGGCCAGCGGGTTTACCCATTTGTTCAACGCGATGACCGGACTGCACCACCGCAATCCCGGCATGGTCGGGGTTGCGCTGGCGCACGCGCAGTTCGCCGAGATCATTCCTGATCTGATCCATGTTCATCGCGGTGCGATCCGTGTCGCCCTGCGGGCGATTCCGGGCTTGTTCTGCGTGACTGATTCAACCGCCGCCGCCGGCATGCCCGACGGCCAGTACCGGCTGGGTTGCCACACCGTGACCAAATGCCTGGGCGGTGTGCGGCTGGCCGACGGGACGCTGGCCGGGTCCACGCTGACCATGGACCAGGCGCTGCGCAATCTGGTGCACGAGATCGGCCTGTCCTTGTCCGATGCATCGCGCCTGGTTTCGGCCCATGCGGCTGACTACCTCGGAGTCGCCGACCGCGGCCGCCTTGCGGCGGGTGCCTGGGCTGACGCGGTGCTGCTGGATCGTGACCTGAACCTGGTCGATGTCTTTGTTGAAGGATGTTCGATTGAACATGCACCCGATAGGACGTCCTGTCGGGAATGAGAAATATCGCAAGAGGAGTCACAGACCATGATGAAATTGCTGAGGTCACGTGCCGGTGTGCTGCTGGCCAGCGCCACGCTGGGTTTGTCGATGGGGACGCAGGCACAGGATGCAAGCCAGGACTGGGCCAAGCTGGCGGCCTACCGGGACGCCAATCGGCAGGTGACCTCGACGCCAGCGGACGCCCGGCGCATCGTCTTCATGGGCGACTCGATCACCGAGTTCTGGACCCCTTCCTTCTGGAGCAAGTCGCTTCTGAACCGCGGCATCAGCGGTCAGACGACGCCGCAAATGCTGTTGCGTTTTCGACCGGACGTGATCGACCTGAAGCCAGAGGCGGTCGTCATACTGGCCGGAACCAACGATGTGGCGGGCAACACCGGACCCGCGAGCGAGGACACGATTGCCGGCAACATCGCCTCCATGGCCGAACTCGCCCAAGTGCACGGCATCACGGTGGTGCTGTGTGCGGTGCTGCCGGCTGATCGCTTTTACTGGAACGCGGAACTTCGCCCGGCCGAAAAAATTGTGGCCCTGAACCAGAGACTTCAGGACTACGCAAGGCGCAACCGGCTGGTCTATGTGGATTACTACGCGCCCATGGTCGATGAGCGCAAGGGCTTGAAGAAGGAGTACTCGGAGGATGGCGTTCATCCCAACGAGGCGGGCTACAAGCTCATGATCGAACTGGTGACCCAGGGCATCGCTGCAGCGACCGGCGTCAAACCATGAGGGCATTGGCGCAGCGTTCGCAGGCGATCGACGTGCCGCGCGGCATGATGCTGGAGCGGCACGCGATGGACAAAAAGCAGATCTACATCAAACTCTATTGATTTTTCCACATTCAAGACACTTGCTTTCGTCATCGCGAGGCCGCAGGCCGTGGCGATACATGCCCCATGACTTCCTGGATTGCCGAGTCGCCAGGCTCCTCGCAATGACGATCCGGACTGTCATGATTTATGAAAGTCTCGATAATCAGCGGCAAGCCCGGGCAACATCATGTCAACTCATTCTTCAACTTTCTCCGGCGCGGTTGCGAAGCTCCTGACCCGCTTCGGACTCGCGCTGTCGCTGCTGGCGTCAGCGAACGCATCAGCCTTCGATCTGCAGGCGCACCGAGGCGGGCGCGGACTGCTGCCCGAGAACACTTTGGCATCGTTTGAAAATGCGATCCGCATGGGGGTCACGACGCTCGAGCTTGACATCGCCATCACCGCTGAAGGCATTCCGGTGATCTCGCACGACCCGGCCCTCAATCCGGCGTTCACGCGCGACGCGAGCGGGCAGTGGATCAAGGCGCACGAGCCGCTGATCAGGTCGATGACACTGGCGCAGGTGCAGTCCTACGACGTTGGCCGGCTCAACCCGAATCATGCCTACGCCAGGGAGTTTCCCGACCAGCAGCCGCGCGACGGGCAGCGCATCCCGACGCTGGCGTCCCTCTTCAAGCTGGTCAGGGATCTGGGCGCCAGCGACATCCATTTCGACATGGAGACCAAGATCAATCCGCACTACCCGGCAAACACCCTGGCGCCACAGGCGTTTGTGGAGCGCATGCTGGCTGTAATCCGGGAAGCTGGGATGACCGAGCGCGTCATGGTGCAGAGTTTTGACTGGCGCACTCTCGAGCTGCTGCACCAGATGGAGCCACGCCTGCGCACCATGTACCTCACCATGAACTCGCCCAGCTACAGCACCGTCAAGGACGGCGCCTGGACCGCCGGCCACCTGCTCAAGGACCACGGCGGCTCGGTGCCGCGCCTGGTCAAGGCCTCTGCCGGGTCTGCCCGCGGCGTGATCTGGGCTCCGAACTTCAACGACCTGACGCCCGAACTGCTGAGCGACGCGCGCGCGCTGGGTCTGCAGGTGATCCCCTGGACCGTCAATCAGAAATCGCAGATGCTGCGCCTTCTCGAATGGGAGGTCGACGGCATCATCACCGACTATCCGGACCGCCTGCGCGAGGTCATGGGGCAAACGGGCATGGCCTTGCCGCGAGCCCCTTCCTGATTCGTCACTTGCCTGTGGCTTCCTTCACGTCAGATCAGGGACGCCGCAGTTTTCTGCGTACCAGCGCGACGGCTGCCTTGTCGATGTTGCCGCCGGTGCTCCGATCGGCGCTCGCGATCGAAGCCGGCGGCGATACCGGCACACTACAGGATGTCGCGCACATCGTCGTCCTGACGCAGGAGAACCGCTCCTTTGATCACTACTTTGGCGGTTTGCGGGGCGTGCGCGGATTCTCCGACCGGTTTGCGATTCCAGTGACGGGGGCCGGTCCGACCCAGCCGCGCACGGTGTGGCAGCAGGCGCGCACTGACGGCAAACCCGGCACGCTGCAACCGTTTCACCTGGACACGCGCGCCAACTTTGCCCTGATGCGCGCCGAGGGCACGCCCCACACCTGGCCCGATGCGCAGCAGGCCTGGGCTGACGGCCGACTCAACGAGTGGACCCAGGCCAAGGGCCAGCATGCGCTGGGCTATTTCACGCAGGCGGACCTGCCGTTTCACTATGCACTGGCCGATGCCTTCACCGTCTGCGACGCCTACCACTGCTCGTTCCAGGGTGGCACTTCGCCGAACCGGCTGTTCCTGTGGACCGGCAGCAACGACCCGCACGGCCTCGGGAACGGTCCCGCCACCTTCAACGATCTGGCGTCTTTTGAGACCCAGGCCGGGCGCGAAAGCTACAGCTGGACCACTTACCCGCAGCGACTGCAGGCCGCGGGCATCAGCTGGCAGGTTTACCAGGACATCAACGACAATTTTGACGACAACCCGCTGGCTTACTTCAAGGAATTCCGCGATGCCCATGCCGGTGTCGCCGGCTCCTCGGCCGAGCTC
>CAIMBE010000255.1 GCA_903839085.1 uncultured beta proteobacterium | reverse complement strand
CAGGTTGTCGAGCGCCGTGCCCCACAGCACAGCCTTCTTGCCACCCGCATTCATGGCAATATTGCCGCCGATGCAGGACGCCTCGGCCGAGGTCGGGTCGACGGCAAAGACGTGGCCGCCGCGCTCGGCCGCGTCCGAAACGCGCTGTGTCACCACCCCGGCCTCGGTCCAGACCGTGGCCACCGCCTGCTCCAGACCAGGCAGCATCACCATCTCGACCTCGGTCATGGCCTCCAGTTTCTCGGTGTTGATGACCACGCTTTTCCAGGTCAATGGAATCGCGCCGCCGGTGTAGCCGGTACCACCGCCGCGGGGAATGATGGTGAGCCCGAGTTCGATGCAGGCTTTGACCAGCCCGGCCATCTCGGCTTCGGTATCGGGCGTCAGCACCACAAAGGGATACTCGACCCGCCAATCGGTGGCGTCGGTCACATGGCTGACGCGCGACAGACCGTCAAACTTGATGTTGTCCCTGGCCGTCAATCGGCTCAGCACGCGCTGGGTCTTGCGGCGCAGGGCGGTGGTCTCGACAAACGCCGTGTCAAAGGCCTGCACCGCCACATGGGCCGCCAGCAGAAGTTCGCCCACCATGGCGTCGCGTTCGGGGTCGCCGTCCGGCGCGCGCCGCTTCTCCACCTCGGAGAGCCGATGCCGCAGCGCCTCGACCAGCAACCGGCGGCGCTTGGGGTTGTCCAGCAGATCGTCCTGCACATAAGGGTTGCGCTGCACCACCCAGATATCGCCCATCACCTCGTACAGCATGCGCGCCGAGCGGCCGGTGCGCCGCTCCCCGCGCAGCCGGTCAAGCACCCCCCAGGCCTGCTCGCCGAGCAGGCGGATGACGATTTCCCGATCAGAAAATGAGGTGTAGTTGTACGGTATCTCGCGAATGCGCGGGTGCAGCGACGCCCCATGCGCCGGGGCGATTTCTGACTGCAAATACTGAGTGGGTGCGTTCATCGGGTGGAGAATATTATCGCAGCGCAGCATTCACCTGCCCCGGCCGTGGATACCCTGATGGAAACCCGGATGCGCTGACCCAAGGAATCTGTGTTTAATCAATCTTTGCGCTGATTGACCGGTTTTTGTCGTTCCAACGCCACGATCCGGCGCTATGCTCGCAAAATCACCTTGAAGGAGTACCTATGAAATTGAAAATTGCCGCCGTTGCCCTGGCAGCGGCCTGTTCCATGTCCGCCCAGGCGCAAACTGAAATCCAGTGGTGGCATTCGATGACCGGTGGCCTGAACGAATGGGTCAATGACCTGTCCAAGCAATTCAACGACAGCCAGAAGGACTACAAGGTCGTGCCGACCTTCAAGGGGAACTACGACGAGTCGATGACGACCGCCATGGCCGCCTTCCGCGCAGGCAACGCGCCGCACATCCTGCAGGTGTTCGAGGTTGGCACCGCCACCATGATGGCTTCCAAGGGCGCCATCAAGCCGGTCGGCGAAGTCATGAAGCAAAGCGGCGCAACTTTCGATCCGAAAGCGTATGTGCCCGCGGTGTCGGGCTATTACACGGCCCCCAGCGGCGAGATGATGTCCTTCCCGTTCAACAGTTCAACCACCATCTTTTATTACAACAAGGACGCTTTCAAGGCCGCTGGCCTGGACCCGAACAAGGCCCCCACCACCTGGCCCGAAGTGACGCTGGCCGCGGCCAAGCTCAAGGCCGCAGGCAGCAAGTGCCCCTATACCACCAGCTGGATGAGTTGGGTCCACCTGGAGAGTTTCTCGACCTGGCACAACGTGCTGTTCGCGACCCAGAACAATGGCTTCGGCGGCACCGGTTCGCGGCTGGCTTTCAACTCGCCGCTGCATCTGCGCCACTTCGAAAACCTGTCCAACATGTCCAAGCAGGGCCTGTTCGTTTACAAGGGCCGCGCCAGCGTGGCGGTACCGTCTTTTGTATCGGGTGAGTGCGCCATGTTCACCGGCTCATCGGGTTCCTATGCGGATGTCAGCAAGGGCGCCAAGTTTGCCTATGGCCTGGCAGCGCTGCCCTACTACCCGGATGTCCCGGGCGCGCCACAGAACACCGTCATCGGCGGCGCCAGCCTGTGGGTGATGGCGGGCAAGAAGCCGGCCGAATACAAGGGCGTGGCCGAGTTCTTCAAGTTCCTGTCGAGCCCGGAGATCCAGTCGGCCAGCCACAAGCGCACCGGCTACCTGCCGATCACGATAGCGGCCTACCAGTTGACTGAAAAGTCGGGCTTCTACAAGGAAAAACCGGGCACCGATGTGGCAGTGACGCAAATGATCCGCAAGACCACCGACAAGTCGCGCGGCATCCGGCTCGGCAACTTTGTGCAGATCCGCACCATCATGGACGAGGAGACCGAGCAGATCTGGGCCGGCAAGAAAGAGCCCAAGGAAGCACTTGAAGCCGCCATGAAACGCGGCAACGAGCAGCTCGAGCGGTTCCAGAAGGCCAACTCGCGGTGATTGCCGCGTCGGCCCGCCAACTGTCTTGAAACCTGTGGCAGCGCGGACGCGCAGACGCCTGCACAGCCCGGTTTGAGTCGATGGAAAAACGCGTCCTCTTTGAGCTGAAGGGTCTGCCCTGGCTGCTGATGGCACCGCAGTTGGCGATCATCGGCGTGTTTTTCTTCTGGCCGGCGGCCCAGGCGCTGCTGCAGTCGCTGCAGGAGCAGGACGCTTTCGGCCTGAGCACCCGCTGGGTCGGCCTGGACAACTTCAGGACGCTGCTGTCGGATTCTGCTTACCTCGAGTCCTTCCTGACCACAGCCCTGTTTTCAGTCCTGGTGGCAGTCCTTGGCATTGGGCTGTCCCTGATACTGGCCATATTCGCTGACCGGATCATCCGCGGCGCACTGCTCTACCGCACCATGCTGATCGTTCCCTACGCGGTCGCGCCGGCGGTGGCTGGCGTGCTTTGGGTCTTCATGTTTTCGCCCTCGATCGGCGTCGTATCCTACGGCCTGAGTCACTTTCTGGGCTTCGAGTGGAACCACCTGCTCAATTCGACCCATGCCATGACCCTGATCGTGGCTGCGGCGGTCTGGAAGCAGCTTTCCTACAACTTCCTGTTCTTCCTGGCGGGCCTGCAGTCGATTCAAAAGTCACTGATCGAGGCCGCGGCGATCGATGGCGCGAGCCCGTGGCGACGCTTCTGGACGATCCAGTTGCCGCTGCTCTCGCCCACCACTTTTTTCCTGCTGGTGATCAACATGGTGTACGCCTTCTTCGACACCTTCGCGATCATCGATGCGACGACCCACGGCGGACCGGGCCGCGACACCGTGATACTGGTCTACAAGGTCTACCAGGATGGCTTCAAGGGCGGCGATATCGGCGGCTCTGCGGCGCAGTCGGTGATCCTGATGGTGATCGTGGTCGCGCTGACTGTGTTTCAGTTCCGCTATGTTGAAAAGAAGGTGCAGTACTGATGGTCGCCTGCATGTCGCACCGAGTCGGGGTCTCGCGTGGTTGAGCGCCGCCCCCTGCTTGAAGTGCTCGCGCACGCGATCATGATCCTGGGTCTGCTGATCGTCGCCTTCCCGCTGTATCTTGCGTTTGTCGCCTCGACGCACACAGCCCAGGACATTCTGCAGGCGCCGATGCCGCTCGTCCCGGGCGCCCATTTCTGGGACAACTACAGCGCCGCGCTGACCGGTCAGGGCGGCGGCGCGGGCTCCAACGCGCCGGTCGGCCGCATGATGTGGGTCAGCCTGGTCACCGCGCTGGTCATCACCTTTGGCAAGATCTCGATCTCGCTGCTCTCCGCCTTTGCGCTGGTCTACTTCCGCTTCCCGTTTAGGGGCCTGTTCTTCTGGGCCATCTTCGTGACGCTGATGCTGCCGGTTGAAGTGCGCATCGGCCCCACCTACAAGGTGGTCTCCGATCTGGGCATGCTCAACAGCTACGCCGGCCTGACCATTCCGCTGATCGCCTCGGCCACCGCCACCTTCCTGTTTCGCCAGTTCTTCATGACGGTGCCCGACGAACTGCTGGAGGCGGCGCGCATGGACGGTGCCGGGCCGATGCGCTTTTTCAAGGACATCCTGCTGCCGCTGTCCAGGACTTCCATCGCCGCGCTGTTCGTCATCCAGTTCATATACGGCTGGAATCAATACCTCTGGCCGCTGCTGGCGACCACCAGCGAAGACATGTACCCGGTCGTCGTCGGCATAAAGCGCATGATCGCAGGCGGCGACTCCGGCAACGAGTGGAACATCGTGATGGCCACCGCCATCCTGGCCATGCTGCCTCCTGCCGTCGTCGTCATCCTCATGCAGCGCTGGTTTGTCAAAGGGCTGGTGGATACGGAAAAGTAATATGTTTGCGGGACAGACCGAAGCGAAGCGGAGCTCTGTCGCCAACCGAATAAGAGAGCTATGGCTTCAATCACACTAAATAACGTCATCAAACGCTACGGCCGCGGCAAGGGCGTCAACCAGGTCATCAACGGTGTCAACGCCGAGATTGCGGACGGCGAATTCATCGTCATCGTCGGCCCCTCGGGTTGCGGCAAATCGACACTGCTGCGCATGGTCGCCGGTCTGGAGGAGATCAGCAGCGGCGAGATCTCGATCGACGGGCGCGTCGTCAACGGTATCGAACCCTCCGAGCGCGATATTGCGATGGTGTTCCAGAATTACGCGCTGTACCCGCACATGAGCGTGTTCGAGAACATGGCCTATGGGCTCAAGATCGCCAAAGTGCCAATCGACGAAATCAAGGCCCGGGTTGACAAGGCAGCCAGGATTCTGGAAATCGGACCTTTCCTGCAGCGCAAGCCGCGCGAGCTCTCGGGCGGTCAGCGCCAGCGCGTGGCCATGGGGCGCGCCATCGTGCGCCAGCCGCGGGTCTTCCTGTTCGATGAGCCGCTCAGCAATCTGGACGCCAAACTGCGTGCGCAGACCCGGCTCGAGATCCAGAAACTGCACCGCGAGCTGGGCATCACCTCGCTCTTTGTGACGCACGATCAGGTCGAGGCGATGACGCTGGCGCAGCGCATGATCGTGATGAATGCCGGCGTGATGGAGCAGTTTGGCACGCCCGAGGAGGTCTATTCATGCCCGGCCACCACGTTTGTCGCCAGCTTTATCGGCTCACCACCGATGAACCTGCTGAAGAATGCACCGGACGCCCTGCCCGGCACCATCACCGGCGTTCGCCCGGAACACCTCGATATCACAGAGGCCGGCTGGGCGCTGCGCGTGGAGGCGGTCGAAATGCTGGGCGCCGAGCGCCTGGTCTATGGCCGCTGGGCGCATGGCAGCGGCGACGAGATGGTGATCCTTCGCACCGAGGAGGGGCAGTCTGTGCCAACCATTGGCAGCACCATCTGCGTCACACCGCGCGCCAACAAGATTCATTACTTTGACGCCAGCACCGGCAAGCGCAAAGAAACACGGTGATGGCAGCCGTCACATTCGAAAACTGGCCTTATCCGCGCTGGGTCGCGCACCGCGGCGCCGGCAAGCTGGCGCCTGAGAACACGCTGGCCGCCTTTCGTGTGGGCGCCGGCCACGGCTACCGCATGTTCGAGTGCGACGTCAAACTCAGTGCCGACGGTGTTCCTTTTCTGCTGCATGACGCCACCCTGGAGCGCACCAGCAAAGGCCCCAGGCAGATCGCAGAGGGCGCCAGCAACGTGGCCGGCGATCACCCATGGGCTGCCTTGGCACAACTCGATGCCGGCAGTTGGCATTCGCGCGCCTTTGCCGGCGAACCGCTGCCCAGCTTCGAGAACATTGCACGCTATTGCCTGCACAACGGCTTCTTTTTGAACATCGAAATCAAGCCGACGCCCGGGTTCGAACGCGTCACCGGCGAAGTCGTGGCGCAGCACGCAGCACGGCTCTGGCAGAGTGCCGCCGTGCCGCCGCTGCTGACCTCCTTCCAGCCAGAAGCCTTGCAGGCGGCGCGCGACGCGCAGCCCCTGCTGCCGCGCGGCCTGCTGCTCGATTCGCTCTGGAGCGGCTGGATGGAAACGGCGCAGAAACTGGGCTGCGTCGCGGTCGTCTGCAACCATGCGCTCTGGGACAAGGCCAGCGTCGGGCAGGCCAGGGACGCCCGTTTGCGATGTGTGAGCTACACGGTCAATGACGAGTGGGCAGCCCAGCGTCTGCTCGACCTGGGCACCGACAGCATCATCACTGACCGGGTCGATTTGTTTTCACCAGCAGCTTAAGCTCGCCAGCCGCGCAACATCAGCCACTGGCTGGTGGCGCAAGCCAGCGTCATGCCAAGGTAGGCCGCCATCTTGCCGTCGCGGCCAAAAAACCACAGTCCGGTTCCAAGCAATATCAGGCCGACACCAAAATTAACCGCCATCTGCGCGCCAAGCCCCAGGCTTGCTGACCGCTTCCTGAAGACGAACCGCGCCGCCAAGGGGAGAAAAAGCGCCAGCCACAACGCCGGGGCCATGAAATTCAGGACGTGATTCAAAAGAACAATCGGGGACATCTGCGCGTGATTTTATAATCGCGTCATGGCAGTCTGGGCTTTGGGAATCAATCACACGACCGCGCCGCTCGATATGCGCGGCCGGTTTGCCTTCGCCATCGATCAGGTGGCTCCCACTTTGCACGCCCTGCGAGAGTCCCTTTCGCGCCGGCCGGAGGCGGCCCTGATCTCGACCTGCAACCGCACAGAGATCTACTGCGCCGGAGAAAAGCCCGAACTCGAGCACACGCTCGACTGGTTGGCCCACAGCGGCGGCGTCGCGCCCTCGCTGCTGCGCGCGCATGCCTACACCATGCAGGACGGCATGGCCGCGCGCCATGCTTTCCGGGTCGCCAGCGGGCTTGATTCCATGGTGCTGGGCGAACCCCAAATCCTGGGCCAGATCAAGGACGCGGTGCGCGCCGCGGAATCGGCAGGCGCACTGGGAACGACCCTGAGCCAGTTGTTCCAGCGCTCGTTTGCCGTGGCCAAGGAAGTGCGCACCTCGACCGAGATCGGCGCCCATTCGATCAGCATGGCCGCTGCCGGCGTGCGCCTGGCAGGGCAGCTGTTCGAGGACCTGACCCGGGTGAAGGTGCTGTTTGTGGGCGCCGGCGAAATGATCGAGCTCTGCGCCACGCATTTTGCCGCCAAGAATCCGAAGAGCATGGCCATCGCCAACCGAACCCTGGAACGCGGTGAAAAGCTGGCCAGCCGTTTTGGCGCCGAAGTCATGCGTCTGGGCGATTTGCCCGATCGTCTGCATGAATTCGATGCCGTCGTCAGTTGCACCGCCAGCACCTTGCCCATCATCGGCCTGGGCGCGGTGGAGCGCGCCCTGAAACGACGCAAGCACCGTCCCATGTTCATGATCGATCTGGCAGTGCCGCGCGACATTGAAGTCGAAGTGAAGGCACTTGAAGACATCTACCTGTACACCGTCGACGACCTCGCCGGCGTGGTGCAGACCGCGCAGGCGAATCGCCAGGCAGCGGTGGCGCAGGCCGAGGCGATTGTCGACGCCGGCGTGCAGAGTTTCATGCATTGGGTCGACCAGCGCGGCTCGGTACCGCTGATCCAGCAGCTCAATGCCCAGGCGGACGAATGGCGCGCCGCCGAGCTGAACCGTGCGCGCAAACTGCTGGCCAAGGGTGAAGACGTCGAGGCGGTGCTGGAAGCGCTCTCCAGGGGCCTGACGCAGAAGATGCTGCATGGCGCCATGGCCGAACTGCGCGCTGGTGACACCCTGGCGCGCGAGCGGGCCAGTTCGGCCATACAGCACTTCTTTTTGCGCAAGGAACGTTAGCGACGCTACCTGAGGGCTTGCGCCAGGCGCCGTTCGTCATCGCGAGCAAAGCGTGGCGATCCATGCATGGACTGCCGCGCTACGCTCGCAGTGACAACTGAAGCACTCGCAGTGACAACTGAAGCACTCGCAGTGACAACTGAAGCACTCGCAGTGACAACTGAAGCACTCGCAGTGACAATTGAAGCACTCGCAGTGACAACTAAAGCGCTCGCAGTGACAACTAAAGCGCTTGCAGGGACAACCGGAGCGCCCGCAATGACAGCCAATCAAGTTTCGCTGACCCGACAGCCCCTTTTCTTCCCTAGACCCAAACCATGAAACCCTTT
>CAIMBE010000254.1 GCA_903839085.1 uncultured beta proteobacterium | reverse complement strand
GGTGAAGACAAACTTGAGGTCCTTGAAACTGACGTTCTCGCCGATCCACAGGCCTTCGCACTGGTGGAACATCGGTGAATGGGTGGCATCGCTGTCGACGCGGTAGGTGCGCCCGGGCGCGATCACGCGGATTTCGGGCATCTCACCGGCAAACAGCCCGTCATGCGTCTGACCGGCAGCGGCACGGCAGAGATGCTTCTTGACGTGCTGCACCGCATGGCGAATCTGCATCGGACTGGTGTGCGTGCGCAGCAGATTGGGCGCCGTGGCGGAGCCCCCCTCGACATAGAAGGTATCGTGCATCGACCTCGCCGGGTGATCCTCTGGCGTGTTCAGGGCGGTGAAGTTGAACCAGTCGGTCTCGATCTCGGGCCCCTGCGCAACCTCGAAACCCATGGAGCCAAAGATCGCCTCGATGCGCTCGAGCGTCAGGGAAACCGGGTGCAAGCCACCTGTTCCGCGCTGCCGGCCTGGCAGGCTGACGTCCAGCGCCTCGGCGCGAAGCTGCGCCTGCAATTCAATCTCGGCCAAAGCCTGCCGACGCTGGTTCAGGGCCGCCTCGATGGCCTGCTTGGCCAGGTTGATGGCTGCGCCGCGCGATTTCTTCTCATCCACCGGCAGCGTGGCCATGCCCTTCATGAGCTCCGTGATGCGCCCCGACTTCCCCAGAAACAATGCCTTGGCATTTTCCAGATCGGCAGGCGTGCCGGCCTGCTCAAAAGCGACTTTGGCACCGTCGACGACGACGTTCAGCTCGTTCATAGGTTCTCTTGAAATTCCGTGCAGTTCCGGCATGCCGCGGGCAGCAGCCGGTCTTCTGTGAAACTACTTCTTCATGGAAAAAGGGCCAGAGCCTTCTCAAGCGCCAGCCCTTGTCTTTGGTGCATGGTTCGCTCCAGACCCACAGCGAACCAGTCTGAAATCAAGCAGCCAGCCGGGCCTTGACTTGTTCCACGATGCCGGCAAATGCGGCCATGTCGTGCACCGCGATATCGGACAACACCTTGCGGTCGATCTCGATATTGGCTTTCTTCAGGCCATTGGCGAATTGGCTGTAGGTCAGGCCGCACTGACGCGCTGCGGCATTGATACGGGCGATCCACAACTGACGAAACACCCGCTTCTTGGTGCGGCGATCGCGATAGGCATATTGGCCGGCCTTCATCACCGCTTCTTTGGCGATCCGGAAGACATTGCCGCGGCGGCCGCGGAATCCTTTTGCGAGGGCTAAAACTTTCTTGTGACGGGCGTGAGCCGTTACACCACGTTTGACGCGAGGCATGTGATTACTCCTTGTTCGTCGTTGAATTAAATACCACGGCCTGGCAGCATCTGCGCCATGCGACCCATATCGGCCTCATGGACAGCGGTCACACCACGCAAGTGACGTTTATTTTTGGTGGTCTTCTTGGTCAGAATGTGACGTTTGAAGGCTTGACCGCGCTTGACGGTACCACCGGGACGGACGCGGAAGCGTTTCTTCGCCGCGCTCTTGGTCTTCATTTTGGGCATATTCATGCTCCTTCTTCATTGTGCTCGTGAGGCGTCTGCAAACTATTTGCAGCCTTGTTGGCCCCGAGCCACTTTTAGGCGGCAGGATCATCCC
>CAIMBE010000253.1 GCA_903839085.1 uncultured beta proteobacterium | reverse complement strand
GGCTGACGGCATCGGCCATGGCGTCGGCTTCTTCGGCCATGCCCTTGCTGGCGAGCATCTGGCCGCAGCACAGCTTGTCAAAACCCTGCGGCAGGCGCGGCGCGTAGCCGGCGCGCACCAGCAGATCCATGATGACCTCGGGCAGGGCTGCCTCGTCGGACGTGTTGGCGCCGAAGATGCGGCCGCCGCAGGCCGGGAAATAGACCACCGGGTCGCCGGCGCCCTTGTAAGGGCTGGGCAGCTTCGCCGCAAGCGGCATGCCGCGCTTCCAGTGGCCCCCGCTGAGGCGGCGCACCAGCTCTTCGCCCAGCACGCTGGTGGCCGCGTGGCCGGCGCTGAGGCCGGCGCGCGACAGGCTGGCGACCTTGCCAAAGTGATCGGCGGTCAGTTTGGCAACGGTGTGCGATGCGCTGCCCATGCCGCGCCCGCGCAGCAGGCGCGTCAGCGCGCCGGTGTCGATGCCGACCGGGCAGGCGGTCGAGCACAGGCCGCAACCGGCGCAGGTGTCCAGGCCGTAGTAGGCGAAGTCGCCCTCGATGTCGGTGCTGCTCTGGCCGCTGGCGGCGCGGCTGGAGAGCTCGCGCCAGCTGACGATGCGCTGGCGTGGCGACAGCGTGAGCCGGTGCGAGGGGCACAGCGGCTCGCAGAAGCCGCACTCGATGCAGCGGTCGACTATTTCCTCGGCCGCCGGCATCGGCTTGAGGTGCTTGAGGTGCGCCTGCGCGTCGTCATTGAGGATGACGCCGGGGTTGAGCAGGTTGTGCGGATCGAACAACTGCTTGATGCGGCGCATCAGGTCGGTGGCCTGGCGGCCCCATTCCATTTCGACAAAGGGCGCCATGTTGCGACCGGTGCCGTGCTCGGCCTTGAGCGAGCCGTCGTACTTGCCCACCACCAGCGCGCAGATGTCGTCCATGAAGCGCGCGTAGCGCTCGACCTCGGCCGCGGCGGAGAAATCCTGCGTGAAGACGAAATGCAGATTGCCCTCGAGCGCGTGGCCGAAGATGATGCCCTCATGGTAACCATGCTGGCGCAGCAGGGCCTGCAGGTCGAGCGTGGCGGCGGCGAGCGACTCGATCGGGAACGCGACGTCCTCGATGATGACGGTGGTGCCGGTGCGACGCATGGCGCCGACCGACGGGAAGGTGCCCTTGCGCACCTTCCAGTACATCTCGCAGGTGGCGGGGTCGCTGGAGAACGCAGGCGGCTCGATGGTGGCGATGCCTTGCAGGGCGCCGAGTGCGGCGTCGATGCGCAACTGCAGCGCGGCCGGCGTCTGCGAGCGCACTTCGATCAGCAGGGCGGCCGCGTCGGGCCCGAGCGCGCGCATGGCCGCGGGCATGCCGGGCTTGTCCTGCACCGAGCGCAGGGCCGGGCGGTCGAGCAGTTCGACGGCCGAGACCGGCTCCTTTTTGAGATGGATGACGGCCTCGCAGGCGCTGCCGATGTCCGGAAAAAACACCAGGGCGCTGGCCTTGCAAGGGTCTTCGACCACCGTCTGGTAGGTGATGCGCGCGATGAAGCCGAGCGTGCCCTCGGAGCCGATCATCAGGTGCGCCATGATATCGATGGGGTCGGCAAAGTCGATCAACGCATTGAGGCTGTAGCCGGTGGTGTTCTTGATCTGGTACTTGTGGCGGATGCGCGCGGCCAGCGCGGCGTCGGCGCGGGTACTGGCGCCGAGCTGTTCGAGTTCCTGCAGCAGGCTCGCGTGGCTGAGACGGAAGGAGGCGACGCTGGCTGCATCTTCCGTGTCGAGCAGGGTGCCGTCCGCCAGAATAACGCGCATGCCGGCCAGCGTGCGATAGCTGTTTTGCGAGGTTCCGCAGCACATGCCGGAGGCGTTGTTGGCGGCAATGCCGCCGATCTTGCAGGCGTTGATGGAGGCAGGGTCGGGTCCGATCTTGCGTCCGAACGGCGCCAGCCGGTAGTTGACCTCGCCGCCGATGATGCCGGGGCCGACACGCACGGTGCTGGCGTCGGGCGCGATTTCGCAGCTGGCAAAGTCCTCGCCGATCAGCGCCAGCACGCTGTCGGTGACGGCCTGGCCCGACAGGCTGGTGCCGGCGGCGCGAAAGGTTACGGGGCGGCGCTGGGCGCGCACCACCTGCAGCAGGGCCTGCACCTCGGCCTCGGATTCGATCACGGCCACGACCTCGGGCGTCAGGCGGTAGAAGCTGGCGTCGGTGCCGTAGGCGAGACGGCGCAGCGGGTCGGTGATGACCTGTTTGGCGGGCAGGATTCCTGATATGGCGTCGATCAGTGAGCTCATTGCTGGCGCTCCTTCAAAAGGTCGCGCAGGCGCCTGGGCGCCGGAACCAGCGGCGTGCGGCTGCGCGTCCAGGCACCCTGGTCGGTGGGCGAGAGCGCGCGGCCGCGGCTCATGAACCACGAGGCCAGCCGGTACAGGCCCAGGCGGCTGTAGACCTGGGCCCAGACGTTCCAGATGGCGGTGCCGGAAGCGGTGCGTGCCGAGCCGCTGCCGCGCAGGGTGGCGTCGTCGGTGTCGGGCCGGGCTTGCGCTTCATTGCGCAGGCGCACCAGGATCTGGGGGATCGGGATCTTGACCGGGCAGACCTCGGAGCAGGCGCCGCACAGGGTCGAGGCAAAGGCCAGAGGGTAGGTGCTGTCCAGGCCCAGCATGTGCGGCGAGATGATGGCGCCGATAGGACCCGGGTAGGTGGTGCCGTAGGCGTGGCCGCCGATGCGCGCGTAGACCGGGCAGTGGTTCATGCAGGCGCCGCAGCGGATGCATTGCAGCGTGGCGCGCAGCGCTTCGTCGGCGTAGGCCTGGGTGCGTCCGTTGTCGAGCAGGATCAGGTGCACTTCCTGCGGGCCGTCCTTCTCGCCGGGCTTGCGCGGCCCGCTGATCAGGTTGAAGTAGGTGGTGACGGCCTGACCGGTGGCCGAGCGCGCCAGCAGGCTGAACAGGGGCGGCACGTGCTCGAGTTTCTCGACCACTTTCTCGATGCCGGTGATGGCGATGTGCACGCGCGGCACGGTGGTGCACATGCGGCCATTGCCTTCGTTCTCGACCAGGCACAAGGTGCCGGTCTCGGCGACCATGAAGTTGACGCCGGACAGGCCGATGTCGGCCTCCGCGAACTTGCGGCGCAGCACCCGCCGGCCGATCTGGATCAGGGCGTCGACGTCTTCGGTGTAGCTCACGCCCGGCACCTCTCGGGCGAAAAGTTCGGCGATCTCCTGCTTGGTTTTGTGGATCGCCGGCATGATGATGTGGGACGGCTTCTCGCCGGCGAGCTGGACGATGTATTCGCCCATGTCGGACTCCATGGCCTCGATGCCGGCGGCCTGCATGGCGTGATTGAATTCGATCTCTTCGCTGACCATCGACTTGCCTTTGATGACGCGGCGCGCCTTGACGCGCTGCGCGATGCCCAGCGCGATGGCGTTGGCCTCGTCGGGCGTCTGCGCCCAGTGCACCTGGATGCCGTTGGCGACAAGATTGGCTTCGAGCTGCTCGAGCAGCTGCGGCAGCCTGGACAGGCTGTAGCGGCGGATGGCGGCGCCGAGTTCGCGCAGGCCCGCGAGTTCGGCCTCGTCCGGAAACTGGGCGCGCCGCTTGGCCTGCAGGAAGTCCATGGCGCCGCGGAAATTCTTGCGCTGACCGGGGTCGTTGAGGACGCTGCGGCTGCGCTGCTTGAAATCTTCGACCGGGTGAATGGCGATGTGCTTGCTCATGCGCTCGCCCCTTGCGGATGGCGCAGCAGAACGATCAGTTCGCGCGGGCCGTGCGCGCCGTAGGCCAGCGTCTGCTGGATGTCGGCGGTCTTGGACGGGCCGCAGATCAGCAGCGCGTTGGTCGGCAGTCCGGCGGCCCAGGCTTCGGCGGTCATGGCAGCGTGAAAGTCGCTGTGGATGGTGTCGCCGTCGAGCAGCACAAAATGCAGCGAGGGAACCAGCGACATCAGGCGCGGCTCGGACGCTGTCGGCCACAGGATCAGGCTGCCGATGTCGGCAATCGCGCTGCGGGCCAGGGTCAGCGCGGCGTCGACGCTGTCGAACAGGGTGTCGCGCCAGGCTTCGATCGGTTCCTGATAGCGCAGCAGCTTCAGATCGGGCGGGTCGAGCGCCTCGAGTTCGGCGCCGTGCGGCGTGTCGGTGCCGATCAGCAGATTGCGCAGGCCCTTGGCCGTGGCGATGCGCAGCAGCACCTGCGCCCAGTCGGCGGCGCTGCAGTCGTGCACCTCGGTCTTGACGGCTTCGAGCGCGGCGCGCAGGCGCCGCACGCGCTGCGATGCGTCTTCTTCTCGCCGCTGCGCCGCGTACCAGGCGCTGACATCGGGCAGACGCCGCTGCGGCGTGGCGACCGATGCGCCGCGCAGGCGCGCCAGGATGCTGTCGCGCGCGCTTATGACCCCCGCGCTTGTGGCTTCGCGTACTGCGCTGCCCCCCGGGGGGGCTGTTCCACCTTGGGGCGGCCCTGCGGTGGAACTGACCCCCACGCTTGTCGCTTCGGGCGTGGCGCTCATGACGTTGCTTCCGTGGTACGGCGCCAGAGGAAGCTGGCGATGTGCTCGCCGGGCAGCGTGGCGTTGGTCTGTCCGGCCAGTTCGTCCTGCTTAGCGGCGCGGCCGGTGATGTTGAGCAGGCAGCCGCAGTCGGCACTGACCACGCTGGCGGCGCCGCTGTCGCGAATGGCGGCGACCTTGTCGCTGACGATGGCTTCGGAGATGTCGGGATAGCGCATGGCGAAGGTGCCGCCAAAACCGCAGCATTCCTCGATGCGCGCCTGCTGCACGACCTTTACCTGGCTCATGCTGTCGAGCAGGGCGGCGCTGGTCTCGTGCGAGCCCATCTCGCGACGCGCGTGGCAGGAGGTGTGCAGCGCCACCGTGCAGGCAGTGCCCAGGTCCTGCTGTTTGAAGTTGACCACATGCACCAGAAATTCGGTCAACTCGTAGATGCGTTCGGACAGGTTGATGGCCTGGGCGTGCAGGAGCGGGTCATCGGCAAACAGCGCAGGGTAGTGCCAGCGCATCATGCCGCCGCAGGATCCCGACGGCACGACGATGGGCCAGGCTTGCGTGAAGAGTTTGAGCTGTTGCAGGGCGACGGCCCTCGCCTCGTCGGGAAAGCCGCTGCTGTGGGCCGGCTGGCCGCAGCAGGTCTGCTGCTCGAGGTAGTGCACGCGAATGCCCTCGCGCTCGAGCAGGCGCACGGTGTCGAGCCCCGCTTGCGGCACGAACTGGTCGACCAGGCAGGTGGCGAACAGGTAGACGTCAGCCGGCTTGGGCGGGTACTGCCGCTCGCCGTGGTTGTCAAGCTCCATGGTCATGCTCCTCTGTTTTAGTTATTGGTAAATTGGTATTACCATTAGTTGTAATGTAAATCGACGACACAGGAAGGTCTAGAAGGGTAAACCCTTAACTTTGGCGAATATTTTGGCGGAATAATCGAATAAGATTAAAGTGGTCTTACCAATCTGAAAGTTATGTCCAAAATTCGTGCCCCGGCTTCCCGTCTGTCCGATACCGTCGCCGCTGAAATTGAAAAGCGGATCCTGGAAGGCTCGCTCAAGCCCGGCGACCGCCTGCCGGCGGAGCGTGTGCTGGCGCTTGATCTGGGGGTGTCGCGGCCCTCGCTGCGCGAGGCGATCCAGAAGCTGGTGTCCAAGGGCTGGCTCAGCACGCGCCACGGTGGCGGCACGCATGTGACGGATCGGCTGGAGGCCCACTTTGTCGACCCCTGGCAGGACATGCTCAAGGGCCATCCGCTGCTGCACCGCGATTTGCTGGAGTTCAGGCAGATGCTGGAGAGTCAGGCGGCGGCGCTGGCGGCAGAGCGTGCCACGGATGTGGATATTGACCGCCTGGACAAGGTCTATTCGGCGCTGGAGGCCACCTATGCCAGCGACGATATGGCCGCCTGCATCGACGCCGATGTGGAGTTTCATCAGACGATTGCGGAATCGGCGCACAACGTGCTGATCGGGCACCTGTCAGCCAGCCTGATGCGGGTGATTCATGGCCATGTGTCGGGAAATCTGGAGCATCTGCACGCGCGTCCGGAGCGCTGGGATCAGTTGCAGGCGCAGCACCAGGCGATCTGGCAGGCGATCCGCGAGCACCGTCCGCAGGAGGCCGCGCAGGCCGCGCGCGTACACATCGAGTTTGTGCGCGAGAGCATGGAGAACAGCTCGCGCGAAGAGGAGCGCCGTCAGAGCGCGCTGCGACGCCTGGGCGAGACGCTCAGTTGACCATCACCAGTTTGCCCATCACGCCGCGCGAGCCCATGTGGGTGAAGGCGGCCTTGAGTTCGGCCATGGGCATGGTGCGGTCGATGACCGGCCTGATCTTGCCCTGGGCGTAGAGACTCGCGATTTCCTGCATCAGGATCGCGTTGGCCCGGGGCTCGTGCTTGGCGAAGTCGCCCCAGAACACGCCGACGATGGAGGCGCCCTTGAGCAGCGGCAGGTTCAGCGGCAGGGCCGGTATTGGGCCGGCGGCAAAACCGATCACCAGGTAGCGGCCGCGCCGGGCGATGGTGCGAAACGCGGCTTCGGCGTAGTCGCCGCCGACCGGATCGTAGATGAGGTCGGGGCCCTTGCCGTCGGTCAGCGCCTTGACGGCGTCGCGCAGATTGGCGCTGCTGTAGTTGATGGTGGCGTCGGCGCCGATCGATTTGCATAGCGCGCACTTGGCATCGGTCGAGGCCGCAGCGATGACCTTGGCGCCAAAGGCTTTGGCGACCTGGATCGCGGCCGTGCCGACACCGCCGGCGGCGCCGAGCACCAGCACGGTTTCTCCGGCCTTGAGCTGGCCACGGTCGATCAGTCCGTGGTGCGCGGTGGCATAGATCATGATGAAGGCGGCGGCATCGACAAAGGGGAAAGCGTCGGGCAGCGGCAGGCAAAGCGCCGCCGGCGCCAGTGTGTGGGTGCCGAACCCGCCGGTGCCAGAAAGGCAGGCCACGTGCTGGCCCACCTTGAGGTGCGTCACGCCATCGCCCACCGCCTGGATGATGCCGGCGTACTCGGAGCCCGGGACGAAGGGCAGCGCGGGTTTCATCTGGTATTTGTTCTGCACGATCAGCAGGTCCGGAAAATTCAGGCTGGCGGCCTTGATTTCGAGCAGGATTTCGCCGGGCTTGGGCTGCGGTGTCGGGATATCTTTCCAGATCAGGGCGTCGGCGCCCACGGGGTTTTCACAAAGCCAGGCATGCATGGGGAAGTCTCCAACAAAGTTGCGCGAATGATAGGGGCTGGGCCAGGGCGCCCTTGTCTCAGGCGTGACGCGTCCGCGCGACGGGCTCGCCGCCTACAATGAAGAACAACTTTTCTGACCATGAAGATTCTTATTTCAAACGACGACGGCTACCAGGCGCCAGGCCTGGTGGCCCTGTATGACGCCCTGAAGGATGTGGCCGAGGTCGAGGTGGTCGCGCCAGAGCAGAACAACAGCGCCAAATCGAATGCCCTGACCCTGCATACGCCGCTTTACGTGAGCCGCGGCAGCAATGGTTTTCGCTACATCAATGGCACGCCGGCCGACTGCGTGCACGTCGCCGTGACCGGGCTGCTCGGCTACCGGCCGGACCTCGTGCTGTCGGGCATCAACAACGGCGCCAACATGGGCGATGACACGATCTACTCGGGCACCGTCGGCGCTGCGATGGAAGGCTATCTCTTTGGAATACCGGCGATTGCTTTCTCGCAGGTGGAAAGAAACTGGGGGCATCTGCAGGCGGCGGCGCAAAAGGCGCGCGATCTGGTGCTGCAGATGTCGACGCAGAACCTGATCGGCGCCAGCCCGTGGCTGCTCAACATCAATATTCCCAATCTGCCGTTCGACGAACTGGGGCATGTGAAGCTGTGCCGGCTGGGTCGGCGTCACTCGGCCGAGGCGGTCATCACGCAGACCAATCCGCGCGGCGAGACCATGTACTGGATTGGCGCGGCCGGTCCCAGCAAGGACGATGCGGAGGGCACCGATTTTCATGCCACGACGCAGGGCCATATTTCAATGACGCCGCTGAAGGTTGATCTGACCGACCATGATCATCTTGGCTATTGGGCGCAGACGGCCGCCAGACTGAGCGAGCCGGGCAAGAGCCCGGCATGAAGAAGCGCCCGTCCTTTCCGGTCAGCCTTGATTTTTCTGGCAAGCGGCCAGCCGCGCAGCGCGCCGTCGCCGCCAGTCTGCCGGCGCAGGGGGTCGGGCTCGATTCGAGCGCGGTGCGCCTGAACATGGTGCGCAAGCTCTCTAAGCAGGGCATCAGCGACCCGCTGGTGCTGGCGGCCATGCAGAGCATCGAGCGGCACCGCTTTGTCGACAGCGCGCTGGTCAACCAGGCTTATGAGGACACCAGTCTGCCGATCGGTCTGGGGCAGACCATCTCCAAGCCGAGCGTGGTGGCGCGCATGGCCGAGCTGCTGCGCCAGGGGGTCAGCGGCAGGCTCGGTCGGGTGCTGGAGATCGGCACCGGCTGCGGTTATCAGGCGGCGCTGCTCAGTCTGCTGGCCAGCGAGGTCTACAGCATCGAGCGGCTGCGCGGCCTGCATGACAGGGCGCGCGAGAACCTGCGCCCGCTGCATCTGGCCAACCTGCATCTGCTGTTCGGCGACGGCATGCTGGGCTACGCCAAGGGCGCGCCCTACGCCGCCATCATCGCAGCGGCCGGCGGTGAGGCGGTGCCACAGGCCTGGGTGGATCAACTCGCCGTGGGCGGGCGGCTGGTCGCGCCGGTGCTGACCGGGGCTGCCGCTGGAAAACAGGCTCTGCTGGTGATTGACAAGAACGAACAGGGCGTGCGCCAGACGGTGCTGGAAGGTGTTCATTTCGTCCCCTTAAAATCGGGTGTCGCATAAAGGGATGTTTCATGTCTGATTCGCTTTTTCGTCCGCCTGCGGCCTTGCTTGTCGTCCTGCTTGGCGCCTTGCTGACGGGCTGTGCCTCGAAAGCGGTCAACCACGCCCCGGTGGAAGACCGGGCCCGGGTGGTGGTGCCGGGCAAGCCGGCTGCGGCCGTTGCGGAGCCGACGGTGGCGGTGGCGACGCCGGTCAAGCCCCTGCCCGGTTCGGAGAATGCTGGACAGCCGGGCTATTACACGGTCAAGCCTGGCGACACGCTGATCCGGATCGGTCTGGACCATGGGCAGGGCGCCAAGGACATTGCGCGCTGGAACAGCCTGGAGAATCCGAACCGCATCGAGGTTGGTCAGGTCTTGCGCGTCGAGCCGCCGTTGACCACCGGCGTGGTCACCAAGCCGGTGCAGGCGGCCAGGGCGGCAGCGCTGGCGAGCGCGCCGGCCCGTGCGGCGAGCGCCGACAAGCCGGCGACCACGGCCAGCGCGGCGCCGGTCCCGCCGGCGCCGGTTGCAGCGCCTGCCATAAGTGGCAGCGATGAAGAGATCAGTTGGCTCTGGCCGAGCGAAGGCGCGGTGCTGGCCGGATTCGACGAGGTCAAGAACAAGGGCCTGGACCTGGCCGGCGCGGCCGGCGAAGCGGTGCTGGCGGCCGCCGACGGCCGCGTGGTGTATGTCGGCGCCGGCTTGCGGGGCTATGGCAACCTGATCATCCTGAAACACAACAATACCTACCTGACCGCCTACGCCCACAACCAGACCCTGCTTGTGAAGGAGGATCAGTCGGTGCGCAAGGGCCAGAAGATTGCCGAAATGGGCAGCAGCGATGCGGATCGCGTCAAGCTGCATTTTGAGGTTCGGCGTCAGGGCAAGCCGGTCGACCCCGCCAAGTACCTGCCGGCCCGCTAAGTGGCGCCAGAACACGCGATGAGCACGCCGCCCGAGTGGCTGCTCGTGGAGTCGCTCGATCTCGAAGCGCAGGGTGTGGCGCACCGCGTTGACGGCAAGGTGGTCTTCATCGAGGGCGCTTTGCCGTTTGAGCGTGTGACGGTCAGCGTCGGGCGCAAGAAGAACAATTGGGAGCAGGGCACACTGGTGGCGATCGGGCGCGAGTCCTCGCAGCGCGTGGAGCCGCGCTGCCCCCATTTCGGCCTGCACGCCGGCGCGTGCGGCGGCTGCAAGATGCAGCATCTGCACGGTGCGGCGCAGGTGGCGGTCAAACAGCGCGTGATGGAGGACAACCTGTGGCACCTGGGCAAGGTCAAGGCCGACATGATTCTGCGGCCGATCGAGGGGCCGGCCTGGGGCTACCGCTACCGGGCCCGCCTGTCGGTGCGCCATGTGATCAAGAAGGGCGTGGTGCTGATCGGCTTTCACGAGCGCAAGAGCAGTTACGTGGCCGACATGAAGGAGTGCCCGGTGTTGCCGGCCGCGGTCAGCGCCTTGCTGCTGCCGTTGCGCGCGCTGATTGCCAGCATGGACGCGATGCAGACCTGCCCGCAGATCGAGCTGGCATGTGGCGATGCGGTGACGGCACTGGTGCTGCGCCACCTGGAACCGCTGAGCCAGGCCGATCGGGAGCGGCTGCGCGCCTTTGCCCGGGACCATGCCACGGTGCAGTGGTGGTTGCAGCCCAAGGGGCTGGAAACCGTGTGTCTTCTCGACGAGGGTGGAGCGGAACTGAATTACCAGTTGCCGGAGTTCGGCATTTGCATTCCGTTCAAGCCCAATGACTTCACGCAGGTCAACCCGCATATCAACCGCGTGCTGGTGGCGCGGGCCTTGCGCTTGCTCGATGCCGGCAGGGATGAGCGCGTGATCGACTGGTTTTGCGGCCTGGGCAACTTCACGCTACCGATTGCGACGCAGGCGCGCGAGGTGCTGGGCATCGAGGGCAGCGAGGCGCTGGTGGCGCGGGCGCGTGACAACGAGCGTTTGAACCGGGCCAATGCGGGTTCGCACAGGTCGCTTGCGCCGACCCGGTTCGTGAGCAGAAACTTGTTCGAAATGACGCCCGAACTGCTGGTGAGCGATGGCGTCGCCGACAAATGGCTGATCGACCCGCCGCGCGAGGGCGCTTTTGCACTGGTGCAGGCGCTGGCGGACCTGCATCAGCAGCGACTCGATCCGGATGCCTGCGCGCCCACTGCCGGCGCCGCCAGCTGGTCGGCGCCCAAACGGATTGTCTATGTGAGCTGCAACCCCTCGACGCTGGCGCGCGATGCAGGTTTGCTGGTGCACCGCGCCGGTTACCGGTGTTCGGCGGCAGGTGTTGTCAACATGTTTGCGCACACCGCGCACGTGGAGAGCATCGCGGTGTTCGATCTGCAGCCTTGAATTGCAGCAGCGGGGACCCAGGCAGGGACCCAGGCACCTCGGACGCATGACGACATGGCACTCAACTCCGTTCGTGTCCCCCGGCCTTCGGCCTCCTCCTTGACCTCACTGCGCTGAGCACCATGCCGTCCTGCGTCAATCAGCGCGGTGGCTACGCAAGGGTATTGAGTTATTGCAAGTCAACACTGTTGGTTGCCGAGGACGCCGGGACGGAGGGTGCAACGAAGTCAAGGAGGAGAAGAGGGCGCAGCCCTCTGCGGGGGACATGAGTGGAACCATCTGCCCCGGTGTCCTTGGCAACCGCCAACCTGTGCCGGCAGATCTGACCGGCAGGTATGTGTCTTTCAACGGTCATCGGCCAAGCCGTCAGAAACCACGCGAGCATTGGGTTTCAGCTTGGCTTGTACAAGCAGCGTCATGGGGCGCCCTGTCAGGTCAAAAAAAAGGACCCTGTGGCGGGTCCTTTCTTGAGCGGTGGCGCTCAGTCGCGTTCACCGCCGAAGATGCCCAGCAAAGCCAGCAGGCTCTGGAACACATTGATGACGTCCAGGTAGAGCGCCAGCGTGGCGCTGATGTAGTTGGTCTCGCCGCCGTCGACGATCTGCTTGAGGTCATACAGCATGTAGGCGCTGAAAATGCCGATCGCCAGCACCGAGATCGCCATCATGCCGGCGCTGGAGCCGACAAAGACGTTGATGATGCCGCCGATCATCAGTGCGATGGCGCCGACAAACAGCCATTTGCCCATTCCGGAGAGGTCGCGCTTGATGACGCTGGACAGACTGGCCATGACGAAAAAGACGCCGGCGGTGCCGCCAAAGGCAGTCATGATCAGGTCCGAGCCGTTCCGGAAGCCCAGCACCATGGCAATCATGCGCGACAGCATCAGGCCCATGAAGAAGGTGAAGCCCAGCAGCACGGGGACGCCGGCGGCCGAATTCTTGGTCTTTTCGATCGCATACATGAAGCCGAAGGCGCCGCCCAGAAAGACGATCAGCCCCAGGCCGCCGCCCATGGAGCGGGTGATGCCGGTGGCGACGCCCAACCAGGCGCCCAGCACCGTCGGCACCAGGCTCAGCGCCAGCAGCCAGTAGGTATTGCGCAGCACCTTGTTGCGCTGCTCGGTCACCGAACCGTAGCCGTAGCCGCGGTCAATCGATTGAATGTTGTCAGTCATGGTCAAACTCCTAAGTCAGATGGGGACAGAACCAGTCGCCTGGCAAACACGAACCGCCCGACGAAACCACTCGCTTCGTATCGCGCAGATGGAGCGGATTCTAGGGGAATCAAGGGTCGGTGGGTCAATGATCTTTGCAAAGTTCGGTTAAGCGGCAGGGATTTTCGTGATCCGGGGCGCGCAGCAGGCGGCGCGGGCACGCTATGCTTGGCCTTTCTTGCAACACAGGAACTGATCATGAAAGAGAAATTCTCTCTGCAACTGTCGGATGTCAAGGCCATGGCGGCGGCGGGCGAGGCCGAAGCGCTGAAAAACAACTGGGCTGTCACGATTGCCATTGTGGACGATGGCGGTCATATGCTGTGCCTGCACCGGCTCGATGGCGCGGCACCCATTTCCGCGCACATCGCGCCGGCCAAGGCGAACACGGCGGCGCTGGGCCGGCGCGAAAGCAAGGTGTATGAAGAGGTCATCAATGGCGGCCGAACCTCGTTCCTTAGCGCGCCGGTGCTGCAGGGCATGCTGGAAGGGGGCGTTCCGGTGATGAAGGACGGCCAGTGCATCGGGGCGGTCGGGGTCAGCGGCGTCAAATCAAGCGAGGACGCGCAGGTGGCGCGCGCCGCGATTGCGGCGCTCGGCTTGGGATGAGCGCGTCGCGCTCGCGCACGGCGCCTCAGTAGCCGAGCCGCTCGGGTTTGATTTCCTGCAGGATGGTGGTGGCGATTTCTTCGATCGACTTGGTCGTGGTCGAGAGCCATCGGATGCCGGAGCGGCGCATCATGGACTCCGCTTCCCTGATTTCCATGCGGCAGTTTTCCAGAGACGCGTAATCCGAGTTGGGGCGGCGTTCGTTGCGGATCTCGCTCAGGCGTTCGGGCTGGATCGTCAGGCCAAAGAGTTTGCTCTGGTGTTGCGTCAGGGCGGGGGGCAGGTGGCGGCGCTCAAAGTCCTCGGGTATCAGCGGATAGTTGGATGCTTTCAGTCCGTATTGCATGGCCAGGTAGAGCGACGTGGGCGTCTTGCCGCTGCGGCTGACGCCAACCAGGATGACGTCGGACTGTTCCAGATCGAGCTGGCTTTGACCGTCGTCGTGGGCCAGTGAAAAGTTGATGGCTTCGATGCGGGCCTGGTATTCCTTGCTCTTGCTGGCATCGCTGAAACGGCCGACGTGATGGCTGGACTTGAGCTGCAGTTCGGTCTCCAGAGGCAGGATGAAGGTGGCGAACATGTCGAGCAGCATGCCTCGGCAGCCATCGGTGATGATCTTGAGGATCTCCGGATTCACCAGTGTCGTGAAAATAATCGGCTTGTTGGCGTCGACCACGCCGGCATGGTTGACTTCACGCACCGCATGGCGGGCCTTGTCAACGGTATCGACGAAGGGCAAGCGGACATAGCGGAACCTGGTTTCAAACTGGGCAAGAATGGCGGTGCCGAAGGTTTCCGAGGTGATGCCGGTGCCGTCAGAAATGAAGAATACGGTTCGTTTTGACATGATGGGTTGACGACTTCACAGAGCTGCAACAATTCGAATGGACAGGCCACATTGTGAGCCGATTCGCAACCTACAATGGCCGCGAGCACCCCCCATTTTTCATGCGCGACGCCGATTTACCAGAACAACGACACGGTCGGGCTGTCAGCATGGGCCGGGCCGACACGCCGGAGTGTCCGGCGCGCGGCCCCGATTCGCTTTTAACTTCTGGAGCTTTCCCATGTCTGCACTTTTTGATCCGACCGCCCTGGTCGTACCGTTTGAGAACCTGAGGATGACCGATGTCGAGGCGGTTGGTGGCAAGAATGCCAGCCTTGGCGAAATGATTTCAAATTTGCCGGCCGGCGTCAAAGTGCCCACCGGTTTTGCCACCACCGCCCATGCGTTTCGACAGTTCCTTGCACACGCTGGCCTGGTCGACCGGATCAATGCCCGTCTGAGCGCCCTCGATACCGAAGATGTCAGGGCGCTGGCCAGGGCGGGCGCTGAAATCCGGGCGCTGGTCGAGGTGCAACCCTTTCCGTCCGATCTGGAGCAGGCGATCCGCGCTGCCTTTATCAGCCTGAGCGCGGGCAGTCCGCAGGCCTCGTTCGCCGTGCGCTCGTCGGCGACGGCAGAGGATCTGCCGGACGCGTCGTTTGCGGGGCAACAGGAAACGTTCCTGAACGTCACCGGTATCGACGCCATCCTGCACAAGATCAGGGAGGTTTTTGCCTCGCTCTACAACGATCGCGCGATCAGCTACCGCGTGCACAAGGGTTTTGCGCACGAGCACGTGGCCTTGAGCGCCGGCATTCAGCGCATGGTGCGCTCAGACATCGGCGCCGCCGGTGTCCTGTTCACCATTGATACCGAGTCCGGCTTCGAGGACGTGGTCTTCATCACCTCGAGTTACGGACTCGGCGAGACGGTGGTGCAGGGGGCCGTCAATCCGGACGAGTTCCATGTCCACAAGCCGATGCTCAAGGCCGGCAAGCGCTCCATCATCAGCCGCAGCCTGGGCTCCAAATTGATCCAGATGCGTTTCACAACGCCGGAAGAAAAGGCGCTCAGCGGCGAGCTTGTCAAGACCATGGATGTGCCGACCGAGCAGCGCAACCGCTACTCGCTGACCGACGCCGAGGTCGAGAAACTGGCCCACTATGCCCTGGTGATCGAGCAGCACTATGGCCGCGCGATGGACATCGAGTGGGGCAAGGACGGGCTCGACGGCGAGCTCTATATTCTTCAAGCGCGACCGGAGACCGTGAAAAGCCAGGCCGCCGGCAAACTTGAATACCGCTACAAGCTCAAGGGCAAGAGCGCCGTGATGGTGGAGGGACGGGCGATCGGGCAGAAGATCGGCACCGGGCCGGTGCGCATCGTGCACAACATCAGTGAAATGGACAAAGTGCAGGCGGGCGATGTGCTGGTGACGGACATGACCGACCCGAACTGGGAGCCGGTGATGAAGCGCGCCGCGGCGATTGTGACGAATCGGGGCGGGCGCACCTGCCATGCCGCCATCATCGCGCGCGAGTTGGGTATTCCCGCCGTGGTTGGCTGCGGTCACGCCACCGATGTGCTCAAGGACGGCATGCTGGTCACTGTCAGCTGTGCCGAGGGCGATACCGGCTTTGTCTACGACGGTCTGCTGGAAACCGAGGTGACCGAGGTCCAGCGCGGTGTGATGCCGCAGATCGGGGTCAAGATCATGATGAATGTCGGCAACCCGCAACTTGCTTTCGATTTCTGTCAGTTGCCCAATGCGGGCGTGGGCCTGGCACGGCTCGAGTTCATCATCAACAACAATATCGGCGTGCACCCCAAGGCGATTCTGGACTATCCGAATATCGAGGCCGATCTGAAGAAGGCGGTCGAATCGGTGGCGCGCGGCCATGCTTCGCCGCGCGCCTTCTATGTGGACCGGGTGGCCGAGGGGGTGGCGACCATTGGCGCGGCCTTCTGGCCAAAGCCGGTGATCGTGCGGCTGTCAGATTTCAAGAGCAACGAGTACCGAAAACTGATCGGCGGCAGCCGCTACGAGCCCGAGGAGGAGAACCCGATGCTGGGTTTTCGCGGCGCGGCGCGCTACGTCAGCGCCGATTTCGGCGCCGCCTTCGCCATGGAGTGCGAGGCGCTCAAGCGCGTGCGCGAGGAGATGGGCCTGACCAATGTCGAGGTCATGGTGCCTTTTGTGCGCACCGTGGGACAGGCCAGGAAGGTGACCGAACTGATGGCATTGCATGGACTCAGGCGCGGTGAGAATGGCTTGCGCATCATCATGATGTGCGAAATCCCGAGCAACGCCATTCTGGCCCATGATTTTCTGCAGTACTTTGACGGGTTTTCGATTGGCTCCAACGATCTGACGCAACTGACCCTTGGCCTTGATCGCGATTCCGGCATGGAACTGCTGGCGGCCGACTTCGATGAGCGCGACCCGGCGGTGACCGGCCTGATCAAGATGGCGATCGACGCCTGCCTGGCGCAGGGCAAGTACATCGGAATTTGCGGTCAGGGGCCCAGCGATCATCCGGACTTTGCCGAGTGGTTGACGGCGCAGGGCATCTCGTCGATTTCCCTCAATCCGGACTCCGTGGTAGCCACCTGGCAGAGGCTGGCCGGACACTAGGCATGAGCGGCGGTTTTCGCTTGCAGGGTTGGCTTCTGGCGCTCTGGTTTGCGGCGTCATTTGGTGTTGTCTTCTTTGCCAATGACCTGCAGGCCGTCGTCATGGGATGGCCGCTGGGTTACTGGTTTGCGGCGCAGGGCAGCATGTTTGTTTTTGTCGCCATCGTGGCCGTGTTTGCCTGGTCGGTCAATCGGCGCGAGGGCGATGTCGCAACCGACAAGGCGAGCTACGATGCCTACAAAGGACGCCTGCATCGAAAATTTGCCATCTATGTGGTTTGCCTGCTGCTGTTCCTGCTGGCGCTGGCGCTGGCTGAGAGCTGGGGCCTGAAGAAGACCTGGATTGGTGCCACGTTTCTGATAGTGACAGTCAGTCTGTACGCGGTCATCGGCATTTACGGCCGCACTTCGGATGCCGCCGAATATTATGTTGCCGGGCGCAATATTCCGGCGGTCTATAACGGCATGGCGACCGCCGCCGACTGGATGAGCGCGGCGTCTTTCATCAGCATGGCGGGCGGACTTTATCTGCAGGGTTTTTCCGGCACGCCGTCGCAGCCGGGCGGGCTGGTTTACGTGATGGGCTGGACCGGTGGTTTTTGCCTGCTGGGGCTGCTGGTGGTGCCCTATCTGAGAAAGCTCGGCCTGTACACCGTGCCCGATTATTTCGGCCTGCGTTTTGGCGGGCGCTGGCCCAGAATCATTGCCGCCATTGCGGCGGTGCTGTGCTCCTTCACCTACGTTGTGGCGCAGATCTACGGCGTCGGGCTGATAGCTTCGCGGCTGACCGGTGTCCAGTTCGAGATCGGCATTCTGCTGGGCTTGGGCGGCGTTCTTGTGTGTTCTTTCCTGGGCGGGATGCGGGCCGTGACCTGGACCCAGGTGACCCAGTATGTGGTGCTGATTCTGGCCTTCCTGATTCCGGTTTCCTGGCTCGCCTACAAGCAGTTGGGAAATCCCCTTGCGCCTTTGGTCTACGGCCAGCAATTGCAGAAGATCACGGCGCTGGAGCAGCAACTCGCCCAATCGCCCGCCGAGTTGCAGGTGATTGGCGAGTATGCGCGGCGCGCCCGCGTGCACGAGCTCAAACTGCACAACGTCGAGGCCGCGCTGGAGAGCGAGCGCAGGGAACTGCGCGAGCGCATTGGCCTGCTGCACGAGCGCCATGCCGAGGAGACGGTGATTGTCATGGCGCGGCGCGAACTCGCGGCACTGCCAAAGGACCCGGCTGTGGCGCGCGAGCGCTGGAGCCGGGCCATGCAGGAGAACCTGGAGCGCGCCAGGCCGCTTGGCGGCATGCCGGCGCATGTCAAGCCTTTTGCCGGCGATCCGGCGGGCAGTGCTGATGAGCAGCAGGCCTTCGAAACCTCGCGGCGGAACTTTCTCGCCCTGATGTTCTGCCTGATGGTGGGCACGGTGGGATTGCCGCATCTGTTGACACGCTTCTACACCACCCGCAGCGTGGCAGAGGCACGGACCTCGGTGGCCTGGTCGCTGTTCTTCATTGCCCTGCTGTATCTTTCAGCGCCGGCGCTGGCTGTGCTCGTGAAGTTTGAGATCATGAGCCATCTGGTGGGCCAGAATTTCGATTCGCTGCCGGTCTGGATCGCCCAATGGGCCAAGGTCGACCCGACCCTGATCTCGGTGGCGGATGTCAATGGCGACCGCATCCTGCAGTTTTCGGAGCTGAAGATGGGTGCCGACATCGTGATGCTGGCCACGCCGGAACTCGGCGGCATGCCCTACGTCGTGTCGGGCCTGGTGGCGGCCGGCGGGCTGGCAGCGGCGCTTTCAACCGCCGACGGGCTGCTGCTGACGATTGGCAACGCGCTCGCGCACGATCTGTTCTTTCGCGGCGAGAACGACCAGGCCGGTGCCGTGCGGCGGGTGATGCTGTCCAAGTTCGTGCTGCTGGTCGTGGCTTTGGTGGCGGCCTACGCGGCAGCACAGCGACCGGCCGACATCCTGGGTCTGGTGTCGGCTTCATTTTCGTTGGCCGGTGCGGCCTTTGTCCCGGCGATGGTGCTGGGCATATTCTGGAACCGAACCAGCGCCACGGCCGCGGTCGGTGGGATGTTGGCCGGCCTGGGGCTGACGATCTACTACATTGCCATCAATTCCGCCCCGGTTCGGGCGGCCCTCGGGCTGAGCGGCAGTGGCTTGTGGTTCGGGATTTGGCCTGTTTCGGCCGGACTGTTCGGCATTCTGGCCGGGCTGGCGGTCACCGTGATGCTGAGTCTGTTGCCGCGCGCTCCAGCCTTGGCGTCAGCGCTTCACCCGACGGGCGCGGATCAGCTATAATCATCGGCTACCTTGCCACACCCCATCTGGACGCTGGGGGTGGCTTTTTCGCCCGTTCAGGGCTATCCACAAGGAGAGTTAATGCGTCACTATGAAATCATTCTCATGATTCATCCGGATCAGAGCGAGCAGGTTCCTGCCATGCTGGAACGCTACAAGGGCATGATCACTGCCGGCGGCGGCAAAGTGCACCGCGTCGAGGACTGGGGTCGCCGTCAGCTGGTGTACATGATCAACAAGCTTGCCAAGGCCCACTACCTGTGCGTCAACATCGAGGCCGATCAGGCCGTGATGGTTGAACTCGAGCATGCCTTCAAGTTCAACGATGCCGTGCTGCGTCATCTGACCGTTCTGAAGAGGAAGGCCGATACCGGACCGTCCTCGATGATGAAGACGGTGGAGCGCGAAGACGCCCGCAAGTCGCAGCAGGCTGAATACCAGGCATAAGGGCGCTGGCGACAGTCGGGAGCGTGACACACCATGCCAACCATCTTGTTCTGGCGGCTGCCATTGCCGAAGTGGCGCCACTTCGCTATACACCGGCCGGCCTGCCAGCACTGAATTTGGGGCTTGCGCACGAGTCGGAGATCGACGAGGCGGGGCAGACCAGACAGGTCAAGGCGCTTGTGAAGGCGGTGGCGTTCGGTGCAGTGGCCGAGCGGCTGGCAAGACAGGGCGTAGGTAGCAGCTGGAGTTTCAATGGTTTTCTGGCGACACCGCGCAACGGCAAGCATGTTGTGTTTCACATTCAAGAATTTCAGCAAGATCAACGATTCGTAATTATTTAAGGAGTCCATCATGGCCGGACCAAAACGTTTTAACAACAAAGACAAGCGCCCCAAGCGCCCAGCGCAGAACCTGCTGTTCAAGCGCAAGCGCTTTTGCCGCTTCACGGTGACAGGCGTCGAAGAGATCGACTACAAGGATATCGACACACTGCGCGATTTCATCGCGGAGAACGGCAAGATCATTCCGGCGCGCCTGACCGGAACCCGCGCCATTTTTCAGCGGCAACTCAACACGGCGATCAAGCGCGCGCGTTTCCTTGCCATGCTGCCGTACAGCGACCAGCACAAGATTTAAGGACCACGACCATGCAAATCATTCTGCTCGACAAGGTCGTTAACCTTGGCAATCTCGGCGAGATCGTTCGCGTCAAGGACGGTTACGCACGCAACTTCCTGATCCCTTCCGGTCGTGCCCGGCGCGCCACCGCATCGGCGAAAGAGGAGTTCGAGGCGCGCCGCGCCGATCTCGAAAAAGCCGCTGCGGCCAAGCTTGCGGCAGCGCAGGCGCTTGGTGAAAAACTGGCCGGCACCACGGCCAAGCTGACCCAGAAGGCGGGCGTCGACGGGCGTCTGTTTGGTTCGGTGACCAATGCCGACATCGCCGAAGAACTGACCAAGAATGGCTACGCGGTGGCCAAGGCCCAGATTCGGATGCCCAACGGTCCGATCAAAACGGTTGGCGACAGCACCGTGAGCGTGGCCTTGCACACCGACGTGGTGGTCGATATCACGGTTTCGGTGTACGGCGAAACAGTCTAGATACGGCGCAACGCCAGCAAGCCGCCAGGGTTGAAAGACCCCGGCGGCTTTTTTTCGACGCCGCCTTGCCTGTCCAACTGCTTTGCACAGTTTATGCACAGTTTTTAAGCCATTTTTGCCCAGCATTTCACTCGACGCCGGAGGTACGCTGGCGTAACATGAAAGGCTCAAAGGAACCCCCTCATGTCTGCTGTACTTTCTGCCCTCGCTGATGACTACGGACAAGACCGGCAAGTAGCGCAGTTGCGCATTCCGCCGCACTCGATCGAGGCTGAGTCCAGTGTCCTGGGTGGTCTGCTGCTGGACAACGCGGCCTGGGACCGGGTCAGTGACCTGATTCAGGGCAGCGATTTCTACCGCTTCGAGCACCGCATGGTGTTCGTTGCGATCGGGGCCCTCATCAATCTTTCCCGTCCGGCCGATGTCATCACGGTATTCGAGCAGTTGCTCGGCCAGGGAAAGGCCGAGGAGATTGGCGGTCTGGCTTATCTCAATGCGCTGGCCCAGTATGTGCCCAGCGCCGGCAATATCCGGCGCTATGCCGAGATCGTGCGCGAGCGCGCGATTCTGCGAAAACTGGTTAGCGCGAGCGACGAGATCGCTACCAATGCCTTCAACCCGAAGGGGCGGCCGGTGGCCGCCATTCTGGACGAGGCCGAGCAGAAGATCTTCAATATCGGCGAGGAGGGCGCCCGAACCAAGCAGGGTTTTCAGTCGATGGATACGCTGGTGGTTGCGCTGCTGGACCGGGTCCAGGAGATGGCCGACAACCCGAATGACGTGACCGGGGTGCCGACCGGCTTTTACGACCTGGATCGCCTGACGGCCGGCTTCCAGGCTGGCGACCTGATCGTGCTGGCGGCACGCCCCTCTATGGGCAAGACCGCGCTGGCCATCAATATCGCCGAGCATGTGGCCTTGAACGAAGGTTTGCCGGTCGCTGTGTTCTCGATGGAAATGGGCGCCTCCCAACTCGCCGTTCGTGTTGTCGGTTCGATCGGGCGTATCGATCAGAGCCACCTGCGCACCGGCAAACTGACTGACGAAGAATGGCCGCGCCTGACCGAAGCGATTGAAAAATTGCGCACGATCTCCCTGCACATTGATGAAACCGCCGGGCTGACTTCGAGCGAATTGCGCGCCAATGCCAGACGCTTGTCACGCCAGTGCGGCAAGCTGGGCTTGATCGTGGTCGACTACCTGCAGCTCATGAGCGGGTCCTCCGGGGAGGGCGAGAACCGGGCCACCGAACTGGGCGAAATCTCGCGCGGCCTGAAGATGCTTGCCAAGGAGCTGCAGTGCCCGGTGCTGGCGCTGTCCCAGCTGAACCGCAGCGTGGAGACACGGCCCGACAAGCGTCCCATGATGAGCGATCTGCGCGAGTCCGGTGCGATCGAGCAGGACGCCGACATCATCATGTTCATCTACCGTGATGAGTACTACACCAAGGACGCCTGCAAGGAGCCGGGGGTGGCCGAGATCCTGATCGCGAAGCAGCGCAACGGACCGACCGGCATGGTCAAGCTCGCCTTCCTGAAACCGATCACCAAGTTTGAATCGCTGGCCCAGGGCGGCGGCGGGGATTTTTGAGGCGCTTCACGCCCGCGGACGATTTACAGGACTTCGCTGGCAAAATCCGCCAGCCGTGAGCGCTCGCCGCGCGCCAGGGTGATGTGGCCGCCATGCTGCCAGCCCTTGAATTTGTCGACCGCGAAGGTCAGGCCGGACGATCCCTCGGTCAGGTAGGGGGTGTCGATCTGGGCCAGGTTTCCCATGCAAATGATCTTGGTGCCCGGGCCGGCGCGCGTGATCAGGGTCTTCATCTGCTTGGGCGTCAGATTCTGGGCCTCGTCGATGATGACGTACTTGTTCAGGAACGTGCGCCCGCGCATGAAGTTCATGCTCTTGATCTTGATGCGGCTGCGGATCAGTTCGGAGGTGGCCGCGCGTCCCCATTCGCCGGCGCTGGTGTCGGTCTTGCCCAGCACTTCGAGGTTGTCATCGAGCGCGCCCATCCAGGGGCCCATTTTTTCTTCCTCGGTTCCGGGCAGAAAGCCGATATCCTCGCCCACGCTGACGGTGGCGCGGGTCACGATGATCTCGGTGTAGCGTCGGTCGTCCAGAACCTGGGTCAGTCCGGAGGCCAATGCCATCAGGGTCTTTCCGGTGCCCGCTGTGCCGGTCAGCGTTACGAAATCGATCTCCGGGTCCATCAGGAGGTTCATCGCGAAGTTCTGTTCCCGATTGCGCGTCGTGACACCCCAGACCGAATTCTTCAGGTGGGTGTAATCCTTGAGCGTCTTGAAGACCGCCGTCTTACCACGAATTTCCGTGACGCGGGCGTACAGGCTGGGCTCGCCGGGGGACTCGAAGTACACGAACTGGTTGATGAGCAGGCTCGGAACGATCGGACCGGTGACGCGGTAGAAGGTATGAACGCCCTGCTGCCAGCTTTCAACCGTCTTGCCGTGCGTGGTCCAGAAGTTCACCGGCAAGGCGATCGAGCCGGCGTACAGGAGATCGCCGTCCTCCAGCGTCTTGTCGTTTTGATAATCATCCGTGGCCAGGCCCAGCGCGCGCGACTTGACCCGCATATTGATGTCCTTGGACACCAGAACCACGTCGCGCGGCGCGTGCTGCGTGCGCAGGGCATCGACGACACCGAGAATCTGGTTGTCGGCCTTGCCCTGGGGCAGGCTGGTCGGCAGGGTGTAGTTCAGAAGTTGGGTCTGAAAGTACAGCTTGCCGCCTGCTTCGCGGTGACCGGTGCTGTTGAGCGCAAGCCCGGCGGTGATGTCGGAGCCTTGATGACCGGCCAAGGCATCGAGCGTGCGACTGGTCTGGCGCGCATTGCGGGCAACTTCGGTCATGCCCTTTTTGTGGGCGTCGAGTTCTTCAAGCACGATCATTGGCAGGAAGATGTCATGTTCCTCGAAGCGGAACAGGCACATCGGATCGTGAAGCAGCACGTTGGTATCGAGCACAAAGAGCTTGCTCGGACCGCTGTGCAGTGCCTTCTTCGGCTTGCTCTGGGGCGCGATTCGGGGTTCTGCCAGGCTGTCCGGTTGCGCCGCCTGCGGGCTGCGACTGCGGGCGCGGCTCACCGGAGCGCTCGGTGGCGTCGGTAGGTCGGTTGTTGCAGTCAATAAAGGGTCGGTGAGGGTGGCAGCCGATGGCAGCGCGGATTTCTCGGGCGCGCCAGGCGTCTCAGTCGGCGACTCGGCTTTGCGCAGCGGCGCGTGCTGCCGGGCTGGTCTGTCGTAATCCCGCTCCGACAGCAACGCGGCGCGCTTGGCGGGTGCAGTAGGTAAAGGCATTCGTCAGCGTCAGACGAGTGCCGGGGTCTTTTTCAGGTCCTTGACCGCTTTGAGAACATCGTCGACATGTCCCGGCACCTTGAGGCCGCGCCACTCCTCCTTCAGGATGCCATCGGCGCCGATCAGGAAGGTACTGCGTTCAATGCCCTTGACCTTCTTGCCGTACATGATCTTGTTCTTGACGACGCCGAACATATGGCACATCTTCTCTTCGGTGTCGGCGATCAGTTCAAAGGGAAGTTCGAGCTTGCCCTTGAACTCATCGTGAGATTTCATGTTGTCGCGCGATACCCCAAACACCGTGGCGCCGGCCTTCACAAAATCACGGTACTTGTCTCGGAACTGCATCGCCTCTGTGGTGCAACCAGGGGTGTTGTCCTTGGGGTAGAAGTACAGGATGACAATTTTTCCGAGGTGGGAGGTGTTGGACACTTTGATGCCATTGGTGGCATTCGATTCAAATTCTGGGATGGGTTTGTTGACAACGATTGCCATGGTTCTTAAATCTCGTGTGACAGGATGCGTCGTTCTCTCCGGTCGCCGGCCCAATCCTGCGGCAGCGTTGCCGAGCCTGCGACTTCAAGCGTTGATTTTACCCTGAAAACGCTGACCGAGCCTTGCCCCGACGCACGGTGTTATCCCTACGTGGTCTCGAGAAGCAGCGCCGCCACGACGCTGCGTCCCTCGCTCGCCAGGATGTTGTAGGTTCGACAGGCGGCCTGCGTGTCCATGGTCTCAACGCCGGTCTGCTTCTCGATCAGCGGCCTGATCCAGTCCGGCGGCGGAAAGCGGATGCGCTCGCCGCTGCCAAAAACAACCAGTTCGGCGTTCAAGGCGGCCAGTTGCGCGAAATGCGCAGGACCAAGGTCTTCAAAGCGTCGGCAATTCCAGTTGAAGCGCTCCCCGCGCGAGCCGAGGACCACGCTGAGGGTCACTTTTTCGCCGCCGATGCCGATCCAGCCGGGGCCGTAGCCGCTGATGGATTGCACACTGATGCTGTCGGGTTGGATCTTCATGTTCAAAATGCTCAAGAGCGGTGCGCCAGCGCGCGTGGCGGGAGTCCCCGGGGTCGGAAATGTGGTCAAATTATAGGTTTCGCCTGCTGTCATCCAGGTCTGGAGGGAATTTGAAGACGATTCGAAAATCAAGCAAACTTGCCAACGTCTGCTACGACATTCGCGGCCCGATCATGGACGCGGCGCGCCAGATGGAAGAGGAAGGGCACAAGGTCATCAAGCTCAACATCGGTAATCTGGCCGTGTTCGGGTTCGATGCGCCTGAGGAAATCCAGCAGGACATGATCCGCAACCTGCCGAGTTCAGCGGGCTATTCGGACAGCAAGGGCATCTTTGCGGCGCGCAAGGCGGTCATGCATTACACCCAGCAGCAGGGCATCCGGGGCGTGACGCTGGAAGACATCTACCTCGGCAACGGCGCCAGCGAACTGATCGTGATGGCCACCAACGCGCTGCTGGACAACGGCGATGAACTGCTGCTGCCATCGCCCGATTACCCGCTGTGGACCGCTGCGGCCAGCCTCTCGGGCGGCACGCCGGTGCACTATCGATGCGATGAAGCCACGGGCTGGATGCCGGACCTGGACGATATGCGCGCCAAGATCACGCCGCATACCAAGGGCATCGTCGTGATCAATCCGAACAATCCGACCGGAGCGCTCTACCCGGATCTGTTGTTGAAGGCGATCGTGCAGATTGCGCGCGAGCACGGCCTGGTCATTTTCGCCGACGAGGTTTATGACAAGGTGCTCTACGACGGGGCACGTCACACCGCCATCGCCAGTCTGTCGGACGACGTGCTGACGCTCACGTTCAATTCGCTGTCCAAGAGCTACCGCTCCTGCGGTTACCGCGCAGGCTGGCTGGTGGTGTCGGGCGACAAGAAGTCGGCTACCGATTACATCGAGGGACTGGACATGCTCTCGAACATGCGCCTGTGCGCCAACGTACCGGGTCAGTGGGCGATCCAGACGGCGCTGGGCGGCTACCAGAGCATCAATGACCTGGTGGGCGAGGGCGGGCGCTTGCGGCGACAGCGCGACCTCGCCTATGAACTGATCAGCGCCATTCCGGGGGTCACCTGTGTCAAGCCGACGGCGGCGCTGTACATGTTCCCGCGGCTCGACCCGACGCTGTATCCGATTGTCGATGACCAGCAGTTCTTTCTTGAGCTGCTGCAGGAAACGCGCGTGATGCTGGTGCAGGGCACCGGTTTCAACTGGCCGGCGCCGGACCATTTTCGCATTGTGTTTCTGCCCCACGAGGACGACCTGCGCGAGGCGATTGGCCGACTTGCCCGGTTCCTCGAGAGTTACCGCAAGCGGCACAGCAACTGAATTACCAACAACAGAAGAATTTATGAAACCGATTCAAGTAGGCCTCCTGGGCATCGGCGTGGTTGGCTCGGGCACATTCAATGTGCTGCGTCGCAATCAGGAGGAAATCAAGCGTCGCGCCGGTCGCGGCATCGAGATCACCATGGTGGCCGATCTCGACACGGCGCGGGCGCAGGCACTGGTCGGCGCCGGGGTCACGGTGGTCAGCGACGCGCGCGCGGTGATCGCCAACCCGCAGATCGACATCGTCATCGAACTGATCGGCGGCTACGGCATTGCCAGGACCCTGGTGATGGAGGCGATTGCCGCGGGCAAGCACGTGGTGACGGCCAACAAGGCCCTGCTGGCCGTGCATGGAACCGAGATCTTTGCCGCCGCCTCCGCCAAGGGCGTGATGGTGGCTTTCGAAGCCGCCGTGGCGGGCGGCATCCCGATCATCAAGGCCTTGCGTGAAGGGCTGACTGCGAACCGGATCCAGTGGATCGCCGGCATCATCAACGGCACCACCAATTTCATCCTGTCCGAGATGCGTGACAAGGGTCTCGATTTCGAGGTGGTGCTCAAGGAGGCGCAGCGGCTCGGGTATGCCGAGGCGGATCCGACTTTCGACATCGAGGGCGTTGATGCGGCGCACAAGGCGACCATCATGTCGGCGATCGGTTTCGGCATTCCGGTGCAGTTTGACAAGGCCTATGTCGAGGGCATCACCCGCCTTGCCGCCACCGACATCAAATACGCCGAGCAACTCGGCTACCGCATCAAGTTGCTGGGTATCGCAAAGCGCCGCGACGCCGATCCGAGGAAGAACAGCGCGGCGGGCATCGAGCTGCGCGTGCATCCGAGCCTGGTGCCGACGCGGCGGCTGATTGCCAATGTCGAGGGCGCGATGAACGCGGTCATGGTGCAGGGTGATGCGGTGGGCACCACCCTGTACTACGGCAAGGGCGCCGGTTCCGAGCCGACCGCGAGCGCCGTGATTGCCGATCTGGTGGACATCACCCGCCTTCACACCGCGGATCCGCTCAATCGCGTGCCGCACCTGGCCTTCCAGCCCGATGCGATGAGCGATCTGAAGGTGCTGCCCATGAGCGAGGTGGTGACCAGCTACTACCTGCGATTGCGCGTGGCCGACGAGGCCGGCGTGCTGGCCCGCGTGACCGGCATTCTGGCCGCGCTCGACATCAGCATCGATGCGGTGCTGCAGCGCGAGGCCGACGAGGTCGCCGGTGAGGGCGCAAACCAGACCGATCTCATCATTCTGACGCACGATTGCGTCGAAGTGCGGATGGATGCGGCCCTCGCGCAGATGCAGGCGCTGGACACGGTGCTGGCCCCCATCGTCCGTATCCGCAAGGAAGAACTGGCCTGATGAAGTACCGCTCCACGCGCGCCCGCGCCGATGACCTGACCGCGGGCAAACGGTTTTGCGAGATCTTGCTGGAGGGCTTGGCGCCTGACGGCGGGCTCTATCTGCCAGCGCATTACCCGCAGCTTGACGAGGCCACGCTGGGGCGCTGGCGCACTATTTATCAAGAGCAGGGCTATGCCGCGCTGGCCTTTGAGGTTCTGTCGCTCTACATCGACGACATTGAACCCGGTGACCTGAAAGCCATTTGCGACAGAACCTATACGAAGGCCATTTTCGGCACGCCCGAGATCGTGCCCCTGACCCGGCTGGAAGATTCCCGGGCAGCGCCAGGCGCGGCGCCGGTCTATCTGGAGGCGCTCTCCAACGGCCCGACGCTGGCCTTCAAGGACATGGCCATGCAGCTGCTGGGCAACCTGTTCGAGTATGAACTGGCGCGCCGCGGCGAGCAGCTCAACATTCTGGGCGCCACCAGCGGCGACACCGGCAGCGCCGCCGAGTACGCCATGCGCGGAAAGAAGGGCGTGCGCGTTTTCATGACCAGCCCGTTCGGCCGCATGAGCCCGTTCCAGCAGGCGCAAATGTTCAGCCTGCAAGATGACAATATTCACAACATCGCGGTTGAGGGTGTTTTCGATGACTGCCAGGACATGGTGAAGGCGGTCTCCAACGACCTCGAGTTCAAGCGCCGGTACCGGATCGGGACGGTCAATTCGATCAACTGGGCGCGCCTGATGGCGCAGGTGGTGTACTACTTCGCCGGCTACTTTCAGGCCACGCCCGCGGCCCCGGCCACCGGGGCGTCGCCGAGCGCTGCCACCCTGCCGAAAGTCAGTTTTGCCGTGCCCTCGGGCAACTTCGGCAATGTCTGCGCTGGCCATATTGCGCGCATGATGGGCTTGCCGATCGAGACCCTGGTGCTGGCGACCAACGAAAACGATGTGCTGGACGAATTTTTCCGCACGGGCGTCTACCGGGTGCGCAGCAGCGCCGACACGCACGAGACCTCGAGCCCCTCGATGGATATTTCGAAGGCCTCGAACTTCGAGCGCTTTGTGTCAGATCTGTTGGGGCGCGACGGCGCGCGGTTGAAGGACCTGTTTGGAACCGCGCTGGCTCAGACCGGGCGCTTTGATCTGAGCCCCGATCCGGCTTTCAGGCAGGCGGCTTCGCGCTATGGTTTCATCAGCGGCAAGAGCAGCCATGCCGATCGCCTGAACACCATTCGCGCGACCTTTGAACGTTTTGGCGTGCTGATCGACCCCCATACCGCGGACGCGCTGAAAGTCGCGTATGAGCACCTGCGCCCGGGGGTGCCGATGATCGTGCTGGAGACCGCGTTGCCGATCAAGTTTGCCGCGACCATTGTCGAGGCGCTCGGACGCGAGCCCGATCGCCCGGCGCAATTCCAGGGGATCGAGGCGCTACCCAAGCGCGTGGCTCGCATGACGGCCGATGTCGATGCCATCAAGGCCTATATTGCCTTGCATTGCCGATGAAGGTTGTCGCACTGGCGGGTTTCTCGGGGTCCGGCAAGACCACGCTGGTGGAGCGGCTGATTCCAGCCTTGCAGTTGCGGGGTCTGCGCGTCTCGGTGGTCAAGCACGCCCATCACAATTTCGACATTGACCATGCGGGCAAGGACACCTTTCGGCATCGTCAGGCCGGCGCCTTCGAGGTGGTGGTGGCGTCCGACCAGCGCCTGGCCCTGATGCGCGAGTTCGAGCAGCCGGTGCAGCTCTCGGTGCATCAGCTGATTGCTGAACTCTACGCGGGAGTGGACTGGGTTCTGGTGGAGGGTTTCAAGGATTGCGATCTGCTCAAGCTTGAAGTCTGGCGCTCCCATGCCGTCAAGCCGGCGCTTTATCCGGACGATGATTTCATCGTCGCGATTGTCACGGACTCGGCAACCGCGCTGCCGCAGCGAACCGGACTGCCGCTGCTCGACCTCAACGATGCCGATGCCGTCGCCGCCTGGCTTGTCGCCAATGAAGGGCGCTTTGATTACCGGCCGGAGATCTTTGCATGAACAAACCCGTCGGCGCGCGCGCGCCACTGAAGCCGCTCGACGAGGCGCTGGCCGAACTGCTGAACTTTGCCCAGCAGCTGGACGGCGTCGAGTCGGTCAGCACATTCGACGCCGATGGCCGGGTCCTGGCGCAGGATCTGGTTTCCGACTTGCATGTGCCGCCACAGGACAACAGTTCGATGGACGGCTATGCGCTGTGCTGCGCCGATCTTCAGGGTGTGGATGATGTGCTGCCGGTGGCGCAGCGCATCGCGGCCGGATCGGCCGGCGTCGCGCTGGACTCGATGACGGCAGCCCGAATATTCACCGGCGCGCCGATTCCGGCAGGTGCCGACGCGGTTGTCATGCAGGAGGATTGCGAGCCGTTGGCTGGCGACCGGGTGCGCATCAGGTCGCTGCCGTCAGTCGGTCAATGGATTCGCCGGGCCGGCGAAGACATCCGCCGCGGTTCGGTCGTGCTGTCCCGTGGGACGCGTCTTGCGCCGGCGGAACTGGGTCTGGCCGCAAGCATTGGCATGGGCAGCTTGACGGTGGTGCGGCGTCCCCGGGTCGCCTTGTTCTCGACCGGCGATGAACTGGTAATGCCCGGCGAGGTGCCGCCAGGGCAGATGAAAGCGGGCACGATCTACAACTCGAACCGCTTTTTCCTGCGCGCCCTGCTGGCGCGCGCGGGTTGCGCGGTGAGCGACTTGGGCATCGTGCCGGACCGCCTCGACGCCACGGTGCAGGCGCTGCAGGAGGCGGCCGCGGGCCACGATCTGATTTTGACCAGCGGCGGGGTTTCTGTCGGGGAAGAGGACCACATCAAGCCGGCCGTGCAGGCTTTGGGTGAACTCGATTTGTGGCAGATTGCCATCAAGCCGGGTAAGCCGTTTGCCTATGGCCGCGTTCGGGGCGCCCATTTTGTCGGCCTGCCCGGCAACCCGGTGTCGAGCTTTGTCACCTTCCTCCTTCTGGTGCGCCCGTTCCTGTTGAAACTGCAGGGCGCCGAAAGCATCGACCCGACCGCCATGGCCCTGCCGGCTCATTTCGCGTGGCCACGGCCCGATAGGCGGCGTGAATTCCTGCGTGCGCGGCGCAATGCGGCCGGCGGGCTCGATCTGTTTGACAATCAGAGTTCGGGGGTCCTGACCTCGGCGGTCTGGGGTGATGGCCTGATCGACAATCCGCCAGGTCAGGCCATTGCCCACGGCGAGCAGGTTCGTTTCATTCCTTTTTCAGAGGTGTTGGCGTGAGAGTGAGCATCAGGTATTTCGCTTCGATCCGCGAGGCGATCGGCGTGTCCGGCGAGTCGGTCGAGACCGGGGCGCTGACGCTGGGCGACCTGCGCGACGAACTGATCGTCCGTGGTGCCGGCTACGGCGCGAGCCTGGCGCGAGGCCGCGCCGTGCGCGTCGCCCTGGACCAGGTGATGAGCGATGAATCGGCCACGCTGCCGGACGGCGCCGAAGTGGCCTTCTTCCCGCCGGTGACGGGTGGATGAGCCTGGTGCGAACCGCATGAACTCAAGCCTGATGCCAGCCTCGCGTGTGCGAATCCAGAGCGGTGATTTCGACCTGAACGCCGAGGTCGACGCACTGCGCGCGCAGGACCCCCGCGTCGGCGCCGTCTGCTGCTTCATTGGCACGGTGCGGGAGCGAAGCGCCGGAACGCCGGGCAGTGTCAGCAGCATGGAACTTGAGCATTACCCCGGCATGACTGAAAAGTCGATCGAAGCCATGATTGACGCCGCGCAGCAGCGTTTTGACATCTTCGGCGCCCGCGTCGTTCACCGGATCGGGCTGCTCAGGCCGCTCGATCAGATCGTGCTCGTGGCCGTGACTTCGGCCCATCGGGGCGAGAGTTTTCAGGCCTGCGAGTTCTTGATGGACTACCTCAAGACGCGCGCGCCGTTCTGGAAAAAAGAAAAGACGGCGCTTGGGGAAGAGCGTTGGGTGGATGCCCGGGTCACGGACGACGCGGCGCTGGCGCGCTGGGGCATCGTCGCGCCGGCCTGATCAGTTCAGGTAGCGCCCAGGTTCGGCCGCGGCAAGAATATCCGCCTCACTGGCCGCCTTGCTGCGCTCGCCCTGCTGCCGGCCAATACCCCAGTCGCTGTTCTGCAGAGCCGATTCGAGCAGGTGCAGGAAACCATGCAGCAGTTCCGGACCCAGCGTGACCTCGAAACTTCGGGTCGCCGCGGCACCGGGCAGATTTTCCTCGAAGACAATGCGCAGCCTGCGATCCTCTAGCGGCGTGATATGCAGAGCGGTCGCGAGCAGGGGCGCATCGCCGATGGGCAGTGCCGCCGCCTGGCTGTTGAATGGCGTAGAAAAGTCGGCCTTCAGCAGCGACTCCTGCTTCTTGAATTGCGCCAGCGCGCTGTTATCGCCGCCGTCGTGGCTGCCGTCCGTGATCTGTTCGGCGATCAACTCGTCGGTGGCCTCCATGATGTGGGGAAACAGGTTCCTGACCATGCGCCGCGTCAACCAGAGTCGCAGTTCCTCGCCGGCGTGCGTATTGAGCCGGACCAGAATCCGGTCGTGCTCCATCACGTAGGTAAGCTGCACCTGATGAATCGTCATTTTTTGATTTTAGTCACACTTGCCGACTCAGGTGTACTTGAAATGTCCTCACTCAGCCCAAGGTGATCCGCAATCAAGGATGAAGGGGATTGCCATGCGAATCGAGAAACTGACAACCAAATTTCAGGAAGCCCTGGGCGAGGCGCAGACGCTGGCGCTGGGTAAAGACCATGCCTACATAGAACCGGTTCATGTCCTCATCGCCATGTTGCGCCAGGAGGACGGTCCGAAGGCCCTGCTCCAGCGTGCCGGCGTCAACCTGACGGGCCTGCTCGGTGCGGCCGAGGCGGCCTTGAAAAAGCTGCCCGAGGTCCAGGGCCAGGAGCAGGTCCAGATCGGGCGCGACATGGTCAGCCTGCTGCAGACCGCCGAAAAGGAGTCACTCAAGCGCGGCGACCAGTTTGTGGCCGGCGAACTGTTTCTGCTGGCCCTGAGCGACAGCAAGCAGGAGATCGGGAAGCTCGCGCGCGAAAACGGACTGACGCGCAAATCGCTGGAAGCAGCCATCGACGCTGTGCGCGGCGGCCAGAATGTGGACAGCGCCGATGCCGAGGACCAGCGCGAATCGCTCAAGAAGTACTGCCTGGACCTGACCGAGCGCGCCCGCATGGGCAAGCTCGATCCGGTGATCGGGCGCGACGATGAGATCCGCCGCGCGATCCAGGTGCTGCAGCGCCGCACCAAGAACAACCCGGTCCTGATCGGCGAGCCCGGTGTCGGCAAGACCGCGATCGTCGAGGGACTGGCGCAGCGCATCGTCGCCGGCGAGGTGCCCGATTCGCTCAAGGGCAAGCGCGTGCTGTCGCTCGACCTGGCCTCGCTGCTGGCCGGCGCCAAGTTCCGCGGAGAGTTCGAGGAGCGCCTGAAGAACGTGCTCAAGGACCTGGCCAAGGATGAAGGCCAGACCATTGTTTTTATCGACGAACTGCACACCATGGTGGGTGCCGGCAAGGCCGAAGGCGCGATGGACGCGGGCAATATGCTCAAGCCGGCGCTGGCGCGCGGCGAGTTGCACTGCGTCGGCGCCACGACGCTCGACGAGTACCGCAAGTACATCGAGAAGGACGCCGCGCTGGAGCGCCGTTTCCAGAAGATCCTGGTGGGCGAGCCGACCGTGGAGGCGACCATCGCGATCTTGCGCGGCCTGAAGGAGCGCTATGAGAAGCACCACAACGTGGACATCACCGACCCGGCCATCGTGGCCGCCGCCGAACTGAGCCAGCGCTACATCACGGACCGCTTTTTGCCCGACAAGGCGATCGACCTGATCGACGAGGCGGCGTCCAAGATCAAGATTGAAATGGACTCCAAGCCCGAGGTGATGGACAAGCTCGACCGCCGGCTGATCCAGTTGCAGATCGAGCGCGAAGCCGTCAAGAAGGAAAAGGACGAGGCCTCGCAAAAACGTTTCGAACTGATCAACGACGAAATTGACAAGCTGCAAAAAGAGATCGCCGATCTGGATGAGATCTGGAAGGCCGAAAAAGCCAGCGTGCAGGGCAGCGCCGAGGTGCGCGAGGCCATCGAAAAGCTGAAGTTCCAGATCGAGGAACTGACCCGCAAGGGGGACTTCAACAAGGTGGCCGAGTTGCAGTACGGCAAGCTGCCGGAACTGGAAAAGCGCATGAAGGAGGCGCAGGCCAAGGAGGCCAGCCGCGGCGAGGGTTCGGCAGCGCGCCTGCTGCGCACCCAGGTCGGCGCCGAGGAGATTGCCGAGGTGGTCAGCCGTGCCACCGGCATCCCTGTGGCCAAGATGATGCAGGGCGAGCGCGACAAGCTGTTGTTGATGGAGGGCAAGCTGCACCAGCGCGTGATCGGCCAGGACGAGGCGATCACCGCGGTCGCCAATGCCATTCGCCGCTCGCGTGCCGGCTTGTCGGACCCCAATCGCCCGACCGGATCCTTCCTGTTCCTCGGTCCGACTGGTGTCGGCAAGACCGAACTGTGCAAGGCGCTGGCCGGATTCCTGTTCGATTCCGAAGATCATCTGGTGCGCATCGACATGAGCGAGTTCATGGAGAAGCACTCGGTCGCGCGCCTGATCGGCGCACCGCCGGGCTATGTGGGCTATGAGGAGGGCGGTTACCTGACTGAGGCGGTGCGCCGCAAGCCCTACAGCGTGCTGCTGCTCGACGAGGTGGAGAAGGCCCACCCCGACGTGTTCAACGTCTTGCTGCAGGTGCTTGACGACGGCCGCCTGACCGATGGCCAGGGCCGCACCGTCGACTTCAAGAACACGGTGATCGTGATGACCAGCAACATTGGTTCCCACATGATCCAGAGCATGGTCGGGCAGGACAGCGAGGACATCAAGGACGCGGTCACGGCCGAGTTGAAGAACCACTTCCGCCCCGAGTTCCTGAACCGCATCGATGAGACGGTGGTTTTCCATGCGCTCGACGCAACGCACATTGCCAGCATCGCGGCGATCCAGATTCAGGTGCTGCAGGAACGCCTGGCCAGGATGGATCTTTCGCTCGAGGTGTCGGCGGCGGCCCTGGCTGAACTGGCCAAGGTTGGTTTTGACCCGGTGTTTGGTGCACGACCCCTGAAGCGCGCGATTCAGCAGCGCATCGAGAATCCGCTCTCCAGATTGCTGCTGGAAGGCCGGTTTGCGCCCAAGGACGTGATTCCGGTCGATGTCGATCCGATCCGCGCGCCCGGCCAGTTCAGTTTTGAGCGCGTCGTGCATTGAACTGCGGTCGGGCCGCGGCCGCCCGACGTATCATGCAAGCCATTGATCCCGACGCTGGTCCGGATCAGGGTTGGTATTTGAAACCGGGAGGCAGGCATGGTAGTTCTGGGTCGGGCTGGTGAGCGCTTTGGCAGGTTCGTCGGCCTGATTTTGTTTGCGGTCCTGGCGGCGACCCGGGTCCAGGCGCAGGAGATCATCCCTCTGCCGTCGGGCGTGACGCGCGTCCAGGCCGTGGAAGGCATCACCGAGTACCGTCTTGCCAACGGCCTCAAAGTGCTGCTGGCCCCCGATCTGGCCGACGACCGGGTTACCGTCAACCTGACCTACATGGTCGGATCGCGCCATGAAGGCTACGGCGAGGCCGGCATGGCGCATCTGCTCGAGCACCTGATCTTCAAGGGCACGCCTGCGATCGCAGACCCGAAAGCGGAATTCTCCAGGCGCGGTTTCAATTTCAACGGCAGCACCACCTCGGATCGGACCAATTATTTCGCCACCTTTGTCTCGAGCCAGCCTTCGCTAGACTGGTACCTGGGCTGGCAGGCCGACGCCATGGTCAACAGTTTCATTGCCAGAAAAGACCTCGACAGCGAGATGACGGTGGTTCGCAGCGAGTTCGAGATCGCTGGCAACAATGCCTTCGCTGCGCTTTCGCAGCAGGTAACGGCGGCGTCCTACCACTGGCACGGCTACGGGAGGGCGACCATCGGCAACAAGAGTGACATCGAAAGCGTCGATATTCTTAAGCTGCAGGCCTTCTACAAGCGCTATTACCGGCCTGACAACGCGGTGCTGATCGTGGCCGGCAAGTTTGACCTGGCGCCGACCATGGCGGGCATTCAGCGCAGCCTGGGGGCGTTGAGCCGGCCGGCGCAGCCGATCGCGCAAACCTATACCCTGGAGCCGGTGCAGGATGGGGAACGCAGCGTCGTGGTGCGCCGGCCGGCAAGCAGCCAGTTGCTGCTGGCCCGCTATCACGCGCCGGCGGCCCTGCATCCTGACAATGTGGCACTGACCGTGCTCGCCACGGCGCTCGGCGATGTGCCTTCGGGCCGGCTGCACAAGGCACTGGTCGAGAGCAAACTGGCGCAGGCGGTGTTTGCCGGCGCGGACAGCCGGCGCGAAGCCGGGGCGCTGGTCTTTGGCACGGTTTTCGGGCCCGACGACGCCCCGGGCCAGCGCCAACAACTGCTTCTGGAAATGGTCGAAAACCTGGCCGCCGAGCCGCTGCGGCAGGATGAATTTGACCGCGCCAGGCTGAAGCTCGAAAAAGGACTGGAACTGGCGTTCGCCAACGCGGCTGCGGTGGCGACCGGGGTCATGCAGTTCGAGGTGCTGGGCGACTGGCGCGCGCTGTTCGTCAATCGCGAGCGAATCAGGACCGTGACGCTCGACCAGGTCAATCGGGTGGCGCGCGAGTACCTGCTGGCGTCCAACCGGACCTTGGGCCACCTGATCCCGACCAAGGCACCGCTGCGCGCGCCGGAACCCAAGAGGACCGATGCGGCGGCCTACCTGCAGGGCTACGCGCTGAGCGAAACGGGGCTGGAGTCGACAGCCTTTGACTTCAGCACCGGATCGCTGCAGGGCAAGGCGGTGTTTTTGACGACGCCGGGCGGCATCAAGACCGCTGCCTTGCCAAAGCCGGTCCGGGGCGATCTGGTCAAGGCGAACATCCATCTCAAGTTCGGAAGCGCCGGGTCACTGCGCCAGCAGGCTGCTGCCAGCACGCTGGCAAGCCAGATGCTGGAAATGGGGACGCCACGGATGACACGACAGCAGATCCATGACGAGCAGGTGAAACTGGGCATGGACCTGTCGCTGCATCTGGGGCAATCCGGCGGCTTTGTGTCCCTCACCGTGAAAAAGGAGAACCTCAAGGCGGCGCTCGCGCTGACCCGGCACCTGCTGCGGGAATCGAGTTTCCCTGAGGCCGGCTTCGAGGAACTCCGCGCTGCCATGATCAAGGATCTGGAGGGGCAGATCAAGGACCGGTCGGCGCAGGCGAACAACGCCTGGGGCCGCTACGGCAACCCCTACGCCAAGGGCGACCCGCGCTACCGTTACACGCTCGAGGAATGGCTGCAGGAGGTCAGATCGGTCACACGCGATCAAAGCTACGCCTTCTACCAGCGCTTTTATGGCGCGCAGAACGCGCAGATTGCCCTGCTCGGGCCGATCGATGTCAGTGAGCAGCGCGCGCAGCTAGCACAGGCGCTGGACGACTGGAAGGCACCTGAAGCGTGGCAGCGCGTTGCGCAGCCCCTGGTGGAACGCACGCCGGCGCGCCTGCTGTACGACACCCCGGACAAGACCAGCGTGCGCCTGGTCGCGCATCACAGCATCGCGCTGCGCGCAGGACAATATGATCCGCAGGACCTTGCGATGGCGCTGGCGGCGCGGATCTTTGGCGACGGACCGGGTTCCCGGCTTTGGGTGCGCCTGCGCGAGGCCGGCGGCCTGAGCTACAGCGCGGGCGCCAGCTACCAGGCCAGCCGCTATGAAGCCAGTGCCAGTATCTCGCTCAATGCAGAAGTCGCACCGGCCAATGCCAGCGCCGCCGAAACCGCGCTCCAACAGGAACTGGCTCGCTCGCTGGCCGATGGATTCACGCTCGCCGAGGTCGAGACCTTCAAGCGCCAGTACCTCGCGGAACGCTTGCGCCGGCGTTCGGGAGACGCCTGGGCGATGGGTTTCATGGCCGACCAGATGGAGTTCAATGACAACCCTGACGCCTACGAGAAAAATGATGCCATGATTGCGTCCATGACGCCCGAACAGGTGAACGCGGCGTGGCGAAAGCATGTCAAGCCCGAGAAACTGGTATGGGCGGTATTTGGTGATCAGTCCAAAATCCGCTGAGGCAGGAACTTTACCGATTCTTAACTGAACTTCACCATAATTGTGCAGTCACAGTAGCAGTATCGACTTCAGGAAATCAAGCTCACCGGTTGAACGCCATGAAAAAATCACTTCTTCTGTCGGCCCTGATGTTGTCGGGCGGGCTTTGCCTGGCACAGGAACTAGGACGGGTCATTTCCGCAACGCCAGTGGTCCAGCAACTTGGCGTCACGCGCCAGGTTTGCCCGGCCGAGCAGACGGCGCCGCAGAACTGTGCCAGCCAGGTCATTTACGAAAACAGGGTGGTCGGCTTCAATGTTGTTTATGAGTTTGCCGGCAAGCAGTACTCGGTTCAGATGCCAGGCGATCCGGGCCCGACGGTTCAACTGCAGGTGGGACCGGCAGAGGCGGTTGCAGACTGGACGCCAGCGGCCGGCAGCCCGACTTACGTCGCACCGGTGGTCGAACAACCAGTCTATATTGCGGGTCCGCGGGTTTATCCGGGCTATTACCAGCCCAACTATGTCTGGCCACTCTTCTTTGGCCTTGGCCTGGGGTACCTGGGTGGCTATTATGGGCATCCCCACTTGCGGGGTCATAGGCGCTGACTTTCCTGTATAAGAGGCATTGGTAGGGAGGAACTTGCCATGAAAGCTGTTTTCGCGACCATTCTGTTGTCAATATTGTCCGCCGTCGTGGCGGTTTTCTCGATCACTGAACTGTGCGCAAAAGCACAGGTGGCGGCCAGCGCGCAGGAAGCCGGGCGGCCCGGCCAGGCGAGCGCAAGAGCGGGGCAGCCGAGGCAGAAAGTTCAGCAGTGGATCAATTACTGAGATACCTGCTTAGGGTTCGTGAGCGGGACTGACCATCGGCCTGCGGCATCGCCGGCAAGGTGAGGGGCTGCGGGTGATCCCAAGCCATCGCGCTAGTGTGAGGCGTTTTGCGTCGCCTTGCCAATTTCGTGGTTGCCCTGGGCCGCGCCGCTTGACGGCACGCTCTCGCCGGCCCGATCGGTCACCCGGGCCAGTTGCTCGGCCAGCCGTTCGGCCGCCTGCGCGCCGCTGCCAATCCAGGCGCCCTCGGTCAGGGTGATGTGAGCCGCCTCGAAACTGCCGGCGCCAGCGCACAGGATGGTCCGTGTCGGTGCATCCTGCGACACCAGCACCAGCATCGCCGGTACCACGGCTTCGGGCTTGAGGGCGTCGAGCACGCTCTGCGCCATCAGGTCCTCGGTCATGCGCGTGGCGGCGGTGGGCGCCAGGCAGTTGACGCGAATGTCGTTCTTGGCGCCCTCCAGAGCCAGCGTCTGCATGAAACCCACCAGCGCCATCTTGGCGGCGCCATAGTTGGTTTGGCCAAAATTGCCATACAGGCCGGTCGACGAGGTGGTCATCAGGATGCGCCCGTACTTCTGCGCGTTCATGATGGGCCAGACCGCCTTGCAGCAATGCACGGCGCCCATCAGGTGCACATCGACCACCAGTTCAAAGTCCGCGAGTTCCATCTTGGCAAAGGTCTTGTCGCGCAGGATGCCGGCGTTGTTGACGAGAATATCGACCCGTCCCCATGCCGTCATCGCCTGTTGCACCATCGCCTGCACCGCGGCGAAATCGGTCACCGAGGCGGCGTTGGCGATCGCCTCGCCGCCGGCCGCGCGAATTTCCGCCACCACTGCTTCGGCGGCGCTGACGGAGCCGCCGGAGCCGTCGCGGGCACCGCCAAAATCATTCACCAGCACCCTGGCGCCGCGCGCGGCCAGGCCCAGTGCGTGTTGCCGGCCCAGCCCGCCGCCGGCGCCGGTGACGATCGCCACGCGGTCCTTGAAATCAATGGTCATGTTGGTTTTCCTGTTTCTTCTTTTTGAAGTTGATGAGGCAAGACTTCAAGGGCGCAGCACCTTGGCCACCGGATGGGGGCGCAGCCGGAAAGCGTCCGGCATGCCCGATCCGAGCAGCGGGCGCAGGTAAAGCCTGAAGGCGTCGGTCACGTCGGTGCCGCTGGACGTGATGAACTCATCCTCCATGACGCGCGTCTTGCCGGCCACCGCCTCCAGCGGCAGCAGTTCATAGTCGACCGAGTAGAAACCGGTGCGCTTGATCGCCACCGAGCCATTGCGATTGCCCCACATCGCAAACTGCACTGCCTTTTCACCCACTTCGCGCGCCTCGCGCTGATCGACATCCGACACGCATCCGATAAACGAGCGCTGCAGATAGCCAAAGGTGTCGCCGCGCACCCGTTTGATCTTGAGCTTTGTCTTGATCTCCTCGCACAGCAGATCGGCCAGCGCGCCATTG
>CAIMBE010000252.1 GCA_903839085.1 uncultured beta proteobacterium | reverse complement strand
TGGCGGGCTCGCCGAAGATCTCGATCTGTCCGCTGTCGGCGCCGTAAAAGCCGTACAGGATCGACATCAGCGTGCTCTTGCCGGCGCCGTTCTCACCGACGATGCCGTGCACCGTCGCCGGCCTCACGTTCAGCGCGACATCGGCGTTGGCCTGGACCGCGCCAAAGCGCTTGTTGATGCCCCTCATGCACACCGCAGGGGCGGCATTGGACATCAGTATTTGCAGGCGTTGTCGGCCATGTAGTCAGCCACCTTGATCTTGCCGCTGACGATGTCGGCCTTGATGGCGTCAACCTTCCTCTTCATGTCGGCGCTGACCAGCTTGGCGTTGTGCGTGTCCAGCGCGTAATCAACGCCGTCCTCCTTCAGGCCGAGCGCCGAGAGGCCGGGCGTGTGGGACTTGATGATGTTGTAGACCGCCACATCGACGCGCTTGATCATGGAGGTCAGCATGGTGCCGCTCTGCAGGTGGTTCTGGTTGCTGTCGACGCCGATGGCCAGCTTGCCGGCATCCTTGGCCGCCTGGTAAACGCCGGTGCCGGTACCGCCGGCGGCCGCAAAGACGACGTCAGAACCCTTGGCGAACTGCGCCTTGGCCAGCTCTCCGCCGCGCGCCGGGTCGTTCCATGCGGCGCCGGTGGTGCCGGTCATGTTGCTGAAGACCTCGGCCTTGGGGTTGATGTATTTGGCGCCCTGCTCATAGCCGCACTGGAACTTGCGGATCAGCGGGATGTCCATGCCCCCGACGAAACTGACCTTGCCCGTCTTGCTGGCCATGGCGGCCATGCTGCCGACCAGGAAGCTGCCTTCATGCTCCTTGAAAACCACCGACTGGACATTGGGCTGGTTGACCACCATGTCGACAATCGCGAACTTGAGCTTGGGGAACTCCTTGGCCACCTTCTCGATGCTGGAGGCCTGGCCGAAACCGACACCGATGATCGGACTGGCGCCGCGCTCGGCCATGCGGCGGATGGCCTGCTCGCGCTGGGACTCGTTGGCAATCTCGAACTCCAGATAGGCCTTGCCCGACTCCTTCTTCCAGCGCTCCATGCCGTTGTAGGCGGCCTCGTTGAAGGACTTGTCGAACTTGCCGCCCATATCGAAAACAATCGCCGGTTCGGCACGCGCTGCAAAACTGAGGGCCAGGCTCGAAGCCAGAAGGCTCAGGCGAATTGTGGTTTGATATTTCATGGTCTTTCTTTCCGTTCTCGGTAAATTGAAAAAACAGCAAAGGGTCGGCGAGCAAGCATAGCAAACATTTATGCCCAATACTGCGTTTTGACCCGCGGCCGGGATCAGGGGCAGCGCCCCACCTGGTGGCCCGGTCGAAGTCCGTGGACAATAGCGTCATGCATTACCTTCCGCCTTTCGTCGCCCCCTCCCGATTTACCGATCCGGCCGCTGCGCTGCTCAAGGTGCGGGAAATCTACGAACTCGGCATCGGCCATTTGCGAGGCGCCATGCAGCGTTTTGTGGCGGGCGAGAACCTGCCCGGCCGTGTGCGCGCCTGCTATCCGTTTGTGCGCGTGCAGACCGACACGGTGTCGCGCCAGGCCTCGGCCGGTAGCGCGCATTTGAGCTATGGTTTCGTCGCCGGGCCGGGGCACTTTGAGACCACGCTGACGCGCCCTGACCTGTATGCCAGCTATTACCTGGAACAGTTTCAACTGCTGCTGGAAAACCACCAGGTCGAGCTTGAGGTGGGCACCGGTTCGCAGCCGATTCCGGTGCACTTTTCGTTTGCCGAGAACGACCACATCGAAGGTACGCTGAGCGCCCAGCGCCGCCAGTTGATGCGCGATGTGTTTGACCTGCCTGACCTGGCTGCCATGGACGACGGCATTGCCAACGGCACCTATGAGGCGCGA
>CAIMBE010000251.1 GCA_903839085.1 uncultured beta proteobacterium | reverse complement strand
TTTTCTTCGGCCAGCTTTTGAATCGCCTCGGCAAGTTCCTCTTCAGCCGTCTTTTCGATCTTCTTGAGGGTCGGGTCGTCAATCAGCCCGGCCAGAAAAGCCAGGCGCTTGATCAACTCGGAGACGCCCTGCAGCATCAGCAGGCCAAAGCCCAGCGGCATCATCGCGTAGACCGGCCACAGGATCAGTCCGCCGGCGTTGGACGACATCTCGCCCGACTGGTAGCCCTTGAGAAAAAAGGGAACGCCGAACCACAGGATGGCGCTGCAAAATGGCAGGAGAAAGAAGGTGAAACCGAAGACGTCGATCCAGATCTGGACGCGCTTGGACCAGCGGCTGTAGATGACGTCGATCTTGACGTGTTCGCCGTTGAGCAGGGTGTAGGCCGAGGCCAGCAGGAAGGAAGCCGCAAACAGGTACCACTGCACTTCGAGGTAGGCGTTCGAGCTGACGTTGAAGGCCTTGCGCACAGCGGCGTTGACAGCGCTGATGACCGTGGACGCCAATATCAGCCAGATCACGTGCCTGCCAATCTGGCCGTTGAGCCAATCGACGGCCTTCGAGAATTTCAGAAGCGCATGCATGGGGTCTCCAACGATAGAAAACTGCAGGCGCTATTCTAGGGTGCTTGGCTGTCCAGTTCCTTCAGCTCCGATGCAGTGAATACCCTAGAGCGCGTGTGAAATGCCTTTCCCTCCGGGCACTCGAGCGAGAAGGTGCCGCCATGGCCCTCGATGACGTCGATGATGAGTTGCGTGTGCCGCCAGTATTCGTATTGCGTCTTGCCAATGTAGAAGGGGCAAGCGCCGATGTCTCCCAGATACACATCACCGGAGCCCATGGTGATTTCGCCAGGCAAAAAGCAGTTGGCAGCGCTGTTGTCGCAGCAACCACCCGACTGGTGAAACATCAGTTTTTCACCGTGCCTGGTTTTCAGGAATGCGATCAGTTCCAGCGCCGCTGGCGTGGCAATGACTTTGTCGACCATGGGGGTCTCCTCCAAATGAAAAAAGGGGCGGTTGCCCGCCCCTTTCTGATTAGTCACTGCGAGGAGTGTAGCGACGCGGCAGTCCATCGATTGCCGCGCGGCGCTCGCAATGAGGCACCGAACTGCGTCAGAAGAATCCGAGCTTGCTTTCGCTGTAGCTTACCAACAGGTTCTTGGTTTGCTGGTAGTGGTCGAGCATGACCTTGTGGGTCTCGCGACCAATGCCGGACTCCTTGTAGCCGCCGAAGGCGGCGTGCGCAGGGTAGGCGTGATAGCAGTTGGTCCAGACGCGACCGGCCTTGATCGCGCGGCCCATGCGGTAGGCCACGTTGCCGTTGCGACTCCAGACGCCGGCACCCAGGCCATAGAGCGTGTCGTTGGCGATGGCCAGGGCTTCGGCTTCGTCCTTGAAGGTGGTCACAGCCAGCACCGGGCCAAAGATCTCTTCCTGGAAGATGCGCATCTTGTTGTGGCCCTTGAACAGCGTCGGCTGCACGTAGTAGCCGCCAGCCAGGTCGCCGCTCTGATGCGACTGCGCACCGCCAATCAGCACTTGCGCGCCTTCCTGCTTGCCCAGATCCAGATACGACAGGATCTTGGTCAACTGCTCTTTGGAGGCTTGCGCGCCGAGCATGGTGTTGCCGTCAAGCGGGTTGCCCTGCGTGATGGCAGCCACGCGCTTGAGGACGCGTTCCATGAACCTGTCATAGATCGACTCCTGGATCAGGGCGCGCGACGGGCAGGTGCAGACCTCGCCCTGGTTGAAGGCGAACAGCACCAGGCCTTCGATCGCCTTGTCCAGAAAGCCATCATCCTTGTCCATGATGTCGGCAAAGAAAACGTTGGGCGATTTGCCGCCGAGTTCCAGCGTGGCTGGAATCAGGTTGTTGGCAGCGGCCTGGGCAATCACGCGTCCGGTGGTGGTTGAACCGGTGAAGGCAATCTTGGCGATGCGCTTGCTGGTGGCCAGCGGCATGCCGGCTTCGCGGCCGTAGCCATTGACGATGTTGAGCACACCGGGCGGCAAGAGGTCGGCGATCAACTCGGCCAGAATCATGATGCTGATCGGGGTCGATTCAGCGGGTTTCAAGACCACGCAGTTGCCCGCGCCCAGCGCCGGTGCCAACTTCCAGGCCGCCATAAGGATCGGGAAGTTCCAGGGGATGATCTGCCCGACCACGCCGAGTGGCTCCTGGATGTGATAAGCCACCGTGTTTTCGTCGATGTTGCTGAGCGCGCCTTCTTGCGCTCGCACACAGCCGGCGAAGTAGCGGAAGTGATCGACCGTGAGCGGAATGTCGGCCGCCATGGTTTCGCGGATCGGCTTGCCGTTGTCCACGGTCTCGGCGTAGGCCAGCAGTTCCAGATTGGCTTCGATGCGGTCGGCAATCTTCAGCAGCACATTGGCGCGGCTGGCGGCATCGGTCTTGCCCCAGGCGTCGGCAGCCGCGTGGGCAGCGTCGAGCGCCAGTTCGATGTCCTCTGCGCTGGAGCGTGCTGCCTGCGTGTAGACCTTGCCGCTGATCGGGGTGATGACGTCAAAGTAGGCGCCATTGACTGGCGCGACAAATTTGCCGCCGATAAAGTTGTCGTACCGGGCCTTGAAGGCAATTTTGGCATCGGCGGCGCCGGGGGCTGCGTAAATCATGGTGTGTCCTCAATGTTGATAATTTGCATGGATTTTTCCCTCGCGGGTGATATCTCTTATCAAGTCCCATGCCATGGCCCGGTGAAAGTTCAACAGTCTTGATTTCGCAGGGGATTTACATGTTTCCTGAATCGCGCTGTTGGCTCCGGTGGAACAGCGCCATGTTCCAAAAATAAGCAACTGTCACGTAACGCAACACCGCATCAGACAACCGTCTATGCAAGGCACTTCATACCTCTGGACAGAGGCCCCGCCGACACGACCAAAGGTCTGGCGGGCAGCAGGATAGTGAGGTCTGATCAGGCAGCACTGATCGGTTGAAACAGCAGCGTCAGCAGGAGCAACAGCGCGTAGAAGGCGATCTCGATGGTCTCGGTCATCGGCTGGATCCTGCGCCATGCGCCATAAACGTGTACCGCAATCATGCTGATGGATACGAAGTACAGCACTTCGAAAATGGCTTGCTGTCTTTGCAGGTAGAAGGCGCCCATGAAACCCATGGCGTCAACACCGACGACGAAGGCGCCCAGGCAGCGGCCGAAGTAGACGGCAAGATCGGTGTCATCGGGTATCTTCCAGCGCATCAAACGCGCCCAGGTCAGCGGCACCAATAGCAGCGGGAGCGCGAAGAACAGCGTGGTCAGGCTGGCCAGGATCAGCAAGTAGAGCTGGCTGTGTGACGAATATATTCCAAGCATTTCGCACTCCTTGAGTGAGTTGATGTCTGAGGAGACGGCTGCATCAACCAGGGTCGACGACGCCCCCGTTGATGACACGAAGAAAGGCAGCTTTCGCTGTTCTCTCGCTGGCTGGCGCGATCTGCCCGGCCAGCAACTGCGGGTGCTTCCTGAGCAGCGATTCATGCAGGTTCTGAACCGGCACATCTTCGATCAATCGCGGATGCGGCAGATCAATGGGAAGATCCAGGATCACTCTGGAAGGCCGTTCCGAGAGGAACAGAATCCGGTCCGCCAGGCTGATCGCTTCGCGCAGGCTGTGGGTGACGAACAGCACGGTAGGGTGGGTGCGTTGCCACAACGCCTGCAGCAGGACTCTGAGCTGTTCGGCGGTCGGCGCGTCAAGCGATTGAAACGGCTCATCCATCAGCAGCAGACTGGGTTCGATGATGAAGGCGCGCAGCAAGGCGACCCGGCGTTGCATGCCGCCAGAGAGTTGTCCCGGGAACATGGCTGCGCAGCCCGACAGTCCCACCAGCGCCAGCAAGTCCGCCAGCGCGACAAGCGGCTGCGCACGCAAGCGCGGCGTCAGAACCAGTTCCAGGTTCTGCTGCACGTTCAGCCACGGGATCAGGCGCGGCTCCTGGAACATGAAACTGGTCCGGGGGCTGGCGCGCCTCTCCTGCCCTGAATGAAAAGTGATGCTGCCTTGCATTTCCTGATCAAGACCGGCGATCAGATTGAGCAGCGTCGTCTTGCCGGCGCCGGACGGGCCGACAATGGCGACAAACTCGCCGGGCTGCGCCTTGAACGCCAGGTTTTCGATGGCGCAGCAATCGTTGGCATAGATCTTCTTGCGGATGTCGACGCTCAGGACTGTCATGCGCGCCACCGGCTCAAGCGGGTTTCCAGAGGACGCAGCAGCAACGCTTCGACACCGAAGATGACCAGGGAAAAGGCCAGCGTGTAGGCCAGAATGCCGGTGATGTCAAAGAAGTGGAAATAGCTGCCGATCTGAAAACCCACGCCATTGCTGCGCCCCAGCAGTTCCACCACCAGCACGATTTTCCAGATGATGGCCAGACCGTTGCGAGCCGAGCCGAACAGATAGGGCGTGAGTTGCGGCAGGTAGACCTTGAAGAAGGTGTCGCGGCGCGACAAGCGGTAGACCTGCGCCACCTGCAACAGCTTCTTGTCGACGGCGCGCGCGCCTTCGCGCAAACTGATGGCGACCATCGGAATCTTGTTCACGGTCACTGCGATCACGGCCGCTGTTTCGGTCAGGCCAAACCAGATGTAGCACAGGATGATGGTGACAAGGGCAGGGATGTTGAGCGCCAGAATCAGGAAGGCATCGAGCACGCGGTCCCAACTCCTTGAGTTGCCCATCAGGATGCCCAGCGCCACGCCGAGCAGCATGGCCGCACCGAAGCTGATCGCAACCCGGCCCAGGGTCATGCCCAGATTGAACAGCAGGTCTCCCTCGCGCAGCTCTTGCCACAGGAGGGTCAGCACGGCGCTGGGAGGCGGCAGGGTTCTGCTCTGCAACAGGTGTGCCAGCCACTGCCAGGCGCACAGCAACAGCAGAACCGGCAGGATGCGAGCCCAGCGGCCTTGCGCAAAGAGAGCGCCGAACTTCAGGACGTTTTGCATGGCGGAAGCGCGTAGGCAGGCCAGAAGGTGCCTGCGCTCAAGGTCTTTGATTTGCCGACCAGTTTTTCGCCGCCGGTCTCGGCCAGGATCTTGAAGGTGGCGGCCACGGTGCTGATGCTGTCCTGATCGGTGCAGGTCGGAATTCCGGCGCGAAAACTGGCGCGCAGCAGCCTGAACACGGCATCGTTTTCGGCCCGCATTTTCGGCCGTATCAGATCCCAGGGGGCATCGGCGCCGGCGAGGATCGCTTTGGCTTCATAGGACGCGGCCAGGAAATTCTTCACTGCGGTGCTGTTGGCCGCAGCCCAGTCGTCGCGGAACACCCAGCCCAGCAAGGGAATCGGCTTGTTGATCCCGAGGCCCTTGAGAATCTCCGGCACATCGATCAAGGCATGCAGGCCCAGCACCTCGAGCCGGGCCGCGTAGTTCCAGTGGTTCAGCGCCGCATCGACCTGTCCGCGCAGGGCCAATTCATTGAGCAGGGGTGGCGCCGCATAGGTCGGCTGGCTGAACTGGGTCAGGTCGACGCCGAGTTTGCGCTGCGCGTAGGCGCGCAGCAGCAGCCAGGTCTTGTCCGAGGGGCCGCCGGCAACGCCCAATTTCTTGTCCTTCAGATCGGCCACTTGCCGGATGCCGCTATCGGCCTTGACCATGACCGCGCCAACCGCATTGGAGAACGGCACGAAGGTGTACAGGTTGGACTCGGCACGCTGGCGGCTGACCCAGATCCAGTCGGTCACCACCATGTCCACCGCGCCGCCTTGCAGCGCAATGGTGGAGGCATCGCCGGAGGCCAGCGCAACGACCTTCAAATCAATGCCCCGCTTCCTCGCAAGTGCGCGGCTCTGGATCAGTTCGAGTTCCCAGTTGACAGTGCCGAATTCCAGCACGCCGACGCGCAGCACGGTCAAAGGCATCTCGTTCGCGCTGTGAGCGCTCAGCGCCAGCAGCAGGAGCGCCAGTGCGCTGAAAACGCGGGTCAGAAAGGAGGAGGGCATGGACCGGTTCCTGTAAAGATGTTGCTTGCTGCGGGTCATGCCGACTTGATCAAACCGCGCTGCGGGTCATAGCCGACAGCGGCAACCAGATAGAAGATGACACCGCAGATCGCAATCACGGCCAGCGAGGTCGGCTCAATCTGGCCATACATGGCAAAACGCAGGGCTTCGATGGCATGGGTAAACGGATTGAGACGGGTCAGCAGATAAATCCATTGCGCCCCCGACTCCTCCATCTTCCACAGGGGATACAGGGCGGTTGACAGGAAGAACATCGGGAAGATCACGAAATTCATGGTGCCGGCAAAATTCTCCAACTGCTTGATGTAGACCGACAGCATCAGGCCGAAGGCCGAAAGCATCAGGGCGCCCAGCGCCAGCACCGGCAGCGCCACGGCGATCTGGCCGAGGCCCAGATCGATGCCGAACAGCATTGCCAGCAGGAAGAAGGCAAGGGCCTGCAGCACCGACAGGAAAGTCGTGCCGAGCAGTTTGCAGGCCAGCAGATAGGCGCGCGGCAACGGCGCCGTCAGCAGCAGTCGCATGACGCCCATCTCCCGGTCATAGACCATGGCCAGGGAAGACTGCATGCCGTTGAACAGGCACACCATCATCGCCAGACCGGGCACCATGTATACCCGGTATTCGACGTAAGTCTCATAGGGCGGCAGGATTGCCACGCCAAATACGTTCTGGAAGCCGGCCGCAAACACCACCAGCCAAAGCGCAGGCCGCACCAGCGATGAAACCAGCCGCCCCGGCTGACGCACAAACTTGTGGATTTCACGCCCGGCAACCGCGCGCAAGGCCAGCATGGCGTGGGCTGTCCTCATTTGCGCTCACCTGTTGCACTGTCGCCCAGACGGCACTGCGATTCTTTCTGGTCTGCGCCCAGGGTGTCGAGGATATTGCTCGGGTGCAAGAAGCCGTCGAACGGCGCCACGCCGGCGATGCCGCCGCCAATACCGCCGTGCGCCAGAAACATCGGTTGGCGCAACTGCTGGTCCCAGGACCGGAACGACAGGCGAACGCCTTTGAAGCCGTCGAGCACCAGGTCGGGACTGCGCAGGGCGCGACGATGCTCGCGCGCATCGGGCCACTTGAGCGCGACCTCGATGATGGCTTTGGTCGCCATCCAGGCAGCCCAGTCGGCACTGGCCATCGGGCGCTGCGCGGCCTTGCTGAAACGGCGCGACAACTGCGGCGCGCCGTAGCGCTCCCACGAGGTTTGCCAGGCCTCGGCCACCAGGCCGGCACTGCCGACCACCGGACGCGGCAGATTGGTGCGATACGGCACATCGCGCGCGAATTCACCGTCGGCATCGACCACCCAGACCGCATCGGCATCGCTGCCGGCGGTCAGCAGCGCAACATTGCCAAGCTCGCGCTCGCGCGGGTCGTTCGAGAGCTTGAAGGTCTTGTCGCCGGTCAGTTTGATGCCGTAACGCCTGATCGCCTGGCGCGCCGCCGCCGTGCGGGAGGCGTCAGACGCCGCCGGACTGCTGAGCAGCAGCACCCGGGTCCATTTTCGGGCGGTCAGGAATTGCGCCGTGGCGTCTGCCGCCATCGATTCATCGGGCAGCGTATGAAACAGGTTGGCGCTGCAGGCAGCACGGCGCAGTGTGTCTTCGGGCGCCGAGACGTTGAAGAGCAGGACCTCGCTCGCCTGCAGGGAATTGCTCAGCTCGGCCACGTCGGCGCCCGGCAGATCGAGCAGAAAATGACGCACGCCCTTTTGCGCCATGGCCAGGATCCGGGCCCGCGCGCTGGCTGCGTCATCAAACAGCACATCCTGCAGGGCGACCTTCAAGGAAGCGCCAGACAGTCGAAAGTTCGATTCCGCCAGCGCCACTTCGGCCCCGGCGCGGGGCCGTCCCAGCGGCTGACCCGGATAACTTTTTTCCAGCCGCTTTGCCTCATAGCGTGCGTCGTCGGGCGCATAGACGATGCCAATCGTGAGATCGCGCGCCGCCGCCAGACCGGCTGCCCACAGCATGGCGCAGGCCAGCAGGCGCAGGCCGCGAGCGCAAACGCTGCGCTGCTCAGTCATCGATCACCACGCTGTGCGGGACGCGTCCGGCCTTGACGGTCTTGAGTGCGCGACCAGTGGCCACGTCGACCACCGAGACATCATCCGACATGCCGTTGGCGACATACAGCGTCGCGTTGTCGCGCGACACGGCCAGGCCCCAGGCACGCTTGCCGACCAGAATCAGACTGCGCACCTTGCGGCTCGCCACATCAACCACTGCCACATGGTTGGCCCGGCCCAGTGCGATGAAGGCGGTCTTGCCGTTAGCCGACAGCGTCATGCCGACCGGTGTGATGTCGTCGGGGCGGAAGCCCTTGGCTTCGAATTTCAGGGTCTCGGCGACCGTGTGGTCAGCGGTGCGCAGTATGCTCACCGATGCGCTCATCTCGTTGGTGACCCACAGCTCCTTGCCGTCGGGCGTCAGCGCCAGGCGTCGCGGGCGCTTGCCGACTTCGATATTCCTGACAATCTTGCCGCTGGCGAGATCGATCACATGCACCAGGCTGGCCACTTCGGATGTCGCGTACAGCGTCTTGCCGTCGGGCGTCACCAGCACGCCTTCAGGCTCTTCGCCGACCTTGATCTGGCTGATCACTTTCTTGCTGACAAGATCGACCGCCACGATCGAGGCAGAGTCTTCGTTGGAAAAATAGAGCTTCTTGCCGTCCGGCGAGAGGTCGAATATTTCGACCCCCTCCTGCAGCTTGATCCTGTCGACGACCTTCTTGCTCGCGACATCGATCACGATGGCGTTGCCGTCATCGCCGCAGACCGCGATCAGACGCAGGCGGTCCTGCGTCAGTTGCAGGTGGCGCGGGCGCTTGCAGGACTTGATCAAGGCCACCTGCTGCTGGGTCTTGCCATTGAGCACCGTGATCACATGGTCCTTTTCACTGGAGATGAAGACTTCGCCGGTTTGCTTGGCGCAGGCAGGCGTCGTCAGGCACAGGCTTGCGGCGATGCTGATGGCGCAGGCGCTCAAGAGCCTGGGGTGGACGATGATCATGAGTTAACGCTCCGGTTGGTTGGGATCGGTCAGACGCAGGAAGGCGTCGGTCAAGGTCGCGCACTGCTGGCTGGCGATCAGTTGTGCCGGCAAGCCACCGAATCGCACCCGGCCGCCGGCCATCACGATGATGCGATCGGCGCCGTCGGCCTCGTCGACCAAGTGCGTCGCCCACAGGACGGCCAGCTTCTGTTCCTTGCACAGGGCCTTCACATCGGCAATGATCTGCCTGCGCGACGCCGGGTCGACGCCGACCGTGGCTTCATCCATCAACAGCAGTCGGGGCCGAGTCAGCAGGGCGCGCGCCAACTCCACCTTGCGCCGATTGCCGCCCGACAGGACCCGCGCTGCCTCGTGCGCTCGCTCGCTCAGTTCGAAGCGGGACAGGCAGGCAGCGATGCGCTGCCTGGCGTCGACTCGCGCGATGCCGTGCAAGTCGGCCTGAAACTGCAAATTGGCGTGGACGCTAAGATCCAGATCCAGCGCCGGTTGCTGGAACACGATGCCCAGTTGTGCCAGCGCCGCAATTGGCGTCTTGCCGATATCGGCGTCGCCAATCACGGCCCGACCCTGGTCCGCGATGAAGAGCCCTGAAAGGATTTGAAACAGTGTGGTCTTGCCAGCGCCGTTGGGGCCCAGCAGTGCCACGAACTCACCGGCGGAAACCTGCAAGCTGACATCGTCGAGGGCCTTGCGGCGTCCAAACGATTTGCAGATTGAAGTCACTCTCAGGGTCACGCTCTATCTCCGGCAGGCATGGGGTCTGTCCGCGCAAAAGTACAACAGCCCGTCGTGCTCATGTTTGCAGTGCCGGAAAATGCTCGGTCTTTCGGACGCCACCGTTCTTGTCGATCAGCAAGGCGTCCACATCGTGTATTTGGCCTGCAAGTGCCAGCGCCTTGTCGGTTCCCATGACCATGAAGGCGGTGGAAAGACCGTCGGCCAGGATGCCGGTGGGCGCGACCACGGTGGCGCTTGCCAGTTCAAGGGGGGAGCGGCCACTGGCCGGGTCGAAAATATGATGATGAATGAAGTCCGGACTGAAAAATGTTTCGTAGTCCCCCGATGTGGCGACCATGCGGCCGTCCATTTTCAGCGTCGCTGACAGGGTGTCACGCTGCCTTGGGTGGCCGATGCCCAGGAGCCAGGGCCTGTCATTCGCCTTGCTGCCGATCGAGCCGAACTCGCCAGTGTCGAGCAGGGCATGGCGCACGCCGTGCCTGCGCAGGGTCTTGAGTGCAAGATCGACCGCGTAGCCCTGCGCCACCCCATTGAGGGTGATGGCCATGCCCGGCCTGCTCAATCGCACCTGCTTTGGATCAAACTCAAGGTTTTTCCAGTTGACCAGGGCTTTGGCCGCTGCGACCTCCGCTGGCGCCGGCAGCGCACCGGTCGCACCGGACTGGCTGAAGATGCGCCACAAGGGTTGCACTGTGATGTCGAAGGCACCCGCCGTCAGCAGGGACAACTGCTGCGCGAACGCCAGCACCTGCAGCAAATCGGGCTCAGGACGATCCACGGCGCCACGCCGGTTGAGCTCAAAGACCTGGCTATGTTCCTGCTGCAAACTCATCAGCGCGTCGATCTTGCGCACCTGTTTGAGTGCATCCTCAATGGCTGCCTGGGCCGCCATGGCATTCTCATGCAGCAACTTGATTGTCACTGTGGTGCCGAAGGCCAGGCCAGAGCCGGCGTGCAGGATCAGCCCGTCCTTCGCCTCGGGGCCGGATTGCGCCGCGTGCGACCACTGCTCCGAGGTGCCGGCCAGGCCCGCCAGTGCGCCTAGACCGAGGGAGGCTGAGAGCAGTGTACGTCGTTGCATGGGGCTGTCCTCATTGATCTTGCCGGAGCGCAAGACAGCAGTCTTCGTCATCGCGAGGCCCTGGCAAAAGCGTCGTCGCGAGCGCAGCGTGGCGATCCATGCCCCCGGACTCCCTGGATTGCCGCGTCGCTACGCTTCTCGCAATGACGATTCGTGCTGTCATGGTTTCTGGACCTCGCGATAGTGCGCTTGCAGGGCTTGGACTGGTACCACCCGGGCGCGCTTTCGGGCCCTCATGAGCGGCGCGCATTTTGTGTCGCTGTCACAGATGACAACGCAGTCCATGCACTGAAAGCATTCGTCGTATTGGATCCTTCCAATCGGCGTGATGGCCTGATGGGGGCAGCGATGGTTGCAGGTCTGGCATGATGTTCCGCACTCGCTGCGACGGGCAATCCAGTCCAGAATGCGAACGCGTCCAAGCAGCGCCAGACCGGCGCCAAGCGGGCACAGCACTCGACAGAAGAATTTGTACACAAACAGGTTGGCAATCAGCAAGCCCAGCGCATAGACAGCAAAGGGCCAGGAGCGCACGAAATTGAGCGTGATGGCGGTCTTGAAAGGTTCGAGTTCGACGGCCAGGTCCGTCGTATTGGATGAGAGCGCGGCGCTGATCACAATTCCGGCCAGCAGCAGGTACTTGGGCCGCTTCAGGCGGCTGTCAGTTTCAGGCTGGAGCCGGATTGGCCGGATTTTCAGCAAGCGGCCCAAGGTGGCAACGAATTCCTGCAAAGCTCCGAAGGGGCATAGCCAGCCGCAAAAGGTCCCGCGTCCCCAGAACACCAGCGAGATGCCGGTGAAGGCGGTCAGCGTCACCGTCATCGGGTCGTACAGATAGAAGCTCAGGCTGCGTCCCGCGATCAGCGCCTGCAACACACTGGTGAGGTTGACGATGGACAACTGCCCCTGCGCATACCAGCCGATGAAGAACAGCGTGAACAGCAAGAAGGCATTTCGGAACAGCTTGAAACGGCGTTCCTGCGCGACCAGTCTCTTTGGCAGCGCCAGCGCGATCGACAGAATGGTCAGACCGAGCATCAGAATGAAGATTTCGCCGCGGCGCTCACGCCAACTGCCCTGCCATGATTTGTTGTCGCCATCGGGCACCGTATAAAAGCGCTCCGGCAGCGTCAGGCTGAGGCCGAAATCCTGGATGATTCGCTCCGGAAAAATCATGCCTTTCAGGCGCGTTACCGGAAGCACGAAATCGAGCGGTCGCGAGGGATCGAGGCCAGAGCGGCCGATGATCCTGAAAACGGTCAGGGACTCGCGGTCCAGGCCCGCGGCCAGTTCTTCCCTCAGCGCCAGTTCCAGATTCAGGTCGCGCATTTCAATCGGCAACTGATCCTGCCTGAGCACGATGCGGTCGGGCGCACTGCCGCGCAGGAAGTCCTCGCCGGTCAGGCTGTAGCGTCCCCTGGACATCACGAGGATGGCGTGGTCCTCAGGATCAAGCCGACTCTGCAGCCTGTTCCAGGAGGCTTCGCTCAAAAGGTTGCGCCCGATGCTCGGGACCGACACGTAGGCCAGGTACAGATCGATGAACGGATCTTGCGGATGGGCCAGAGCCTCGCTGTCCAGACCGCTGGCGTTGCCGGAGGAGAACTTCTTTTCGACGTCGGCGTTGCTGAGCACCAGATGCTTGATCAGACCCGCATCGAGCAAAGCCCTGACCGTGTGCGGCTCGATCACATCAGCTTTGACGCGCGCAATCAACTCGGGGTCGCGACCCTCGGCAAACCCGAGCTTCTTTCGTGCCACCTTGAGTGCCGAGGAAAGAATGCTCTGGTTGATGATGCGCAGCGACGCCGTGGCCCGTGTGATGCCGTCGAGTTCTGCGGCTTGTGGCGAGATGGTTCTTGGCCCGTGCGGTCCAGCCAGAATTTTGATGTTCTGCTTCAGCGACAGTCCCTTGTATTGACTGACGAAGCCCTGCATCGGCACTTCGCCCAGACCGCCGACAAACACCGGTTCGTGCTGCGAGAGCACCCTGACATCGAGAAAACTGCCGCGCTGATCCATGGCGATGAGCAGATTGATCGGCACCCCTGAAAACCCCGGAACGGGTGCCAGATCGATTGATTCAAAAACATAGCCCACCAGCTGATTGGCGCTTTCCTTTTGCTGAAAGTTTGGCTCGAAGATCGGCCAGACCGGCATTTGCGCGTCCTTTTCACCAATGATGTAGGGCGCCGCAAAGCGCTTGCTCAACTCCTCGCGGGTCATGACCCCGGCCAGTGCGCATGAAGCCGCCAACAGCCAAACCAGAGCGATCAGGGCCGACCTGCCCCGCAGCGTGGCCGGATGCCAGAGGTTTGACCTGACCGCCATCAAACAGACTCAATACTTGAGTTTGAGCTTGTCCATCTGCTCTTTGGTAATCGCGCCGATACCGTCGCCATTTTCCCAGCGGTTGAGATTCCATGCCTCTTCACCGACCCAGACCTTGACAAGATTCAGATTGGCTGTCCGAAGGGCGTCTGTTTCACCCAGATACTTGTACATATTGCCGGGCTTTTTGTTCGAACTATTGCTGCCGTCGTCGAGTCGCCGCATCAGGGCCCCTGAGTCGGGCCAACCGATCAACTGGAGCAGTTCTGCATAGGTGCCAAAGCGCGGACCCTGCTTTTCTTTCTTGAACTTTTCCTTTGCCTGCAGAAAGTCAGCCAGCGTCGGCGATTCGTCGCCATGGCATTCGCCACATTGCGTTTTCAGCAGCGGACGAATGTCGTTGCGGTAGCTTACATCCGCTGCCAGTGCGGCGCTCGTCATTGCGCAGCAGGCCAAAGAGGCGAGTAATTTGCGGTTCATGATGAAAATTTCGAATTAGTTTGCAGGGCGCCGTGTTTCCAGGTAGGTCTTTATCGCCCACACCGCTTCCTGATTGAAGGTGGCCTTGAAAGCGGGCATCTTTTCGGTCCCATTGCGGACCTTGCCTTTCATGGTGATGGACATGAAGAAGTCATCGACTTCCTTGAAGCAGGCTTTTTTCTTGGCTTCGTCCTTCTGATCCAGGCACTCGCTGTCCATTTCACGCAGGTCCGGTGACATGCCACCCGAAACGGCATCGATACCGTGACAGCGAGCGCAATTCTGCGTGTAGGCGGAAACCCCGACCTTGATCGCCGCGGGCAGGCCGCGATAAGGGTTCTCGGTGCGCAGTTCTTCGCCCAGGGGCGGCAGGGAGTGCGTGTCGACCGCCTGCGGCGTGACGTCGCCGTGCGCCAGTGCGTGCATGGACGAAAGTGCCGTGGCACAGAGCAAGACGCAGCCACAGATGATGGATGTCCTGGATTTCATGAAGTGTCTCCTGGTGAATACAAAAAGTTGATGGACAGGCATTGCAATTGGCGTGCCAATTGCGCGAATCGGTCGTTGCCACCGGGGAGGTGCTCGATGTTGCATCCAAGTGTTCCAAAACGAGTCAACTGCTGCGCTGTCATTGGATTCTGGTACCCGGGTTTACGGCAGTCGATGCTTCAGACCGTAGCTTTGCAAAATGCGCGTCACCGTGCCATCGGCCAGCAGTTCGCTCATGGCGACTTCCAGAGCCTTTGTCAGATCCACGTGCTCAGCCTTGACAGCCAGTCCGATGCGCCACTGCTGCATTTTCAGAAGCTGGTTGGGCGGCAGATCAATCGCGAAGCGGGGATCGGCGCCGACGCCGTTTTCCAACTCGCCTTGCTGGCCCATCACCGCCGCCACTGCCCCCGACTTCAGGGCTGCAATCGCGTCTTCGGTGCTCTTGAATATCTTGAGCTTCTCGCGGTAACGTCCGCCGTCGGCGGACAACATGACGAGCGCGCCCATGCTTTCGCCTTCGACGCCGAGCGAGAGCTTTTCAAAGGGCTCGAGGTTTTCCAGCGTGGGCAGCGCTTCCAACTGGCGGCCGACGGCAAAGCGCTCGCGGTGATAGGCGCCGAAAATCCTGACCTGCTCGACCTTGGCCATGTACTGCGGGTCAACCGGCGCGTGCATCATGAGGTCGGCCGGTCCATAGCCGATGGGCGTGCCCTTCCAGACCATCTTGCGCAGGTCGCCATCTACGTCGTCGCTGGCGCTGAACCACAGCGGCGACATCTTTACCCCGAGTTTGCCGGCCAGCGCCTGCGCCAACTCAACATCGATGCCTTTGCCGTTGTCCGAGAAGGGCGCGAAATCCTTGTACAGGGCAACCGACAGTACGCCGCTGTGCTGAATCTTTTGCAAGGCGGTTTTGTCCTGGCCATGTGCAACCGGTGCCGTCAGAAGAAAGGCCAGCGCCAGCGCACCCATCGCAGCGAGGCTGCGCCCGGTTCTGTGTAATCGGCTTGAGGCAGCGCTGCAAAATGAGCATGGAAGCATGTGAAATCCTCTTCAAATGACAAGTGCGTCCGCCGCTGACGCGCCCGGACGCAGAAAAAAAGGATAGTCGCCAAGCTGTCTTGCGCCGACCATCACAAGGTGGTGCCTTGTTGTTGTCAACAAAGCACCACGACCCAACTTCCTGAATTACTTGTTCTTGTGCAGCTTGAAAACCCAGGTCATGCCGCCTTGGGTGATGTCAGCCACTTGCTTGGCCACATCGCCGCCCCAGAGGGGAACAGCACCGCCCCAACCGCTGACAACCGAGATGTACTGCTCGCCGTCCTGCTCCCAGCTGATCGGGGGCGCAATGATGCCGGAGCCGGTCTGGAACGACCAGAGCACCTTGCCGGTCTTGGCATCGGCTGCCTTGAGTTCGCCGTGTGGCGTACCCCAGAACACCAGATTGCCCTTGGTGACCAGCGCGCCGCCCCACAGTGGTGCCGGATCCTTGACTTCCCAGACGATCTTGCCAGTGGCTGGATCGATCGCGCGCAGTGCGCCGATGTAGTCGTCGAAGATCTTCTTGATGGTGAAGCCAGCGCCCAGGTAGGCAGCGCCTTTCTTGTAGGCAACCGGCTCATTCCAGATTTCCATGCCCCACTCGGTCGTCGGCACATAGAACAGGCCGGTATCCGGACTGTAAGCAGAGCCCTGCTGATTGGTGCCGCCCAGGAAGGACGGCGCCGTGAACACGCTCGCGCCCTTCTTGCCATCGGCGCTCTTGACCGGGTCGCCAGGACGGTTCTCCGGGATGAAGATCGGACGGCCGGTTTTTGGATCCAGGCCAGAGGCCCAGGTCAGTTTCTTGACGAAGGGGAAGCCGCGCACGAAGGCGCCGGTCTTGGCATCGAGCACGTAGAAGAAACCGTTCTTGTCGGGCTTGCCGATCAGCTTGCGGCCGGCCTTGTCGGTGTACAGGATGTCAACCGTCATCGCGTCAAAATCCCATCCGTCGTTTGGCGTGTGCTGGAAATGCCAGGCAATCTTGCCGGTATCGACATCAATCGCGACGGTCGAGCACGAGAACAGATTGTCGCCCGGACGCAGCGCCGAGTTCCATGGTCCCGGGTTGCCGGTGCCACAGTAAGCCAGGTTGGTTTCGGGATCAAACGAGCAGCCCATCCACGGCGATGCGCCACCGGTCTTCCACAGGTCGCCCGGCCAGGTCGCGTTGGTGGTGCCCGAGATGCCGTTGTCCTTGCCGTCCTTGGTGCCCATGTGGCCTTCGACGGTGGGACGCATCCAGACCTGCTTGCCGGTCTTGGCGTCAAACGCCGTGACGCGTCCAACCACGCCGAATTCGCCGCCCGCCATGCCGGTGATGACCAGGCCCTTGGCAATGACGGGCACCGCCGTGATCGAGTAGCCGTCAGCGTAGTCGCCAACCTTTTCCTTCCAGACTACCTTGCCGGTATCCTGGTCCAGGGCCACGAGAATTGAATCCAGCGTGCCGAAAATGAACAGGTTTTCGTACAGCGCGCCGCCGCGGTTGATCACGTCGCAGCAGGGCATGATGCCGTCGGGCAGCTTGTGGTTGTACTCCCAGAGCTTCTTGCCGGTCTTGGCGTCGAGCGCCCAGGCGCGTGAGTAGGAACCGGTCACGAACATCTTGCCGTTGTGAACGACCGGTTGCGATTGCTGGCCGCGCTGTTTCTCGCCGCCAAAAGAGAACGACCAGGCCGGTACCAGATCCTTGACGTTCTTGGTATCGATCTTGGTCGACGGGCTGTAGCGCTGCAGCTTGGTACCCATGCCGTAGGTAACCACATCACCGACCGTCTTGGCATCGTTTTCGATGTCCTTGTCGGTGACACGCGCAGCAGTGGGACCTGCCGCCAATCCAAGCAAGACCCCCACTGTGAATAGATAGCCAAAGGTTCGTTTCATCATTTCTCCAAATAGATTTATGGTCCGTCGAACGCGCGCCGGCGTGCTCAACAGACTTTGAAATAGCAATACTTGTGCCAGACGAATCAATGACGGTAAACCTGGGCCGTGTGAGCTTGAACCTGCCGCTTTTGGCGCGACATTCGGGTTATTACGATCCGTGTTAACCCTGTGAACTGTGTCAATCAGGAACAGCAGAACAAGCAACACCTGCTCCTTGAACAGGGGCCGTGGCGCTGTGCTGTTCTGCGCTCACATCAAAAGAGGTAACTGGCGGCAGCACCGATCAGCCAGTTGCGTCCAGGCTCCGGTTCAAAGTAGCGTTTGTTGCCCTCATTCACGATCACCGAGCCGACCGCGGTTCGGTTGCCCAGATTGTCGACGCGCAGAAATTCCTTCAGTCTCCAGCCGTTGGCGCCTTGTTCGAGACCCAGACGCAGATTGGCCATGGTCTTGCCTTCCGCGGCATCGCTATTGGCGTCATCGACCCAGATCTTGCTGACGCTGCGCAACTCGAACCCGACGTTCAAGCCGCTGGGTTTGTGCTTCCAGGTGGCTTCGGCGGTCAGGGTCGAGCGCGGGATGCCCGGAATGGCGTTGCCGGCGAGGATGGTTGAACCCGTTACCGTGTCGCTGTAAACCGCACTCAGATTGGTATAGGCGAGCGCCAGGTTGATGCCGTTATTCCAGCTTGTCGATAGCGCTGCTTCCAGGCCGGAGCGCTCGGTGCGTCCGCCGTTTCGGTAGTAGGTGCGGCCAAACAGGCTGGTGTCGACGACGATTTCGTTGTCTGTACGCACCTCGAACAGGGCCAGATTCAACAGGGTGTTTTTGCCCAGGATGGTCTTGATACCGAGCTCAAGGTTGTTGCTCCTGGCCGCCTGAAGGCTCAGATTCATGCCGGGAGCGGCGTTGCGGTAGGCCAGCTCATTGAAGGTCGGCGTCTCGAAACCCTTGCCAAAAGTGGCATAGAGGTTGAGAGCATCGCTGGCATGCCAGGTCGCCCCCAGCACCGGCGTGGTGTCGGAGAAATTGACGCTGCCGCTGTCGTCAAGATTGGTGCCGGAGATGTAGTTGTCCTTTGATGCGAACTTGACCGCGTTGCGGCGCAGTCCGGCCATCAGCAGCCAGGCCCTGGCCGGTTCCCATTGCGCCTGCAGGTACTGATCGAAATTGTGGAGCTGATTGTTCTCGTCACGACGCAATGCGCCCAGCACGCCCAATTGGGTTCCGATGAAATTCTGATAGCCCTTGCGGGCTTCATCAAGATTGTCGTAGTTGAGGCCTGCCGTGACGGTGAGCGGCGCCTGGGCCAGTTCACCCTTGTGGGTCCAGCGCAGATCGATACCCCAGTATTCACGCGCCAGAGACGAGACGCCGCCGGGGCTGGTATCGGGTGCCTGTGATGCAGCGGGAATCGACTGGTAGGTGATGTTCTTGCGGTGACCGAGATAGAGCGTCGAGTTCAGTGTGCCGTCAGGCCCCGTTTTTCCCTCGTACGCGAGTCCGATCTGCTGCTGGTCGCTGCTTTTTCGCGTGTTGTAGCTGTATGCACCGGCCAGAGCCTGTGCCGGGTTGGTCTCGTAGCTTCGACGATCCAGGCCCATTGGATCCTGAAGGTCGGGCATGTTCACGGCGTTGAGCACCAGCGTCAGCGAGGAGTCGGCATCAGGATTCCAGCGCAGCTTGCCGTTTTGCAGCTCGCGCGTGCCGGCGCTGTGGTCGCGGTAACCGCTGGTGGTGTAGGTGGACACGTCGGCCACGTAATTGAGGCTGCCCGTGTCGCCTGAGACCTTGCTGCCCAGGCGCCGGCTGGCGTAACTGCCAAAGGCAACCGAGGGCTCGATCCTGCCGCCTGGTGCACCGTCTTCCGTAAAGACTGAAATCACGCCGCCCGACGAACTGCCGTACAGAACGGAAAAAGGCCCGCGCAGCACTTCCACCCGGGCCGCCGAGCCAAGGTCGAAGTGCGACACCTGGCCCTGCCCGTCGGGCATGGTGGCCGGGATGCCGTCGGAATACAGGCGCAGTCCGCGCACGCCGAAGCCGGCCCGCGCGCCAAAGCCACGCGAAGAGATCTGGGTATCGCCGGCCAGATAACTGCGGTTGTTCACCACGATGCCGGGAACGCGTCCCATGGACTCGGCAAGATTGATCTGCAGGCGGCCGTCCTGCAACTGTTCCTTGTTCAGGCGGTCGATCGACAGCGGCAGATCGAAGGCGGTCTGGTCGACGCGCGTGGCGGTAACCACGACCGGCTTGAGATCTGGCGCACTGGCCTCTGCAACCGGCACGGCATCAGTGGCCGTGACCTCGGCAGCCGGCAATGCCAGCGGCGCGAACAGCGCCAGAACCAGCGCGCGTGGCAGGCGTTTGGAAGGCAGGGTACGACGAAAAACAGACATGGCGAAAATCCTCAGCAGGCCGGGCCAGTCTAGGGCCTGCGGGCGCGCACCGCATCAGGAAATGCCTGAACTCGCCCTCATGATTTTCATGAATTGATGAACTGGTGCGGCGACCGCCCGGGCGTCAGTCCGGCAACGGGCTTTGCTCAGTATGATGGCTCACTTTGCCGAGTGACAAATTTATGAGCCTTCGACTTCAGGTGAACCTGATCATCACTGCGCTGATGGCCATTTTTTCGTCTGTGCTGATTGGCTTGCAGATCGACAACACGCGCCGAAGCGTGCATGACGAGGTGGTGGGCGCCAATGTGGTCGCCACGCAGCTGCTCTCGCGCATGCAGTGGGTGTATGGCAGCAGCGGGCTGGCGGGAATGGCCGAGTTTCTGAAACAGGTGGGCCGCATCCGGGCCAACGAAGTCGAATTGCGGGACGATCAGGACAAGCTGATCTTCAGTTCACCGCCGTCTGTCTACAAGGTTGGGCGCGAGGCACCTGCGTGGTACGCACAGATCGTGGCGCCACCGCTGGCGCCAAAGGAAATCAGTCTGCCCACCGGGCGCCTGGTGTTGCGCGCCGATGCCTCGCGTGCGGTGCTGGACGGATGGGATGACCTGCATCCGATGTTGTGGATGGTTCTGGCGGGCTTTGTGCTTGGCAATGTTTTTGTCTACGCCGTGATGGGGCGCGCCTTGAGGCCTTTGCACAAGGTGGTCCAGGGTTTGCGCGACATGGCAGGCGGTGACTACGGCACGCGTTTGACCGATCTGTCCGGGCGGGAAGGCCGACAGATTGGTGTCGCCTTCAACCAGATGGCGCAATCGGTTCAGGACAGCATCGAGGCCAGGCGCGAGGCCCGGGAAGCGGCGCTGGCCCTGGCGGAGAACCGGGAACTGACAAAGATCATTCAGAACCGCATTGAACTGGAGCGGGGTGCCATTTCACGCGAACTGCATGATGAACTCGGGCAGCAGGTGACAGCCATCAAGAGCGTGAGTTTGGCGATTGCCCGGCGCGCCGCCGGCAACGATCCGGCGATCGAACAGTCGGCGCGCCTGGTGATGGACTGCGCCGACCAGATATATGACGGCATGCATCGGCTGATTTCGAAACTGCGGCCTCTGGCGCTGGACCATTTTGGCTTGCATGACGCGCTGCGCGATCTGCTGGGCGAGTGCCGGTTGCAGCACCCCGATCTTGTTGTCAATGCCAGCCTGCCGCAAGCGCTCGACGCCCTTGAAGACGAACTGGCCACTGCGGTGTTTCGGATCGTCCAGGAGGCTGTCAACAATGCGCTGCGCCACGCGCAGGCCAAAAGGATTGACGTTCGGCTTTCGGTCGCGGCGCAATCATTGCAGTTGGAGGTTGTCGACGATGGTGTTGGCCGGGTGGCACAGTTTCAAGGCGGCGGTCATTACGGTCTGTCGGGCATGCGCGAGCGAGCGCAGGCACTGGGCGGCAGTTTTGAGTTGACGCAGGTGGAGCCAAGCGGTGTCCGGATTCAAGTCGAGCTGCCCCTCACGCAGGAAGCAAAAGAATGCCCAAACTGAAAGTCATGCTGGTCGATGACCATGCGGTGGTGCGCATGGGGTTCAAGCTCCTGCTGCAGGCCTGTGACGACATTGAAGTGGTGGCTGAAGCTGACAGTGGCGAAGCGGTTTGCCAGGCCAGTGAGACGGTCGCAGCGGATGTCATCGTGATGGACATTGCCATGCCCGGCATGGGCGGTATCGAAGCGATCAAGCGCTTGACTGCCAAAGACAGCCAGGTGCGAATTCTGGCCCTGTCGGCGCACGAGGACATCAGCCACCCGATGCGCGCGCTGCAGGCCGGTGCCATGGGCTACCTGTCCAAGCGCAGCGCGCCAGAAGCGCTGATCGATGCGATTCGTGCGCTCGCCAAGGGTCAGCGTTATGTCGATGCGCAAATTGCGCAGCGCATTGCCCTGCGGGCCATAAGCGGCGACAAGAATCCGGTCGAAAAGCTCTCGGCGCGTGAATTCGAGGTCTTTGCTCAACTTGCGCGCGGGCAGTCAGTGGCGCAGATCTCGGACACCCTGAACCTGTCTGGTTCGACGGTCGGAACCCACCTCTACAACATCAAGCAGAAACTCGGGCTGAGCAACCAGGCAGAAATGACCTTGCTGGCACTGCGCCACGGACTGATCCACGTGACAGACTAGCCGGGTTGCTCAGGCTGAAAATCACTCCTTGGTCATGGCCGCGCCCCAGCGTGCCGAGAGCAGGCCAAAGACGGTGCCAGCGATCAAGGACAGCGAAATCACGACGAGGGAGTTTTTCAGGCTGGCCGAGAGCAGCACGTCAAGCTTGAGCACGTCGGGGGTCTGCAACAGGAAGGCGAAGCTGGCGGCAAAACCGAAGACCGTGGCTGGAATGGTTGACAGCGCTGGCACGTTGGCTGCCAGCACCACTGCCACCACACCGGCGCCGACAACAATGGCGGCCCACAGCGGCAGGCCGAGTGCGCCGGCCATTGGAACCGCCAGAATGATCACCGCGACCAGCCAGGCCACCAGCGCGCCAAAGATGCCGCAGACAATCATTTTTTGCAGTGCCGCCATGTCGGCGCCGAGCGCAAAGAAAGCGCCCCAGGCCACGAAGGCGGCCCAAATCAGATAGACACCGCTGAGCGGCCCGAGCGCGAGAAAGGTCGCTATGGCGCCCAATACCGAGATGCTGACGGCCAGTGCGTTCAAATTTTTCATCGTAGTCTCCATCCATTGTTGAGTTAAGGATCAATTCACTTTCAGGAAAAGCATTGGCTGCTGATCTGGATGCATCAGAGCGGGTAAACCCGCGTGCCTTGTCACTTGATTTTTCCAAATGGAACACCGGTGACAAATTCTCGAACACTTGCTTCAGCCCGTACCGCTCCTGACATTGCAGGTGCAAGTTGCGTGCCATTCAAGTCGAAGCAGAATCGGCACGTTTCATGCATCTCTGTGCGCGACTGTCACACTTTGGATCAAGCAGACAGCGCGTCTTGCGCTGCTGCAATGCAGCAGAACTTATTGAAAAGGAATGATGGGAACTGATCTGCTCAACCGTGCCAGTTTGATGCTCGCGCTCGCTGCAGCAGGCAGCTTCAATGCCGGCGCGCAGACAGCGCACAACCTGCCAATGGTTGAGGTCGTTGCCAGCCTGCCGCTGCCGGGTATCGGGCAGCCGCTCAACGAGATCGCGGCACCGGTGCAAACTGCCAGCAGCCGCGATATCGAACGCAGTGGCGCGCTCGATCTCAGTGACTTCATGAATCGCCGACTGGGCAGCGTCCACGTCAACGAAATGCAGGGCAACCCCTTTCAGATGGATGTCAGCTACCGCGGCTACACGGCATCACCGCTGCTTGGGACGCCGCAGGGTTTGTCAGTCTATATGGACGGGGTGCGCATGAACCAGCCCTTTGGCGATGTCGTGAGTTGGGACCTGATTCCGCGCTCGGCCATCTCCAGCATGACGCTGATGCCGGGTTCCAACCCCCTGTTTGGCCTCAATACCCTGGGTGGCGCCTTGTCGGTCCAGACCAAGGATGGCCGAAGTGATCCGGGCACCACGCTGCAGGCCACAGCGGGCGGCAATGCACGGCGCAGCGCCGAGTGGGAGCATGGCGGCTCCGGCGAGCAGGGGCTGAACTGGTATTTCAATGCCAACCTGTTCAAGGAAGAAGGTTGGCGCACTGCGTCGCCTTCGGACGTGCGCCAGTTCTTCGGCAAGCTCGGTTGGCTCAGTGGTGCCACCGACCTGCAACTGACGCTGGCCCACGCCGATAACCAGCTCAGCGGCAACGGCTTGCAGGAGCAGGGCTTGCTGGCGCGTGATCGTGCCAGCGCTTACACCAAGCCCGATCTGGCGCAGAACCGCTCCACGCTGCTCAACCTGACGGCAAGCCACGCCTTCAACGAGGCCTTGCTCTTCTCCGGCAATGCTTACTATCGCCATCTCGAGACCTCGACCTACAACGGTGACATCAATGAGAGCGCGCTCAGCCAGAATCCCTACCATGGCAGCGAAAGTGCATTGAACACGCCTTTCCCGTTCCTGCGTTGCATTGAATCCATCGGCCAGGGGCAAGCCGCGCGGGATTGCAATGGCTTGATCAACCGCACGCAGACTGCGCAGCAGAACCATGGTCTGTCCGGGCAACTCACGGCGCTGGATCAACTGGCCGGCCTGCGCAACCGGTTCGTGGTGGGCGCAGGCTATGACGCCAGCCGCGTCGGCTTTGCGCAGTCGTCGCAGTTCGGCTATCTGAATCCGGACCGCAGCGTCACCGCTGTCAATGCCTTTGGCGATGGTCTGAGCGGCGCTGCGGCGGATGGTGAACCCTATGACACGCGGGTCGATCTATCCGGCCGCATCCAGACCTGGAGCGTCTATGCCAGCGACACGCTGTCGGTCCAGAAAAACCTGCACCTGACCCTGTCGGGCCGCTACAACAGCACCCGCATTGAGAACCGCGACCGGATTCATGGTGCCGGCGACAGCGCCTCGCTCAGTGGCGAGCATCGCTTTTCGCGCTTCAATCCGGCCATCGGCGTCAGCTTCAGCCCGGGCAGATCGCTCAATGTCTATGCCGGTTACAGCCAGAGCAGCCGTGCGCCAACCGCCATTGAGTTGGGCTGCGCCAATCCGGATCAGCCTTGCAAATTGCCGAACTCGATGGCCGGTGATCCGCCGCTTGGCCAGGTCGTTACTCACACCCTGGAGGCGGGTCTGCGCGGAACGGCGAGCGGCCTTGTGCATTGGAGTGCGGGCATTTTCAGCGCTGAGAACCAGAACGACATCCTGTTTGTTGCCGATAACCAGGCCGGCTTTGGCTACTTCAAGAACTTTGGCAAGACCCGGCGCCAGGGCATCGAACTGGGTCTTGCCGGCAAGCTCGGTATGCTCGGTCTGGGAGCCCAATACACTTGGCTGGATGCAAGCTACCAGAGCGGCGAAACGGTCAACGGCACAGGCAACAGCAGCAACAACGCGGCGCTGGCCGGTGCATCAGGGCTGGATGGCACGATAGGTATTCGACCCGGCGACCGGATCCCGCTGATCCCGCGTCAATTACTCAAGCTGTCTGCCGACTATCCGGTGTCGCCAGCCTTCAGGCTGAGCGTCAGCATGCTGGCAGCCGGCAGCGCCTATGCGCGTGGCAACGAGAACAACGCACACCAGGCAGACGGTACAAATTATCTTGGACCAGGCCAAAGCGCGGGTTACGCAAGCATCAACCTGGGTGCCAGCTACAGCGTGACTGCGCAGTGGCAATTGAGCGCGCAGGTCAGCAATGTTTTCGATGCGCGCTACAGCACGGCTGCGCAGCTGGGTTCGACCGGCTTCGATGCCAGCGGGAACTTTGTAGCAAGACCCCTGGGCGGATCAAATGCTGCCGGGTATCCGCTTGTGCAATCAACCTTCTATGCCCCCGCAGCGCCGCGGACGATCTGGATCAGCTTGCGCTATGCGTTCGACAACCCGAAGTGATAAAGAATCACGCGTGCCGGTTGAGCTTGCGGTAAATCGTGTTGCGGCTGATGTTCAACTGCTTCGAGGCCATCGATACATTGCCGGCGCAGGCGTCAAGCACGCGCATGATGGTGTTGATCTCGACCTGTTCGAGGCTGTTGATGGGAGCTGTCTTGCCAGCCGTCAAATTGGCCAGATCCCAGGTGTTGGAGAACTCACCGGGGGCGAGCGGTCGCGCCGGCGCAACCGGCGCACTGGCGCTGGCGGCTGCGCCAGCCTTGACCAAAGCCCGTGGGCTGAGCGCTGCCAGTTCTTCCCTGAAATCGTCAGCCAGATGCGCCGTGGTGATTTCACGGTCATCCATGGCCATGACGGCGGCCGTCTTGAGAACATTGTTGAGCTGGCGCAGGTTACCCGGCCAGGCATAGCGCAAGAAGGACTCCATCAATGAAGACTCAATGCTCAACGCGTGGTGCGGCGACAACTCTCGCAGGGACCTCTCGCACAACCCGGCCAGGTCGGTCCGATCGCGCAAGGGTGGCAGCTTGACCGAAATGCCGTTGATGCGGTAGTACAGATCGTCGCGAAAGACCCTTTGATCCATCAGTTCGCGCAGGTTGCGATGCGTTGCGCAAATCAGGTTGATGTCGATATCGGTCGAACGGTGGCCGCCCAGCGCAACGACTTTGCGTTCCTGCAGAACCCGCAGCAGCCGCGCCTGCAGCGGCAAGGGCATGTCACCAATTTCATCAAGAAAAAGTGTTCCGCCATTGGCCTGCGACAGCTTTCCAATATCTCCCTTGCGCTTGGCGCCGGTGAATGCGCCCTCTTCATAGCCGAACAGTTCTGATTCGATCAGCTGTTCCGGAATCGAGGCGCAGTTGATGGCAACAAAAGGTTGATTGCGGCGCCCACTATATTGGTGAATGGCATTGGCCAGGAGCTCTTTGCCGGTGCCGGTCTCGCCGACGATCAGAATTGAAATATCCTTATCGACGACCTGGCGAACTTTCTGCGCTACCGCGCGCACCTGCGCATCGCCGGCGTCGAGTTCATCAAGCTGGTAGCTTGCCCGTTTCGCTGCCGGTGCGCCTTTCCCAAGGAGCAAGGAAGGCGCCGTTGCCGCGCGTGACGGATGCACTTGGGCTGATGAGACACGGACCGGCTTCGAAAAGCCCGATGCCTCGTTCCAACTGGCACGAATAAAGACATCTTTCCCGCTGCTCAGGTGCATTTGCGCTGGCGTCATCATGGTGTAGCGCAGTTTGTCCATGAGTTCTGGGAAGCCCAGGCCAAAGAGCATGCGCAGGCCTTTGAAGCGCAAAGTGGATGCGCTGATCTCCAGAATTCTCAGTCCATACCGGTTGGCGCCAAGGATTTGCCCGTCCTCGCCAAAGGCAATGATGCCCTCTTCGGCCGTGCCAATCAGTTCCGCCATGGGATGGAAGTGCAACTGTCGCGTCTGCCGAAACTTGTCGCGAAACCAGTTGTTCTCAATGGTTCGTGCACACATCTCCACCAGTCCGGCCGTGTGCGGGTGAAACGCCCGCTTGTCACCCGAAGCGTCCAGTACGCCAATCACATTGCCTGAGTGATCCAGTATCGGTGAAGCAGCACAACTGAGGAAATGATTCGAATGAAAGTAATGCTCTTCGCCTTGCACGAAGATGTCCGACTCCAGGATCAGGGCGGTACCGATGGCATTGGTGCCCTTGGACGACTCCGACCAGCTGACACCCGGGCGCAAGGCAACGTTGTCAGCGTGCTCCATGAAAGTGCTCTGGCACTGGGTACGCAAAATGGTTCCGGTGCCGTCAGTCAAGACAATCATGCTGCCAAAATCGGCGACCGATCTGCCGAGCATGGCCAGAACCGAGGTGGCCTGCGCGATCAGGCGCGCGTTGCGTTCAAGCGTGATCTGAAAATCGGCCTCCACCAACGCCGAATAGTCGCGGGATTCAAAGCTTTTCAAACCCTGAAACTGGCAGCGGGCATGCGACTCGACAATGAAGGACTTGGGCGACGCTGGCTGACCGTCGTCCCCGTATTCACGGTAGGCTGTTGGCGCCGATCGGGTACTGAGGTTTGCGTTTTCAAATGGCGAAACCATGAGCTTGTCTCCGGTTCGGGTGGTCCCGAACTCATTATTGATTGCCTACCTGGTGGTCTGTCGGCTGCCGGGCTTGCGGCACATGCCAAATCGAGGCTGGCATTTCAACTGCCTCAAAGCATACAGAACAAAGCCGCCGCCGATATGCGGGTAAACCAGAAGACTGACTCGCTTTGGCAAGTTCAGCGACTGGGGACAGGCTCCTCCTTCTTGTGTCGGTAATCCCACCACGGCAGCACCCGGCGCATCGCCAGCACCTCGCCACTCTGCACTGCGGCATATCCAGGAATCCGGTTCATCTCGGCTTGCCAGCCCGGCGTTTTCAGGAGGCTCAAGAGTGCCTCGATGCCGGGTTGCATCAGCGCGGACTTGAGGCAGACCAGGTGGTAGCGCTCGTCGGCCAGCGGGATAAAGTCAAGGCCGGCGCGCTGTGCGGCGACGGCGATGCCCAGGCCGGCATCAAAGTCCCCCCCGGCCACCGCTTGCGCCACCGCCGCGTGAGACGGTTCGGTATGTTCAAGGTCCTGCAGGTCGCTGGCGTCGAGTCCGGCTCGCATCAGCAGTTCATCGAGCACGACGCGCGTTCCCGAACCCAGCGCCCGATTGGCGAAGCGCGCGTGCTGGCTTATCAGATCCTGCAGCGAGTGCAGGCCCAGCGGGTTGCCACGGGCGACCATCAGGCCCTGGGTGCGCTGCGCAAATCCGATGATCTTGTGCTGGCCGGGTTGCAGCAGCGGCTTGTAGGTGCGCTCGGTCAAGGTCTGCCGGCCGGTGTTGTGCAGGGTGTGAAAGCCCGCCATCACGCAGCGTCCTTCGTTCAGGGCGCGAATCGCGTCGACGCTGCCGGTGAAACGGATGTCCAGGTGCAGCCGGTTGCGGACGTCGCCCGACATCGGGTCCTGGCCCTGCAGCGCGTGCTCGCGCAGCGTGTTCAGGGCGTCGTCATGGCTGGCGTAGAGCGTGACGACATGGACCGAGTCGTCAAAGGCCTGCGCAAAAGTGCGTTCCAGTTCGGCGCGCAGCGCCTCGATCTGCGGCGCCAGGCGGGCCTGGGCCTGGCGCTCGGCCCACATCAGCTTGGCGCCGAATTCGGTCAGGCGGGCCGACTGTCCCTTCTCCCAGACCACCAGTTCATTGCCGAGTTCGTTTTCCCAGCGCTTGAGTTCACCCCAGACGTGGCGATAGGACAGACCCAGCGCACGCGCGCCGCCCGAGATCGAGCCGTGGCTTGAGACGGCCTGCAGCAGATCGATCAAGGGGTTGCGCACCAGCGCCGGGCTGGCGTCGCGCGAGAGGGTGTAGTGGAACTGGAGCCTATGCACTGCGTTTCATATCGCCGAAAGATGAATTGGTGGCTACGATACATCAAGTTATGGCTACCACTTTTACCTGGTCACTGCGAGGCACTTCTTTGTCACTGCGACTTTCGATCTGCCCGTCACTGCGACTTTCGCTCTGGCCGTCACTGCGACTGTCGCTCTGCCCGTCACTGCGACTTTCGCTCTGGCCGTCACTGCGACTTTCGCTCTGGCCGTCACTGCGAGGAGCAAAGCGACGCGGCAGTCCATGCATGGATCGCCGCGGCCTGCGGCCTCGCGATGACGAAGATAGGTTGCCTCGCGATGACGAAGATAGGTTGCTTCGCGATGACGAAGATCGGTTGCCTCGCGATGACGCGGGTAAGTTGCCTTCGCGATAACGGGGACCGATGACCTCATTCACCGAAAGCGCGTCCACAGCGCTGGAACTCATCACCTCGCTGGATCCGGGCCTGCTTAGCATCGTCGCTCGCTCCCTGTCGGTCAGCGCCTGCGCCTGCGCCATCGCCTGCGCGATCGGCTTGCTGGCGGGCGCCTGGCTGGGCGTGGCGCGTTTTCGCGGTCGTGGCGTGCTGCTGACTCTGCTCAACACCTTTCTGGCGGTGCCCTCGGTGGTGATCGGCCTGGTGGTCTACCTCCTGCTGTCGCGCTCCGGGCCGCTGGGCTATCTGGGCTGGCTGTTCAGCTTCAAGGCGATGGTGATTGCGCAGGCCTTGCTGGTGTTGCCGGTGGTGACGGCGTTGACGCGCCAGGCGGTGGAGGATGTCGAGAACACCCACGGCGAGCAACTGCGCTCGCTCGGCGCCGGGTCGCTTGCGCGCAGCGTGCTGCTGGCCTGGGACGAGCGCTATGCGCTGCTGACAGTGCTGATCGCATCGTTTGGCCGCGCCATCTCGGAGGTCGGCGCCGTGATGGTGGTGGGCGGCAACATCGACGGTTTTACCCGCGTCATGACCACCGCCATCGCGCTGGAGACCAGCAAGGGCGACCTGCCGCTGGCGCTCGGCCTGGGCCTGATCCTGCTGCTGGTCGTGCTCCTGCTCAATGTCCTGATCGGTCTGCTGCGACGCTGGCGCGAGCGCTCCGAGGGCGGCGAAGCGGGGCCAGCGAAAGCGCCGCGCGTGCTTGAGGTTTCCGCATGAAGCCGGCTTTTCAGTTGCAACAGGCCAGCGTGCATTACGGCCGATCGGCCAGTCCGGTGCGGGCACTGTCCGAAATCACGCTGACGATCGCATCCGGCGAGCGGGTGGCGCTGGTCGGGGCCAATGGCTGCGGCAAGAGCACGCTGCTGCGCCTGATGCACGGACTGCTGGCGCCGAGCGCGGGCCAGGTGCAGCGGACGGCCGCCGCCGAACAGGCGATGCTGTTTCAGCGCCCGCACCTTCTGCGCATGTCGGTGCAGGGCAACATCGCCCTGGGTCTGTGGCTGCGCGGCAGACCCTGGCGCGCAGCCTCTGCGCTGGCCCTGTCAGCGCTGGAGCGCGTCGGCCTGACGGAATTGGCGCGACGCAACGCGCGCCAGCTCTCGGGCGGCCAGCAGCAGCGCGTCGCCATGGCGCGCGCCTGGGCGCTGGAGCCGCGGGTGCTGCTGCTCGATGAACCGACCGCCAGCCTGGATCCGCACGCGAAACGCGAAGTCGAGGCGCTGATGGAGGAGTTTGCCAACTCCGCCGCCGCCATGACACTGGTCTTTGCCAGCCACAACCTGGGGCAGGTCAAGCGCCTGGCGAGCCGGGTGCTTTACCTTGAGCATGGACGGCTGCTGGCTGATCTGCCGGTGGCTGATTTTTTTGACGGCCCGATGTTGCAGCAGCACTGTCCGGCCGCCCATTTGTTTGTCAAGGGAGAACTTGTATGAAGGTGTTGAAGTCTGCAGTGGCGGCCGCCCTGCTGGTTGCCACGCTGGCGGCCCAGGGGCAATCGATCGTGGTGGCGTCGACCACCTCGACCGAGCAGTCCGGCCTCTTCGCCTATCTGTTGCCGGAGTTCAAGAAGGCCAGCGGCATCGAGGTCAAAGTGGTGGCGCTGGGCACTGGCCAGGCGATCGACATGGGGCGCCGCGGCGACGCCGATGTGCTGTTCGTGCACGATCAGGTGGCCGAGGAAAAGGTGGTGGCCGAGGGCTTTGCCGTCAAGCGCTTTGCGGTCATGTACAACGACTTTGTGCTGATCGGCCCGGCTGCCGACCCGGCGAAGACAAAAGGCAATGACATCGTCGAAGCGTTGAAGAAACTGGCGTCCGCCAACGCCGCCTTTGTCTCGCGCGGCGACAAGAGCGGCACGCACGCCGCCGAGTTGCGCTTCTGGAGCATGGCTGGCCTGGCCGACAAGAAAGGAAGCGGCTACAAGGAATGCGGTTGCGGCATGGGGCCGGCGCTCAACATTGCCTCGAGCAGCAGCGCCTACCTGCTGGCCGATCGCGGCACCTGGCTCAACTTCAGGAACCGCGGCGACCTCGCGGTGCTGGTGGAAGGCGACAAGCGCCTTTTCAACCAATACGGCGTGATGCGGGTGAACCCGGCCAAGCACCCGCATGTCAAGACCGCCGACGGTCAGAAGTTTGTCGACTGGGTGGTCTCGCCGGCGGGTCAGAACGTGATTGCCGGCTACAAGATTGGCGGTGAACCGGTGTTCTTCCCGAACGCGAACAAACCCTGAGCCGCAGTGAGGCAGGCGCTGTGCGGCGGGCGACGCAGGATCAGGCCTCGAGGGCTGCGCGCCTGGAGCGCGCGCGGATGTTGAGCGTCTCGACCGCCAGCGAGAACAGCATCGCGACATAGACATAGGCCTTGGGCACGTGCATGTCGAAGGCTTCCGCCACCAGCAGCGTTCCGACCATCGTCAGAAAGGACAAGGCCAGCACCTTGATCGAGGGGTGCCGGTCGACAAAGTCACCGATCGTCTTTGCGGCCAGCATCATGACCGCCACCGAAGCGATCACGGCGGCCACCATGATGCTGAGTTGATTCACCATGCCGACGGCGGTGATCACCGA
>CAIMBE010000250.1 GCA_903839085.1 uncultured beta proteobacterium | reverse complement strand
CCAACCTTTCTGGAGTTTCCCATGGTCACAAAACTGAAGAAATCAAATTCGTCCGCCAAGACCGCCCTGCCGCTGGCGGGCTCGGTCAAGGACTCGGCCCAGCAAATCTGGCAGGCCGGTCTGGGCGCGTTCAACAAGGCGCAGGCCGAGGGCACCAAGGCGATCGAAGCCCTGATCAAGGAAGGTGTCAGCATGCAGCGAAAAACGCAGTCTGTTGCCGAGGAAAAGATTTCCGAAGCCAGCAGCAAGATGTCGAGCATGGCGACCGATATTTCCTCCAAGGCCTCGGGTCAGTGGGACAAACTGGAAAGCATTTTCGAAGACCGCGTTGCCAAGGCACTCAACAAGCTGGGCGTGCCGTCGGCCAAGGACGTCACCGCGCTGATTGCCCGCATCGACGCGCTCAACCAGAGCGTTCAAAAGCTCTCAGCCAAGAACATCGCGCCCGCGGCAGCGGTCAAGACGGCAGCCAGAACCGCATCGGCGAAAACCGTCAAGCCGGCAGCCAAGGCGGCCGTCAAGAAAACGGCCAAACGGGCCGCGGTCAGGAAATCCCCAGCGGTTTGACCCAGGGCCTGCCGAAGGGCACCCCGGTGCCCGATGTTTTTTGCCCGGCATGGTTGCTGCATCGCAACAATCGTTGCCCCCCTTCAGACCTTACACTTTGATCGTATGAAGCGCAAACCAGCACAGGCACCAAAGATTGCCCTGGCCTTGTCGGGCGGCGGACCTCTGGGCGCCATTTACGAGATCGGCGCCCTGTGCGCCCTTCAAGAATCCCTCAATGGCATCGACTTCACCCGCTTGCAACACTACGTCGGCGTCTCAGCGGGCGGCTTCATCGCCGCCGGCCTGGCCAACGGCATCACGCCGCGCGAGCTGTGCGCCTCCTTTATCGAAAACGACAACCAGCCCAGCGAAGCCTTCGATCCGTCCTGGCTGATGATGCCGGCCTATGGTGAATTTGCACGCCGCGGCATCATGCTGCCGGCCCTGCTGATTGCCGCCATGTGGCAATTCACCGCCAGGCGCAAGTCATTCGTGCAGGCCCTTCAGCAGCTCGGGCCCTGCCTGCCCGCGGGCGTCTTTTCCAGCGAACAGGTGAACCTTCAACTGGAGCGCCTTTTTTCACAAAAAGGCCGCAGCAACGACTTCCGCCAGCTCAGGACGCAACTGACCCTGGTCGCCACCAATCTGGACAGCGGCGAAGCGGCGCCCTTTGGTCGCCCGGGCTGGGATCATGTCCCGATCTCGAAGGCAGTCCAGGCCAGCGCGGCGCTGCCGGGTCTGTTTCCGCCGGTCGAAATCGACGACAACTACTATGTCGACGGCGCGTTGAAGAAAACCATGCACGCATCGGTCGCGCTCGACGACGGTGTCGACCTGATGCTGTGCCTGAACCCCCTGGTGCCCTTCGATGCAACCGCCCCGCAGGTCGCCAAGGTCATGCGACGCGGCCTGTCCGCCGAAAAACACCATATCCCGCGCATTGTCGACGGCGGTCTGCCCGCGGTCCTGAGTCAGACCTTCCGCTCGCTGATTCACTCGCGCATGGTGCTGGGCATGCGCCAGTACGAGCACGCCTATCCCGAGACCGACATCATCCTGATCGAGCCCGACCACCGTGATCCGGAGCTCTACCTGGCCAACACCTTTAGCTACTCGCAGCGACGCCATCTGGCAGAACACGCCTACCAGCAGACGCGACAGTTGCTGCGCTCGCGCAAGACCGGTCTGTCGGCCAAGCTGTGGCGCCATGGCATCACGCTGCACCATGAGGCCCTCGACGACCCCAAGCGCCACCTGAGCGCTCCCCAGCCGGCGCCGACCCGGGTCGGGCGCGCGATCGAGGCTCTGCAGGAGATCATGGACGATCTGGGGCACACGGTGCGTTCGGCGGCGCACAGGGACATCCCCACATGGTGAAAAAGGCACCGCGGCGCACTGCGGAACGGATCCTGGAAGTCACGCTGGAACTGTTCAATCGTTTCGGCGAGCCCAATGTCTCGACCACCTTGATTTCGGCCGAGTTGGGCATCAGCCCGGGCAACCTTTATTACCATTACCCGGCCAAAGACGAACTCATCAACTCGCTGTTCGACCGCTACGAGCATGCCCTCAATGAACTGCTCAACGCCAGCGACGGCGTGCGCGATGTCGAGGATGCCTGGTTCTTCATGCACACGCTGTTTGAGCTGATCTGGCAGTACCGCTTCCTGTATCGCGACCTCAATGATTTGCTGAGCAAGAACCGGCGTCTTGAAACCCATTTTCAGGCGGTTCTGAAAAACAAGACCCGGGCCGTCAAGGCGATGCTCGACGCGATGAGTCGATCGCGGGCCATTGACATCGATGGGCGCGAAGTGGAGGCCACCGCCACCAGCATGGTGGTGGTTTTGACCTACTGGCTGAGCTTCGAATATGTGCGCGACCCGCGTCGCGCGCTTGAAGCCGAAAACGCCCAATCTGCGTTGCTGCGCGGCGCGCAACACGTGCTGAACCTGCTGGTGCCCTATCTTGAGCAGGGCCAGCGCGCCCATTTGCTCAAGCTCGCAGGTGCCTACAATGAGAACGATAAATAACAGAAATGAGCGGAGGAGACGAGTTTGGCCAAGTGGACTGCCTTTCCCTATGCGGGAGAATACCTATTTGACGCGGCCAGCGTAAGGAAGCACTGGGCGCGCCTGCATGCGGGAGACGCGGAACCGCTGCCCGGCGATGCCGAGGTCCTGCAGGCCTGGGCCCTGTTTCACAGCGGCGAATTCCAGAAGGCCATGGAGTTTGGCCTGAAGATCGGCGGCGCCGGTCTGACCGTGGCGAACAAGGCCGCCTGCATCTACGCCACTTACCTTGAGAAACAGGAGAAAGCGCGGCTTGACCTCTACCTTGAAGTGGCGCAGCGCGCCGCTTCACAGGTGCAGGAGAACCCGCAGAACGTCAATGCCCATTACTGGCACGCCTACGCACTGGGCCGCTACTGCCAGGGGATCAGCGTTGCCAAGGCGCTGGCCCAGGGGCTGGGCAGCAAAGTCAAGGATTCGCTGGAAAACGTGATCAAGCTGCAGCCCAATCACGCCGACGCGCATATCGCGCTGGGCGCGTTTCACGCCGACGTCATCGACAAGGTCGGCTCGCTGATCGGCGGCATGACCTACGGCGCCAAGAAGGATACCGGCCTTGCGCTGCTGCAGCAGGCTCTCAGGCTGAACTTTCAGTCCGCCATCGGCATGATCGAATACGCCCATGCCATGCTGATGTTCGAAGGCGAGAAGGTGATGCAGGAGGCGACCCGGCTCTACCAGACGGCTGCGGCCGCCATGCCGATCGACGCCATGGAACGGCTCGACATCGAAATGGCCAAGGAAGAACTGAAGGGCTGAGGCCTCATTCGTTCCACGGCAACATCAGGGTCACCATGGCCAGTTTGGCGAATTCGGGCTCGAATTCGTCGATGATCTTTTGTGGCTCGGGACACAGTGTCGTGTCGCTGATCACGCCAAACTGAACGCCCCCGCCATAGCTCAGGATCGAGACACCCAGGCCGACGGTGCCTGACTGGGGAACCCAGAACAGGCTCTGCTCCAGGGTCGCGCCGCAAAACTTGAGTTTTTCGCGCGGCCCCGGCACATTGGTCATGACCGCCGTGGTCTTCTTGGAAAACAGGCTCAGCATGGCGTCCTGCGCCGGCTTTATCAACAAACCGGCCACAGCCAGCAGACCGAAGGCCATCAGGGGCTGCATGCTGCCCTTCATCTCGCTCATGCGCCGGCGCACCTCATAGACGCGCTCCACCGGATTCTCGATGCCGATCGGCAGCACCACCGGCGCCAGGCCAAAGCGGTTGCCCAATTTGTGGGCGTCCTCCAGAGGGCGCAGATTGACCGGTACCATGGCCCGGATTTCCTTGCCGCCAATATCATCGCCGAAAGACTTGAGGTACTCCGCAAGGGCGCCAGCCACGCAACTCAGCAGGACATCGTTGATTGAACAGTTCAGTGCCTTGCCCACCGCTTTCACCTCTTCCAGCGGAATCGGCTGACACCACGCCACGCGCTTGGTCTGGCCGGGAATGCCCTTCAGGCGGGTTGGCGAATCATCGGGCATCAGCGCCAGCGCAGCGCCGTCGCGCAGCACCTGGTAGGCCATCTTTGCCAGTTCGACCGATCCGGCGAGCCCTTTCTCCACGCCCTTTTGCGGCCCCAGCATCATCTCCATGGCATTCACCGCCCCGTCGCCAGCGGCGCCAAAGGCCTTGACCGCCACATCGGTCAGTGGCTTGATCAGCGTGTCGTTCAGCCAGTCTTCAGCGCCCTCGAGTCCGCCATGATGCAGGGCCCTGGCCTTGCGCTGCGGTGGCGCTGAGCCGCCATCCACCATGGACTGGGTGACCGAGATCAGCGCGATGCCATCGGCGATGCAATGGTGAATTCGCACCATCAGCGCGGAGCCGCCCTGGTAGTGCTCCACCAGATGAAATTGCCAGAGCGGATGCTTCATGTCCAGCGGCTGCACGGCGAGCTCTGCCAGGCGGTCCTGCAAGGCCCGCTGCTCGCTGCCCTTGGGCTTTCTTTCGAGTTTCTCGACCACCACATGGCGCCCAATGTCAAAGTCCGTGTCCTTGACCCAGGTCGCGCCGGCGGCGTCCTGTTGCACCCGCTGCCCGAAGCGCGGGTATTTCAGCAAACGCTCTTCTATGCGCTCGCTGACAGCCTGGTAGCTGACCGCTGGCTTGATGATCCAGACGCCCACAATCATCATCAGGTTGGAGGGCGAATCCATGCGCAGCCAGGCGGTGTCGACCTTGCTCATGCGCTCGCCTGTCAAGCCCAAAGTGCCGCCGACCGCATCGGAGACATTCTTCTGCACCACACCGGCGGCCCGTCGCACCGCCTTTCGGGCCTGCCGAGCAACCGGCGCCGTGGCGCCAGCTGGGGCTCGCGTAACTTTCTTGGCATTGATTCGGGTCACCATGGAAACTCCAGACGCTAAAAAAAGTAAAAATCAGATTCTTGGGGAATGCCCCTATTCTGTAGCCAAATCGAAACGTAAGATACTGCACCCATACCCCGACTGTGCTGGGTACCGACTTGATCCGGAGAAAACCATGTCTGATCTGCAAGCAAAATTCGACGCCGCGGTGGCCAATTCAAAAAACCTGACGGAGCGGCCCGACAATGCCACGCTGCTCAAGCTCTACGCTCTGTACAAGCAGGCCAGTGCCGGCGACAACACCGAGAAGAAGCCCGGCTTCAGCGACATGGTCGGTCGCGCCAAATGGGATGCCTGGAATGGCCTGAAAGGGACAGCCGGCAAGGACGCGATGCAGCAGTACATCGATCTGATTGAATCGCTGAGCTGACGGCCTCCCGGGTTTCACTCCTTCCTGAGCGGCTTCTTTTTTGGAACCGGTGCGGGTGCCAGCATGTGATCGAGTTTCTTCACGATCTCGCTCTCGATTCTCCCTTTGAAGGCACCGACCAGGAAGCCGAGCCTGGCCGCAAGTTCAAAGCGGTCCTTGGTGATCTTCAGGGTGCCGTCGACGCCAGAGCGGGTAAAACAGACTTCATCGGCAGCATGACCCTCTTCATAGGTGCAACTCATGCCGAAATCATTTTCCACTTCTTCGGCCCACTGAAAAGCAATCTTTCGCGCGGCATGCAAACCAAGCTGGTGATGGCGCAGGATGTGAAGGTCAGCCACGTGTATGCTCCAGTGTCATTTGTTTCAGGGCCGCAGCCCGGGCGGCCGCGGGCATTTGCCCGAGTTGCGTGACGGCATCATAAAACCGTCGCCAGTCCTTGCCTTGACGGACAAACAAAAGCTCGAACGCCGGCACCCATTGATCGTAAACGGCCTGCGCGCCGAAGGCTGCGTTGTTGGCGTCCGCGACCCAGACATCGTAGCCGCCGTAGCCTCCCCAGGCATGCTTCAGGCGCGCATAGTCATCACGAAAATCCTGCAAGGCGGCTCCCTTCATCGCCGCCAGGGTCTGGTGGTCGATGCTTGATATCTCATTTTGCCGGTAGATTGCAGCCAGCCGGTACCGGGTCGCCAGCGACAGGGCCTGAAACTGCCGGCGCCGGGCGTCAAACTCCGCGTACTCTTTCCTGGCACTGTCTGAGGCATGGGTCGCTAGCCAGCGCTCGGCGCCAAGGCGCTCCACTGCCGTGGCAAAAGACTCATTGAAGAGGCTGTCGTCCTTGATATACACCACCTGGTGCGCCAACTCGTGAAAAATCATGCGCGCCATTTCGCCTTCAGGATAGCGGATGAACGTGCTCAGCAGTGGGTCGCCCCCGAGCCAGTTCAACCAGCCCAGCGTGGAATAGGCCGGGACGCCGTAGACCCTGACCTCCAGCGCCTGGGCCTTCAGGGTCTGCCCGTAGGCGCGCGCCTGGACTTCGTCGAAATAGCCGCGATACGCGACACAACCGGCCACCGGAAAACACCAGGTCTTGAGGTCCAGCGAAAACTCGGGCGCGGCCACCACGTTCCAGACGGCGGCGCGACGTTGCAGGTCGGCGTAACTGCGATAGCTGGCGTTGTCGGGCAGCTTGAGTTCTGCGACGGCAAAATCGCGCATCTGTCGGGCCCGCGCCAGACGCTGCTTGAGAACCGGGTCGGCGCTGTCATCGGCGAGCCATTGCTCGAGCGGCCGCGCCAGACGCATCACATCAAGATGCCCGCTCATGGACTGCAGGTAATAGCGCGTGTCAGCACAGCCGGTCAACAGGCTCAAGAGCACCAGACTGGCAAGCATGGCAAGTGTTCGCATCGGGGGACAGTTTACGATTCGCCTCTATGCTTTACAAATTCAAATCCAAGGGCACGGGCGATCTCATCATGCTGCAGCCCAATGGACGCCGCATGCTGGAGATCATCGGCAAGATCAGGCCCGGTGACGACGAGAAGGAGGCCGCCCAGGGCATCCTTCTGCCCGAGCAGATGTCAGCCGCCATGCAGGCCCTGGCTGCGGCCGTTGCCCAAGAGGAGGCCCGGCAGAAAGCCGCCCTGGCCGATGCGCTGGCGCACGAGCAACCGGCGCCCCGCTTCGAGGCCATCTCTCTGCGCCAGCGCAGCCTGCCATTCATGGAGATGATGCGACGCTGCGAAAAAGCCGGCCACGCGATCGTCTGGGGCGTCTGAGGCGCGCCCGCCGCTCAATCGACCCGGGCTCCCGAGCCCTTCACCACGGGCGCCCACTTCTTGATCTCGGCGTCGATCAGGGCCGCAAATTGCTGGGGCGTGTTGCCGCTCGGGATCGCCCCCTGGGCCAGCAGTTTTTCCTTGACGGCGGGCAGGCCCAGCGCCTTGGCGGTTTCCTGCTGCAGCTTCAGGACCACATCGGGCGGTGTACCGGCGGGTGCCAGAAGGCCGAACCAACTGCTGGCCTCGAAGCCCGGGAGCTTGCCCGCTTCCTCGATGGTGGGCAGGTCCGGCAAGGCTGCAGAACGCTGGGAACTGGTGACCGCAAACGCCTTCAGTCGGCCGCCCTTGATGTGCGCCATCGACGATGGCAGGTTGTCAAACATCACGTCCACGGTGCCCGACACCATGCCCATCATGGCCGGGCCGGAACCGGTGTAGGGGATGTGGGTCATGAAGATGCCGGTCCTGGACTTGAACAGCTCGCCGGCAAGATGAATCGACGTGCCGTTGCCGCTGGAGGCCATGTTGAGCTGCCCCGGGTGGGCCTTGGCGTAGGCGATGAAATCGAGCACGCTGTTGATGCCCAGCGTGCGGGCCTTGTCGGTATTCATCACCATCACGTTGGGCACGCCGGCCACCAGCGTGATCGGCGCGAAATCCTTTTGCGGGTCATAGGGCAGACGCGCGTAGAGCGACTTGTTGATGCCATGCGTTCCGACCGTTCCCATCAGCAGGGTGTAGCCATCCGGGGCGGCCTTGGCGACCAGATCGGCGCCCAGGTTGCCGCCAGCGCCGGCGCGATTGTCGACGATGAAGGACTGGCCAAACACCCTGGACAACTCGGGCGCGACAGCGCGGGCCAGGATATCGGTTGTGCCGCCGGGTGCGAAAGGCACCACGATCCTCACCGGCTTGGCGGGCCAGGCAGTTTGTGCCATCAGCTGAGCGGCGCTGGAGGCCAGAGCCAGGCCGACGAGCACGACCAGTGCCCGGTGCACGCGCTTGATACCTGTTGTCATCGAAATCTCCTTGAGGTTTGGTCGCTGCAAGATCACCTTGCACCCGGCCATGTTACACAAGCGGTTTTCTGGTGAAAACCGCCGCTCGCAATGCCGGCAGGTCCAGCACCCGCACGCCGCCATATTCGACCCGGATCGAACCCTGCTCCGAGAGCGTCGTCAGGGCCTCGTTGACCCGCTGTCGGGACAGGCCCGCCAGATAAGCCAGCTCCTGCTGCGTGATGCGCAGCACCGCGCCCACGCCCGGGTACAGGACCGGGTTGAACAGCGCCGCCAAGCTGCGTGCGACCCGGATGTCGGGGTTGGTCATGCGGTCGATTTCACGCGCGGCGATGAACTGGCCCAGTCGCTCATTGAGCTGGTTCATGATGAAGCGGTTGAATCCGATCGAGTGATCGAGCAGCCAGTGAAAGGTATCGACGTGCAAGCCTGCGACCCGGCTCTTGCGCAGGGCCTGGATGTTGTAGCGGTAGCTTTCGCGTTTCAGGGCCGTGCCCTCGCCAAACCAGCCGCCGGGCGGCATGCCGATAAAGGTCATGGTCTTGCCTTCGGCGTTGTCGCTGCTCATCTTGAGCAGGCCATCGACCACGCCAAACCAGTAGGTCACCGGGCGCCCGGTGCGGCACACATACTCGCCGGCGCCGGCCTCGGTGATCTTGAGGTCGTCGACCGCGCGCTCGCGTTCGGGCCCGCTCAACAGCTGGATCCATGGAATGGCATCGAGTTCGGCCGTCGTCAATGGACGCCGGCGCTGGTGAATGCTCTTGTCGTAGCTCATAGGTGCAGCGGCTTTATGTAACCCAATAATGCAGGGAAAACCCCTAGCCAGAAAAGTTTGAATTGTCGTCCAAACGACAACTTGACGTCAAACTATTGACTATCATCCACCCCACTCAAGCGCCAAGGATACTTCGTTCCCGGCGGCGCGCGAGTCAGCGGCGACAGGGCTGAATACCTGTCCGGCAAATTCATCAGTTTGAAGACAAGGCAACGGAATGCAGACCACATTTCCTCAACTTCTTCTCGATCACGCGGCGCAGCGCCCAGGCGAGCCTGCCATGCGTGAGAAAGAGTACGGCATCTGGCAAGCCTTGACCTGGTCAGACCTGGCAACCATGGTCGGGCAACTGGCTTGCGGGCTGCACCTGGCCGGCTTGCGCCGCGGTGAGCACATGATTGTGATTGGCGCCAACCGCCCCCGTCTGTACGCCACCATGCTGGCAGCCCAGTCGATCGGCGCGATCCCGGTCCCCCTGTACCAGGATGCGGCCGCACCCGAGTGCGTCTTCCCCATCAACAACGCTGAAGTCCGTTTTGCCTTTGCCGAAGACCAGGAACAGGTCGACAAGCTGCTGGAGATCCATGAAGATTGTCCGCAACTCAGCAACATCTACTACGACGACCCGCGCGGTCTGCGCAACTACGAGGAGGCGGGCCTGGCATCGCTGGACAGCCTGATCGAAGCCGGCAAGGCATTTGCCGCCCAGAACACCGGTTTCCTGAAAGCCGAGGTCGGCCGGATCAAGCCCGATGATGTGGCCGCCATGTTCTTTACGTCGGGCACCACCGGCAATCCAAAGGGCGTGGTGCACACCCATGATTCATTGTTGAACCGGGCCCGCGCCGGCGCCGAATTCGACAAGCTGACCCATGCCGAAGACGTGCTGGCCTACCTGCCGCCGGCCTGGATCGGACAGAACATTTTCAGCTACGCGCAGTGGCTCTCCTGCGGCTATGTGGTGAATTGCCCGGAATCGGCAGCCACCGTCACGATCGACCTGAAGGAAGTGGGCCCGACCTACTACTTTGCGCCGCCCCGGGTCTTCGAGGGCCTGCTGACCAGCGTCATGATCCGCATGGAAGACGCCGGCAGCGTCAAGCGACGCATGTTTGAATACTTCATGGGCGTGGCCAAGCGGGTCGGTCCGCAGCGCCTGGACGGCAAGCCGATCGGACTCACCAATTCGCTTCTCTACGCCCTGGGCAACCTGCTGGTCTACGGGCCCTTGCGCAACAACCTGGGCATGAGCCGGGTGCGCGTGGCCTATACCGCGGGCGAGGCCATCGGCCCCGATCTGTTCAGCTTCTACCGCTCCATCGGCATCAACCTCAAGCAGCTCTACGGCTCGACCGAGACCGCTGTCTTCGTCTGCCTGCAGCCCGATAACGAAGCGCGCGCCGACACCGTCGGCGTGCCCTGCGCCGGTGTTGAGATCAAGGTCGCCGAGAACGGCGAAATCCTGGTCAAGTCGCCGGGCCTGCTGAAAGAGTATTTCAAGAACCCGGCCGCCACCGCCGAAGTGCTGAGCGCGGACGGCTGGTACCACACCAGTGATGCCGGCTTTCTGGACGTCCATGGCCACCTCAAGATCATCGACCGCGTGAAAGATGTCGGTCGCATCAAGGGCGGCGCCAACGACGGCGCCATG
>CAIMBE010000249.1 GCA_903839085.1 uncultured beta proteobacterium | reverse complement strand
CAGACTGAAGTGACGGTCAAAGGTCTTCATTTCATCCAGGAAGACTCGGGCGCCGAGATCGGCCGTGCGGTGGCCGCCTGGTTTTCAACACTTCAATGAAAGAATGCACCATGTCCGATATTCCTGTTTTCGTCCTGGCCAATCTGGTTGTGCAGGATGCCGCCGAGTACCGCAAATACGAAAAGGGATTCTTCCCGATTCTCAAGCGCCACGGCGGCGAGTTCGTTACGTACGACGACCAACCGCACACCTTTGAGGGCTCCACGCCGCGTCCCGGGCGCGTCATCATCTTCAAGTTTCCATCCGAAGATCAGGCCCGCCAATGGTATGCCGACCCCGAGTACCAGGCCCTGTCGGTGCACCGCCGCGCCGGTGCGCCGCTGGAGTTCCTGACGATGGTGCGCGGCATGGCGCCGCGCGCATGAGGTCGATGGGTCCTGCGCCAAACCTACCCATGGGATGATCAGCAGGCAGTTAGCGCAGTGCCCCGCGCCAGCCAAGTCAACCAGCACCAACCCGATTTTCTAAGGACCTGAAATGAAGACCAAGATCACTGAACTGTTCGGCATCCAGCACCCCATCATTCAGGGCGGCATGCACTTTGTCGGCCTGGCCGAACTCGCCGCCGCAGTATCCAACGCGGGCGGACTGGGCCTGATCACCGGCTTGACGCTGCGCACGCCCGAGTTGCTGGCCAAGGAGATTGCCCGTTGCCGCGACATGACCGATAAGCCGTTTGGTGTGAACCTGACCTTTCTGCCCATCGTCAATTCACCTGATTACCCCGGCTACATCCGAGCCATCATCGAGGGCGGCGTCAAGGCGGTGGAGACGGCGGGCAACAATCCGCAGAAGTGGATGCCGATGCTCCATGATGCCGGGATCAAGGTGATTCACAAGTGCACCTCGGTGCGCCATGCGCTCAAGGCCGAGGCCATCGGCTGTGATGCGGTCAGCGTCGACGGTTTCGAGTGCGGTGGCCATCCGGGTGAAGACGATGTGCCCAACTTCATCCTGCTGCCGCGTGCGGCCGAGTCCTTGAAGATTCCCTTCGTCGCCTCCGGCGGCATGGCCGATGGCCGCTCGCTGGTGGCGGCGCTGGCGCTGGGCGCTGACGGCATGAACATGGGCACGCGCTTTATCGCCACCCAGGAGGCGCCGGTGCACAGTAACGTCAAGCAGGCCATCGTGGCGGCCAGCGAACTCGATACACGCCTGGTGATGCGCCCGCTGCGCAATACCGAGCGCGTGCTGCACAACGCAGCGACCGATCGCCTGCTGGCCAAGGAGGCTGCCTTGGGCGCCAAGCTCAAATTTGACGACATCATGGAAGAGGTGGCCGGCGTCTACCCGCGCATCATGCAACTGGGCGAGATGGAGGCCGGCGTCTGGTCCTGCGGCATGGTGGCCGGACTGATCCATGACATCCCGAGCGTCAAGGAACTGATCGACCGCATCATGCTGGAAGCCAACGACATCATCCGTCAGCGTCTGGGCAGCATGCTCGCTGCGTGAGCATGGATCCGGTCTTTTCAAAGAATCGGTGAGTCTGGATCCGGAATTATCCTGGCCAAAGTCTGAATCCGCAGTTCGATCAATTCGACCTGTAGCACCGCCGTGGGTGGCAGGCGCAGACAGACCTCTGTGAGCAATGTCCGCGCTGGATCACGTGGCGATTTCCTTCGATCAACCCGGCAACAGTCGAGCAAGGCCATAAGGCGATTGAGCCTATTTGCCCGTCGTTGGGGAAACCAACTATTGACAACTTACTAAACGGTCGTTAAATTTATTTCCGATGACGCAATTCTCTTACTCTGGTTCATCCCGATTGGTTTTGGCTCCCGCGGTGGTGGCATCGCCTGCGACCCTGGCTGGTGTCAAGCCAGCGACCGTTCTGCGGCGGGAAGAAATACTTACCGTTGCCCGGGACCTTTTCTTTTTGCGTGGGTTTGACGCGGCATCGATGCGCGACATTGCCCGGGGCATCAATCTCACCCAGGCCGCTATCTACTACCATTTCAAGAGCAAGGAAGAGATTCTCTTTGCGCTGATCGACGCCTTCACGGTGTTGCTGCACGATCGTCTGCAGCAGGCGCTGCTTGAAACCGACGAGCCGATTGAGGGCCTGCGCCGTGCGGTGCGCGTCCATATCTTGCTGACGCGCACGCACTTTCGCGAAATAAAGCTGGTGGTCGAAGACAAGAAACTGTTGGGCAGCGCCTATGCAGAGCGCGTGAAGGAGAGCGAACTGCGCATCTACGCGCTCTACCGGTCGCGCGTCGGCGAACTGATGGCGGCGGGCGTCTGCCGTCCCCTGGAGCCTTCGGTTGTCGTTTTCAACATACTGGCCGTGATCAATTTCATCTTTCAGTGGTACCGCCCGGATGGAACCCTGGAACTCGAGGAGATCGCCAAGCAAACGGTCGAACTGCTGTTCAGTGGACTGCTCGCCGATGCGCCGTCGGTGGCAATCAAGAGGGGGTCGAAGGCGTCGCGTCAATCAAAATCATGAGGAGTCAAAAATGAAGCTTTTTGGAATTCGGTTTACACCATTTGCGCTGTGTCTGGCCGCCGCCGTTGCGTCGGTCGGGGGAACAGCACGCGCGGCCGACCCGATCAAGATCGGAGCGCCCTTCATCTTTAGCGGACCGGGAGCTTTCACCGGAGAATCCAGCAAGATGGCGCTGGACATGCTGGCCGAGGAGACCAATGCCGCCGGCGGCATTGGAGGGCGGTCGATCCAGTTCGTGTACTACGACACCGAGGGCAAACCCGACGTTGCCGTGCGCGTGATCAACCGCCTTGTCAAGAGCGACCAGGTGCACGCCGTGCTGGGCCCGATCGCCAGTTGGGAGGTGGCTGCGGTCAAGCAGGTGCTCGAGACTTCGGGCACGCCCACGCTGCTGCTGGCGTCGGCCCGGGCCTTTGTCGACCCGCCCTCAAAATGCATCTTCAAGCTCCCGACTGACGACAAGATTGTCGTTGCCCGCTTGTACGAGTATTTGCGCGCTGCGGCCTTGCTGCGAGTCGCGGTGGTGAGCGGACAGGACGGCTACGGTGATGGGGGTCAGCGCGAGTTGCAGGCGCAAGCCAAGGCGAATGGCCTTGAGATTGTTTTCGATGAGAAATTCTCGATGGAGGATACTGACCTGGCACCGCTGCTGAACAAGATCAAGCGAACCAATGCACAGGTGGTCGTCAACTGGTCGTCTTCGCGCGCACCGATCATACTGACCAATGCCTACCGGCAAGTCGGTCTGACTTTGCCGCTGGTGCATGGGCCGGGGGCGCTTTCCGAGGCGGTACTCAAGGGCACTGCCGCCAATGGCGAAGGGATGCTCTCGGCCGGGCCGAAATTCGAGGCCGCTGAAGAACTCCCCGTCACCGATCCGCAAAAGGCGCCGCTATTGCGCTTTCGCGAGGCCTACAAGAAAAAGAACAACAAAGACGCCAACCAGTTTGGTGGCGGCGCCTACGACGCCTTCCAGATACTGAAAGCGGCCTTGTTGAAGAGCGGCACCGACCCGGCAAAACTGTGCGCGGCGATAGCTGAAACTCGCAATTACGTCGGCGTCGGCGGAGTCTACAACTACTCGGACAGCGACCATGCCGGATTGACCAAGGAGGCCGTGGTGATATACCGCGTTGATGGCGGCAAGTGGAAGCTGGCGCGCTAGTTTCCGGCAAAGTCTCGGCGCGTCGACCATGCTCGCAGAATTGATTCAGGTCTTGATCGCCGCCGCCACAGCCGGCAGCATGTATGCGATGGTGGCGGTCGGAGTCACGCTGATCTACAGCGCAACCGGCATCATCAATTTTGCCCAAGGCGAATTTGTGATGCTCAGCGGAATGACCATGGTTTCCCTCTATGGCCAGCAGCACTGGCCGCTGGCACTCGCGATCGCCGTGGCGCTGGCGGTGGTGGTCCTGTACGGCGCGGTTCTGATGGCAATCACGACACGCTTCGGGCACGGCGCTTCATTGATCAGCGTCCTGATCATCACCATTGGCACCTCGATCGCCACTTCCGGCATTGCGGCCAGGGTCTGGGGCACCGACACGCACCGCTTTGAGCCGTTCTCCGGCGACACCCCCTTGTGGCTACTGGGTGCCTCGGTGACGCCGCAGGCGCTGTGGATCATGGGCGTGGTCTGCATTTCGATCGTCCTGGTCGAGTGGTTCATGCGCCAGACTCTGCTTGGCCGCGCGATGCGGGCCTGCGCCAGTGACCGGCAAGCCGCGATGCTGATGGGGATTCCGGTACGCAACACGGTGCTGTTGTCGTTCATCCTGGCCGGCTTGCTTGGCGGCATCGGCGGCATCGTCGCCACGCCGCTGACGACGATCGACTACAACGGTGGCATGCTGCTGGCCATCAAGGGCTTCTCGGCAGCCATGCTGGGCGGCATGGGCAACGTGACCGGGGCCGTGCTCGGCGCCTTGCTGATCGCGCTGCTGGAGGCGGCTTCGGTGTCCTATGGGTCCAGCGCCCTGAAGGAGTTGTCCACCTTCACCATCATAATTCTCGTCCTGTTACTGCTGCCGCACGGCCTGCTCGGCGGGCGTGCGGAGATCGGCCTGCAGCATGAAGACCACACCGCGGTCTGACCGTCAGGACGTCGAGTCCCGCCTTGCCACCCATGTGGCGGGTTGTCGGTACGAGCAGATCCCGCACGCCGCCATCGCTGCGGCCAAACGCAGCCTGCTGGACACCGTCGGCGCCATGATCGCGGGACGCGCTGCACCCGGCATTGACGCCATGGTGGCGTTGGCCGGTCAATGGGGTGGTAGTGCGCAGGCAAGGATCATCGGCAGTGGCCTGCGCGTGCCCGCACCGCTGGCCGCCTGGTGCAACGGCGCGATGGCGCGCGCGCTCGAACTGGATGACTGTGTGGACTACCTTCCCATCCATCCATCGGCGATGTCGGTGCCGGCCCTGCTCGCCGCTGCCGATGCCGCCGGTGGCATGTCGGGGCGTGATTTTCTGTGCGCCCTGGCGTTGGCGCAGGATCTCAAGATTCGTTTCGGTCTGGCGATCCAGCGCAACGCCATGCAGACCGGACGCAACAATGGGTTCAAGATTTACGCCGCAATCGCTGGACTTGCCAACGCCTGGCGGCTGCCGCTTGAGCAGGTGCACCATGCGCTGGGCATCGGGTCGTCGTATGCCGTGAGTGACGGCCAATGCGCCATTGATGGGTCCATGGCACTGCGGGTGCAGTATGGCAACGTGGCGCAGGGCGCGCTGCAAGCGGTTCTGCTGGCGCAGCGTGGCGTAACCGGACCCTCGCTGTTCCTGAGTGGGCGTTACGGCTACTTCACCGCGGTCGAACCCGAACACAATGCGGCCATGCTGACCGATGGCTTGGGCGCGGAGTTTCGTGGCACCACGATCAGCACCAAGCCGTATGCCGCCTGCCGGGCGACGCACGCTGCTATTGACCTGGCGCGCCAGCTTCATGCCCAGTTGGGCGGGGCCGCGCAGTCGCGCGCGTTCATCACGGCACTGCAGATTCTTGTCAATCCGGAGGTTGACGGCCTGGTCGGGTTTCCGCATGCGGACAAGATCCGACCGGCCACCGGACCGGCCGCGCAGTTCTCGCTACAGTTCACGGTCGCCTCTGCACTGCTGCATGACCGCTTCGGCCTGCAGGACAGCCTGCCGGAGGCTCTCGGTCAAGCGGATCGGCTCGATCTTGCCCAGCGTATCAAGGTCGTCGCAGATCCGGCCCGGCGCACCGGTTCGGTGCTCGGACGAACGGGAATGCGCGCTCAGTTGCAGGACGGACGCGTGATTGAAATGGAGTGCGAGCAGCCCAGCGGCAGCCCGCAACATCCCATCAGCCTGGCAGGCCTGCGCTCCAAGTTGCTCGATTGTGTTGCGTTTTCGGGTCGCCCGATCCAGGCGTCGGCGGTCGATCGACTGATGGAGAGCGTGGCGCACCTGGAGTCGATGCCGGACGTGACCCGCCTGTTGGATGATTTCATATGAAGAGCGGTCTGGCGTTCGTGACGGCCAGTGGCATCGCCTGGAACAGCGGACGCGTGCTGGTAGTGGCGCTGTGTATGTTCGCGCTGCCATCCGTTTTCGGGCACGGCTACTATCTCAATACCCTGAACTTTGTCGCGGTCTTCGCCCTGCCCGCCATCGGCCTGAGTCTGCTCAGCGGCTTGTGCGGGCAGCTGGCGATTTCGCATGGGGCATTTTTTGCCATCGGCGCCTATGGTTCGGCGATTCTGACTCTGAGGCTTGGGCTCAACCCCCTGCTCGCGAGCGCGCTGACCCAGGCTATCGTCATCGTGATATCGGCTGCCATCGGCTCGCTGGTGCTGCGCTTGCGCGGCCATTACCTGGCGATTGCGACGCTGAGTTTTTCGATCATTGTCGAGGTGCTGATCAAGGAATCGCCCCGGCTGACGGGCGGCCAGCAGGGTATGACTGCGATTCCACCGTACCACCTGGGCGCGCTGCGCCTGGACAGCGACGTCGCAGTTTATTTCGCTTACTGGTCGATGACCCTGCTCCTGCTTTGGTTTGCACTGAACCTGGCCCAATCCAGGATCGGAAGGATCATGCGCGCCATTCGTGAGGGCGAACCTGTGGTCGACTCGCTGGGCATCAGCGCGGCGCAGAACAAGACACTTATTTACATCGTTTCCTCGGTCTTCGCCGGTTTGGGCGGAAGCATGTATGCACACTTTGTGGCGTTTGTAACGCCTGCAACCGGGTCGATCATGTTTGCCATTGACATCATCATGGTGCTGGCGCTGGGTGGTTTTGACCGGCTCTGGGGCGCGCTGATCGGCGTCGCCCTGATCACCCTGCTCAATGAATACGCCCTCGGTTTTGCCGATTACAAGCGCATCATCCTGGGCTTCAGTCTGGTCAGCGTGATGCTGGTTTTTCCGCGCGGCCTGCTGCCCGGGTTGATCGAACTGCTACTGCGACCGCTGCGGCGCAGTGCGTCATGATGCTTTCGGTTCGTGCTGCGACCAAGCTTTTTGGCGGACTGGCCGCCTTGCGCGACGTCTCTTTTGACCTTGCCAAAGGTGAAATCAAGGCCGTGATCGGGCCCAACGGGGCCGGCAAGACGACGATGTTCCACTTGATCACCGGCATCCTTCGGCCCACTTCGGGTCGCATCGAGTTTGCGGGTCGATCGGTGGAGGGCTTGTCGGCCCTGCAAATTGCACGGCTCGGCATCGCGCGGACCTTTCAGCAGCCGCAGATCTTTCGCAGTTTGACGGTATTGGAGAACGTCATGCTCGGTGCCGACCGCAGCGGTCGCAGCGGCCTGCTTGCCTGCGGCCTCGGATTGCCGCGCACGCGCCTCGAAGAGAGGCGCCAGATCGCGGCGGCCCATGAATACCTCGCCTTCACCGGCATGGCCGATCACGCGCAGCGCATTGCCAGCGATTTGCCGCTCGGCGAGCAACGCTACGTCGAGATTACGCGCGCGCTGGCAACCGGCGCTTCGCTGCTGTTGCTCGACGAGCCGGCAGCTGGCTTGGATGAGACCGAGACCGAGCAGCTAAGCGCCCTGATCCTGCGCATCCGGGACCGGGGCACGACGGTGCTGCTGATCGAACACCACATGAAGTTTGTGATGGGCATCGCCGACAGCGTCCTGGTGCTCAATTTCGGCGCCTGGCTGGCTGATGGCACGCCGGCCGAGGTCCGAAGTTCGCCGGCGGTAATCGATGCCTATCTGGGGACTGCCGAAAATGCTTGAGGTCGAGAATCTGGCTGTCTCCTACGGCAGCATTGCGGCGTTGCGGGGCATGTCGCTGCGGGTGGATGCGGGCGAGATTGTGGCCCTGATCGGCTCCAATGGTGCCGGCAAGTCGACGCTGATAAAGGCGCTTGCCGGGCTGGTCGTGCCGCGCGAGGGCGACGTCCGTTTGCATGGCGTTTCCCTCAAGGGACGGGCTGCGCATGAGCGCGCTCGCGCCGGCATTGCGGTGGTGCCTGAAAACCGCCGGTTGTTTGGCGCCATGACCGTGTTGGACAATTTGCTGCTCGGCGCCTACGCGCGTTCGGTCTGGGGCCGCGCAGCGGACTGCGCGACCGACCTGGCGCAGGTATTTCATCTTTTCCCGCGCCTGCGGGAGCGCGAACGCCAACTCGCGCGCACCATGTCCGGTGGCGAGCAGCAGATGCTCGCAATCGGGCGCGCCTTGATGAGCCGGCCGCAGGTCATCCTGATGGATGAACCGTCGATCGGGCTGGCGCCAAAAATCGTCCACGATATCTTCGAGGTGATCCGCGCCCTGCGCGAGCAGGGCCGCACCATCCTGCTGGTCGAGCAGAACGCCGCGGCGAGCCTGCGCATTGCCGATCGCGCTTATGTGCTTGAACTGGGGCGGGTCATCATCGAGGGGCCGGCCGCCGCGGTATGGAACATGGAATCGGTACGAAATCTCTATCTTGGCGGGGTGCAGGAATGACGCAACGAGTCGCATTGATCACCGGGGCTGGCGGCAGCATTGGTTCGAGCGCTGCAGTGGCGCTGGCGTCGGCCGGCTTTGCCGTGGCGGTGAACGACATTGACGCCGCGGCGGCGGAGCGCACCGTGCAGACCATCCGCGCGATGGGGGGAGCCGCGCGCGCCTACGTTGCCGATGTGGGCGGTTCGAGCGCAGTTGATGGCATGGTGCAAGCGATCGAGGAGCAACAGGGCCGGCTCGGTGTGCTGGTCAACAACGCTGGCAACCCGGGACGATTTTCGCTGCTCCTCGACCTGAGCGACGAGGTCTGGAATACGACGCTGCAGGTGCACCTGAGCGGCGCCTTTTTTCTCATTCGCGCTTGCGCCCGACGCATGGTGTTGCAGCGGTGGGGCCGCATCATCAATATCGCTTCGCTGGCCGGCGTGCAGGGCACGATTGGCAGTGCCGAGTACGGCGCCGCCAAGGCCGGGCTGATCAATTTGACCAAGACCGCCGCAAAGGAACTCGGCCCCTACGGCGTCACGGTCAACGCCATTGCGCCCGGCATGGTGGCGACGCCGGCGAACCTCGCTTTGCAAGCCAAAGGCAGTCGTTTCATCGACTCTGCGGTGCAGGGCATGCCCCATGCCCGGCTTGTCGAGCCGGCCGAAATCGGCGCCCTGGTGGCTTATCTTTCAGGCGATGCCGCCGCCAGCATCAACGGTAGCCTGATTCCAATCGACGGCGCCGCCGGCGTCTCGCTCACCACGGACCACTATATGCGCGGCAGTCTGAGTTCGCGCAGCGCATTTCTGAAGGAGAACTGAGATGAGGGTGCTTGGTGATGTCACGCGGCTGGGTGCCAAGCGGTATCCGGACCGGATCGCGCTGGTCTTCGGCGATGCGACGATGAGCTATCACCAACTCGACGCCGCGGCGAACCGGTTGGCAGCGCATCTTGCAGAGTATGGGGTGGTCGCGGGGGATCGCGTCGCCTTGCTCGCCGAGAACTGCATCGAATATCCGGTCGCGGTTTTCGCCGTGCTCAAACTGGGGGCAGTCCTGGTGCCGCTGAACTTCCGGTATCGACCCGATGAAGTCGCTTTTGTGGTGAACGACGCCACACCGCGCTGCATGCTGTTCGGTCGCGGTTATGAATCGCTCGCGGCGCAGGCGGCGACAGGCTTCAAGGCGCCGGTACGGATGATGGAACTCGAGGCCGCGGTCGGCAACCCTGCAGAAGCCGCCGCACCCTGCAATGCACCAGCCCTCAACGTCGATCCGGCGACGGCCGCCATGGTGATGTACACCAGCGGCACAACCGGCTTCCCGAAAGGTGTCCTTTTCTCGCATTCGGCGTATCTGGCCAGCATCGTTGCCATTGCCATGGCCGGCGATCTCAAGGAATCGGACCGGATGCTGGTGTCGCTGCCCTTGTTCCACAACGGCGGACTCAATGGCTTGCTGACGCCCGCGCTGACCTTGGGCGCCACGGTCATCATCGGAGCCAAAGGTTTTCAGCCGGAAGCCGTGCTGGCTTGCGTTGAGCGGCATCGGATCAGTGTGACCATGTGGGTGCCGACGATGCTGTCGATGCTGGTCAGTTCAAGCGTCTTGTCGCGTTTTGATGTTTCTTCGTTGACCAAGATCTGGTACGGCTCGTCGCCCATTACGCCGACCTTGCTGCAGCAAGTGCGCGACAGTTTCAACGCCGGCCTGTACCAGTTTTATGGGATGACCGAGATCGGAATGACATCGGTGCTGCGGCCGGCCGATCACGAAAGATTTTCGAATTGCACCGGACGCGAGATGTTCAACGCCGACATGCGCATCGTCGACGAAGCGCTTGCCGAGGTTGGCGTTGGCGCGATCGGAGAGATCCTGTCGCGCCGCGAGCCATTGGGCATGATTGGCTACATCAACAATGAGCGCGCGACCAATGAAGCGATCGTGGATGGCTGGATCCGCACCGGTGATCTGGCGCGCAACGAGGGCAACGGACTGTTCACGATTGTGGACCGAAAGAAGGACATGCTGATCTCCGGCGCGGAGAACATCTACCCGAAAGAGATCGAGAACGTCATTGCCGAGCACGAGGCGGTGCAGGAAGTAGCGGTGTTCGCGATCCCTGACGTTGTGTATGGCGAGTCGGTCTGCGCGGCGCTGGTCCTCAAACCAGCGATGACGCTCTCCGAGGAATCCGTGGTGGCCTGGTGCGCTCAGCGTCTGGCTGGATACAAGAAGCCCAAGCGCGTGGTGTTCGTGGCCGAGTTGCCAAAGAATGCCGCCGGCAAGGTGATGAAACACGTCCTGAAGGCACCGTACTGGCGCGAAGAAGAGAGGAAAGTCTGACATGATCCAAATTTCGCTGCAGGGCCGGGTCGCCCTGGTCACGGGAGCGGGAGGCGACCTCGGGCGTGGCATGGCGTTGTGCCTTGCGCAGGCCGGCGCCAGTGTGCTGGTCAACGACAACGCATTTCCCCGGGCTCAGCAGACTTGTGATCTGATTGTCGAGGCGGGTGGCCGGGCCATTGCTGATCCAAGCGACGTAACCGATGCGGCGGCGGTCTCGGCGATGGTCGCGCATGCGGTGCAGACTCTCGGGCGGCTTGATATCCTGGTCAACAACGCCGGTGGAATTCGCGATTCGCGGATCGAGACGATGTCCGAGGAGGATTGGGATGAGGTTCACAACCTGAACCTCAAGGCCGCCTTTCTATGCGCTCGCGCAGCCGTGCCGCAGTTGCGCGGCTCTGATGCCGGACGCATCGTCAATATCGCCTCGATGGCCTATCGCGGCAACATCGGGCAGACCAATTACGCGGCTGCCAAAGCCGGGCTGGTTGGTTTGACCCGCAGCCTCGGACTGGAACTGGCCCGCGATCGCATCACGGTGAACTGCGTGGCGCCAGGATTGATAGAAACACCCAAGGCAGCCGGGTTGCCTGAAGCCGTGCGTGACAGGCTTATCCGCATGACGCCGATGCGCTGCATGGGAAAAATAAGCGACATTGCCAATGCGGTGCTGTTCTTCGCTTCTGACATGGCTGCGTTCACCAGCCGCCAGGTAATGCATGTCAGCGGCGGCATGGAAGGATTTTAAGATGACGACAAATCCCGATCCCGCGGCCTTGGCCTGGCTGCGCGAGGATCTATTTAGCGTCGATGAGCGCGGCATTCCAGTGGCGCTGCAAGGGACGCGCTGCCTCGATTGTGCGCGTGTGTTCTTCCCTCCGCGCGCAATATGCACCCACTGCGGTCCGCCAGAGGGACGGCTTGCGACACATCGCTTGTCCGCGCAGGGGGTGATACATGCCAGCACGGTGGTTCGGGTTCCCTCTTCGCTCGGCCACGCTGCGCCCTATGCTTATGGCTACGTTGACCTGCCACAGGACAGCACCCGGATCTTTGCACCACTCTCAGGGGCCCCGTTGACAGCGTTCGCACCCGGAACCAGGGTTCGGTTGAGCCTCGGTGTGATTGCGGCGTCTGCGCTGCCGGGCGTACTTGGCTATTCATTTGCACCTGAGGAGTGCACTGGTCATGGCTGAAGCTCCGCGCCGGGCCTATCTATCGGGCGTCGGCATGACGGCGTTTGGCCGGCACCCCCTGCGCAGCCTCAGCGAGTTGGGGCGCGAGGCTTGTGTCGCTGCGCTGCGCGATGCCCGCTTGTCGCCGACTGCTATTCAGGCCGTGTATTGCGGCAGCGCGCTTGGCGCGCTGATCCAGGGTGAAACCGGTGTCGGCCAATCAGTGGCCTGGGAACTCGGCATTCACGGTATTCCTGTCGTCAATGTCGAGAACGCCTGCGCCTCGGGCGCAACCGCGCTGCATCTGGCCTGGCGCGATGTGGCATGGGGGATTCATGATGTGGTGCTGGCCGTTGGCGTAGACAAAGGCGTAATGCCCAAGGGCTCGGTGCTGAAGGTGGCAAGCAGTCAGATAGAGACGCAACTCGGTGACATATTTCCAGGGCTGTTCGCGCTGATTGCGCAGAAGCACATGCAGACTCACGGCACCACGCTGCAGCAGATGGCCCAGGTGTCTGTCAAGAATCACTACAACGGCTCGCTTAATCCGCTGGCGCAGTTCAACAAACTGGTGACGATCGAACAGGTGCTGAACTCGCCGATGATCGCTGATCCTTTGACTCTTTACTCTTGCTGTCCAAGCAGCGACGGCGCCGCCGCCGTGGTGGTCTGTTCACCCAACTGGTTGCATGATCACGCTGCGCGCGCATTGCGGTTGGCGGCCTCGGTGCTGACCTCGGGCGATTACGACCCGATGCGCGATTTGACCTATTGGGACAGTGAATTGCGGGCGGCAGCGCAGGCCTATGCCAGTGCCGGTATCGGACCGGAAGAACTCGATGTGGTTGAAGTGCATGATGCGTTCACCATCTCGGAGATCATCCATTGCGAGGCGCTTGGGCTCTGTGAACCAGGCAAGGGGGGACCGCTGGTGGCATCGGGCGCCACGGCCCTGAGCGGGCGAATCCCGGTGAACCCCAGCGGCGGCTTGCAGGCGCGCGGTCACCCGCCCGGCGCCTCCGGACTGGCGCAGATCGTCGAGATCGCGCTGCAACTGCGGGGCCAGGCCCAAGGCCGACAGGTTGCTGGCGCGCGTATCGGACTGGCACAGATCATGGGCGGCAGCAAAGGCAATGACGCGCAGGCCTGCGCGGTTCATATCTTGGTCAATGACCACAGCGTTTGAGGGGCCGACCGAGCCGCCGGTCCCGTCATGGGCACTCAAATCTTGATCTGAATCCAGAAACACCCTCTGTTCGATCGATCGTTGGGCCGCCCGCGCGGTAACAATGGCCTGGTGGCCTGCCGCATTGCTGTTTGGCCTTGCGCAGACACCAAGGGGCCGGCGGCGGGCACTTGAAACTGCCGGACTGAAAAGGACTGATCGCATCTTGGGAGACTGTCATGCCTGCAAGCTCGATTCGCGTTGCGTCTAAAGTCAATAGCTCGGGTGTTTGTGCCGACAGGGGATTTTTCGCCAAGCCGGAAACCTACGACCAGATTTATGCCTACGCCTGGGAAATGGACTGGATGGAAAAACCATTTCACTTTGTCGTCAGTCGATGGCTCGATCAACGCAATGCCAGCGCCAACGCGCACGTCAAGACGATCTGGATCAGCCAGAGCCAGTCGCCGATCTGTCACTGAAGAGCAGGCATCGAGTTCAAGCCGCAGAACGCGGTTCTGCGAGGCGGCGCAGCCCCGTCGGCCAGGGCCCGCGATGCAACTACTGATCTATCGTGTAGCCTGAGGTTTTGATCGGCGTTTCCCAGCGCTTCAGGTGCGTGGCCTGCAAACTGGCCAAGGCTTGCGGCCCGGCAAAAGCAGGCGTCAGGCCCAGCGCGCGAATGCGTGCCTGAAATTCCGGATTGTTCAGGGCCTGTGCCACGGCATCGCTGATTCTTTGTGCCTTGTCTGCAGCCATATTGGCCGGGCCATAAAGGCCAAAGAAGGCGTCCGCCACCACATTGAAGCCAAGTTCCTTGAGGGTGGGTACTTCGGGCAAGGCCGCCGAGCGGTTCTCTCCAGTCACGGCCAGGATCCGCAATTTCCCGTTTCGGTGGTGCTCGATGGTCTCTGACGCGGTGTCGATCATTAAGGGGATCTGTCCACCGAGCAAGTCCTGCGCGGCCGGTGCGCCTCCCTTGTAGGCCACATGGGTCAGGGGAATGGAGGTTTCCTGTGCCAACAGAAGGCCGGTGAAATGGGGCACCGTGCCAGCACCGGAGGTGGCGTAATTGGCCTTGTCCGGATTGGTTTTCAACCAGGCGAACAACGCCCTGATATCGCCGGCCGGCGCTCCGGGGCCCACGGTGAGCGCGAAATCGAAGCTTGTGGTGCGCGCGATCGGCGTGAAATCGCGCACCGGGTCATAACCCAGGCTCTTGTACAGCCAGGGCAGGATCACAAGGGCGCCGCTGGGCGCAAGCACCAGGGTGTTGCCGTCCACGGCAGCCCGCTTGACTTCACCCAGCGCGACCCGGCCAGCGGCGCCGGGCTTGTTGTCGACGATGACATTCTGATCCAGCGCGACCTTCATGCGCTCAGCCAGCAGTCGGGCCACGACATCGACCGAGCCGCCGGGAGGAAAACCGACCAGAATCCGGATCACCGGTTTGTCCTGCGCGTGCAGGAGTCCGGGCATTCCCAGCAGGCCCAAGGCGGACGCGCCAGCCAGCTTATGGAGTTGTCTTCTTTGCATCTTGAATCCTTTTGGAAAAACGGGGTGGATGAAAGAACTGCCGACGAGTTTGCCGGAGCGCCAAAAATATTGTAGGTCGGTTTTCGCGACGCGACACCGGGGCCATCGCCGGGTCAGCGCGGCCTTCGCTGGAAACCCGGTATTCTGAGACTATTATTCAGGCCAACTCAGGAGACTTGCACCATGACCGTGATTGATGTTCATACCCACATGTTCACGACCAATTGGCTGGAGTTGCTCAAGAGCGAGGGCGGCCAGTACAACATCAAGACCCGACCCGATGGACAGCAGGAGATTTTCAGGGGCGATACGCCGGTGGTAATTCCGCAGCGCGGCCACTTCGACTATGACTTGCGCATCAAGCACATGGACGCGGCCGGCATCGACATTTCGATTGTTTCCCTGACCTGTCCGAATGTCTATTGGGGCAACGAAGGCGTCAGTTGTCGCGCAGCGATCGAGTCCAACGACACCATGGCCGAGGCGCAGGCAAGGTACCCCGATCGCATTCGCTGGTTCACCTCCCTGCCGTGGGAATATCCGCAGCGCGCCGTGGAAGAATTGCGCCGCAGCTGCGACCGGGGCGCAGTGGGCGTCATGGTGCTGGCCAATGTCAGCGGACGCAGCCTGACCGAACCGCTTTTTGCGCCCATATGGGCCGAAATCGACCGGCGCGCCCTGCCGGTCCTCGTGCATCCAACCGATCCGCCCGGCGTCGACATGATGGACATGACAAAGTTTGATTTGAGCTGGTCGGTCGGCTTCATGTTTGACACCACGCTGGCCATCACCCGAATGATCTTCGAAGGTTTTCTTGATCAGTATCCGAATCTGAAAATCATCGCCTCGCACGGTGGCGCCGCGCTGCCCTATCTGGTGGGTCGCTTCGAGAAAGGCGACGCGGTCGAGATCCCCCAGCGCCGCCAGATGAAACGCAAGCCCACCGACTACCTGCGTCACATCTACTACGACAGCATTACCTACAATTTTGGCGCCTTGCAGTATTTGATCTCGGTCGTCGGTGCCGAGCACGTGATGCTGGGGACCGACTGGCCGCACCAGGTGCACGATACCCAGGGCGCCTTTGCCAACACGGCCAGGTTGCCACAGACCGAGTGCGATGCCATTCGCGGTGCCAACGCCATGCGGGTTTTCAACCTTCCGGCGTGAGCCAGACCGAAAGAATACTTTGCCTCAGGCTTCACCGACCTGCGACCCGCTCACACGGTGCGCTTTGAAAAGGCGCGCCGGACTCAGCATCTCTGCGCTCAGTCCATAGGCCGCGATGCGCTCGGGCAGTGGCAGGCCACGCGCCAGTGCGGCGCTGGCTTCGCCCATCGCGGCCGAGGTCTGGATGCCGTAACCGCCCTGCGCTGCCACCCAGAAGAAGCCCGGCGCCTGTGGATCGAAGCCGGCAACCAGATCGCCGTCGGCAACGAATGAGCGCAGACCGGCCCAGGTCCGGGTCGGTCGGCGGATGGTCAGGCTGGTCACGGACTGGATGCGGTCGATGCCGATCGCGATATCGATCTCTTCGGGCTGAACGTCCTGTGCCGGCACCGGGTCGGCATTGGCCGGCGAGCCCAGCAGCATGCCGGCATCGGGCTTGAAGTACCAGTCTTCGCCGATGCCGATCGTCAGAGGCCAGTTGGCGCAGGCCAGGCCTGCGGGCGGCGCGAAAATAAAGGCCGAACGCCGCCGCGGCTGCAGGCCGATGGCGCACACCCCGGCCAGTGCCGCCACGGCGTCGGCCCAGGCGCCGGCCGCGTTGAGCACCACCGGCGCCGCATAGTCGACGCCGCCAGCGTGCAGGTGCCAGTCTTGAGCCGAACCGCGTAGCATCGTCACCTCGGCGTTGCAGACGACCGTGCCGCCGGCACGGCGCATTCCACGCAGGTAACCCTGGTGCAGGGCAGCGACGTCCATATCCACCGCATCGGTTTCATAGACTGCCCCGATGACCTGGCCCAGTCGAAGCGCCGGCACCAGCGCGCAGGCTGCGCGGGCGTCAAGCAACATTGCGCTTGGTGACAGCGGGTGTGTGGCTTGCCAGTAGTCGGCCAGCAGCGCTTCCTGTCCTTGCATGGCGACCACCACAGCACCACGGGCCGAGAGCAGCGGGTGATCGCAAAATCCGGCGGGGGGATCTTCCAGAAACGCCCGGCTGGCCATGGTCAGGGCGCGTACCTGGGGCGTGCCGTAGCTTTCCATGAACATCGCCGCCGAGCGCCCGGTCGAGTGGTAGCCGGGCTGCGACTCGCGCTCGAGAAGGATCACCCGGCCATGCGGCGCCAGCCAGTAGGCCGCTGAGGCGCCGGCGATACCGCCGCCGATAACGAGGAAGTCTGCCTGTTCGGGCATGGCTCGGTGTCTCGATTGGTTGTCAACGCAGTTGAAAGGAGCGATCGTGCGAACGGGTCACAATTTGCGAAACCCGAGTTTGAGTCTAGCGCAAGCTTCAGGCCCGCGTGACCGAAAATGCACGAAAGTAGTTCTTGTGGTGCAATGACTCACGTGCAAGCTTGCGTCGGGGAAAGGCCGGACGATATGAACCAGACAATCGATTACTACTTTGCGCCGCAGAGTCCCTGGGCCTACCTTGGCCATGCTCGCCTGGCAGCGATGGCCCAGGCTTCAAATGCCAGGGTGCGCGTATTGCCGGCCGACTTTGGCAAAGTTTTTGCCGTTTCCGGGGGCCTGCCGCTGGCCAAGCGCGCGCCGCAGCGCCAGGCTTACCGGCTGCGGGAACTGGCGCGCTTTCGTGATTTCCTGCAATTGCCGCTCAATGTTGAGCCGCGCTATTTCCCGGTGGCTGCTGATGACGCGGCGCGCCTGATCATCGCTGTGGATCTGCATGAGGGCGGCGCTGCGGCCATGCGCCTCAGCGCGTCGGTGTTCTCTGCGGTCTGGGTACAGCAGCGGGACATTGCCAGTGCCGGCACGCTGGCCGAACTGCTGAGTGAGTGCGACCTGCCGGCCGAGCGACTGGCGCAATCGGGCAGCCCGACGGTGCAGGAGCGCTATGACGCCAACACCCGGGTGGCGATCGAAGCCGGAGTCTTCGGGACGCCGAGCTACTGCGTCGACGGTGAAATCTTCTGGGGTCAGGACCGGCTCGATTTTCTGGAGCGCTGGCTGCATTCAGGGCAGGCAGACTTTTCTTGAGGTGCGGAGATGGGAAATTTCATCGAGTTGACGGCGGCGGACGGGTTCAAATTTCCTGCTTACGAGGCGCGACCGGCGGCGACCGCCAAGGGCGCCGTCATTGTGCTGCAGGAGATATTCGGGGTCAACGCGCATATCCGCGCGGTGGTGGACGGTTTTGCCGAGCAAGGCTATCTCGCGCTCGCACCGGCCACCTTTCACCGCGTGAAGCCCGGTGTTGAAATGGGCTACACAGCGCAGGACATCGCCGCTGGTGTTGCGCTGAAAGCGGCGGTGGGGGCCCTGCCTGCGCCTGGCGTGATGCAGGACATTCAAGCCGCCATCGACCATGGGGCGGCACTTGGCAAGGTGGCCATCGTCGGGTACTGCTGGGGTGGCTTGCTGGCCTGGCGCGCCGCCTGCCTGCTGCGCGGCCTGAGCGCCGCCGTGCCGTACTATGGCGGCGGCATGACCGGTGCTGCCGAGATCGCGCGCCTTCCAGATTGTCCGGTGCTGGCGCATTTTGCCAACCAGGATCAGTCGATCCCGCTGGAAGGCGTCGCCGCCTTCAGGGCCGCGCACCCCGATGTCGATGTGCGCATGTACCAGGCCACGCACGGCTTCAACTGTGATCATCGCGGCGCTTACGATGCGAGCGCCGCTGCGCTGGCGCGCGAGCGCACGCTGGCTTTCATTGGCGCGCGGCTGGCCTGACAGCATGCGACGCAACTCGGTAGTCAAAGGTTTTCGGGCGCTGACCGGCGCGGCGCTTGTCCTGGCGGTTCTTGTGTTCCTGACCGCCGCCGGCATGGCCCGGGCCGCCGACTACAGCGGCCCCCTGTTCGACGCGCACCTGCACTACAACGACGAGGCCTGGAACGGCCGGACCGGGCCGCATCCCCCGGCCGATGTACTGGCTCGTTTTCAGCGCAATGGGGTCCAGGCGATCGTCGCCAATTCGCGACCCAACGACGGCACCCGGACCCTGGCCGAGGCGCAAAATGAAACCCGCAAGGCGGGCGTCACGGTCGTGCCGTTTGTGCGGCTGTACCGCAACCGTGCCGATTACGATAACTGGTTCCGCGATGAATCGATTTACCAGATGGTGCAAGCCGAGCTGGCACGCGGCACGCCGGCTCTCGCTTACCGTGGTATCGGTGAGTTTCACCTGTATGACAGTGGCAACGCGAATGGCCCGGTGGCCAGGAAGCTGATGGCACTGGCGGAGGCGAAAGACCTTGTGGTCTTGGCACATGTGGATGACGCGGCGATTGAGCTGTTGATGAGCAACACGCCATCCAGGGGTCAGAAGATGCGTCTGATCTGGGCCCACACCGGTATTGGAGGCCCGACTGTGGGGAGAGTCGACGAGCTGTTTGCAAAATACCCGTTGCTGATGGGCGAACTGTCCTACCGCCCGGGACTCACCTGCCGGGGCGAGCAGGCCGGCGACAAACTTTGTCCGGAGTGGCGTGCCCTCCTGCTCAAGTACCCGAGCCGCTTCATGATCGGCTCGGACACCTGGGTCAACCAGCGATGGCTGCAATATGATGAACTGATGCAGGGCTATCGCCATTGGCTCGGCGAACTTCCGCCCGAGGTCGCGCGCCGCATTGCGTGGGACAACGGCGCGTCACTGTTCGGCTTGAATTAGCCTGCGCACGTGCCTCCAACCTGGGATCATCCAAATGCTGAAACTTCATTACTACCCCGGCACCGCGGCCATGACACCCCACATTGTGCTGGAAGAAATTGGGGTGCCGTTTGAACTGGTGCTGGTGGATCGGATGGCGGATGCGCACAAGACACCCGATTATCTGAAGCTCAACCCGAACGGGTTGATTCCGGTGCTGACGAACGGGGACCTGGTGTTGTACGAGACCGCCGCCATCTGCCTGCATCTGTGCGACAGTTACCCGCAGGCCGCGCTGGCGCCTGAACCGGGTTCAGCGGCGCGTGCGCATTTTTACAAGTGGCTGATCTGGCTCACCAACACCCTGCAGCCGACACTGATTGCCTATTTTTATCCAGAGCGCTGGGTCAACGAGGGCAATCTTGCCGGGGCCGCCGAAGTCAAGGCGCAGGCGCAGCACAGGACCGGTCTGCTGCTGGACCAACTCGACGCCGAACTGGCGCGATCAGGCGGCCCATGGTTGTTGGGACAGGACTATTCAGCAGTGGACCCGTTCACCATGATGCTGTGTCGCTGGACGCGCGGCTTTGACGCCGCGCCGGCCCGGAGTCGGCCGCATCTGGCACCCTATCTGCAGGCGGTGCTGTCGCGCCCGGCAGTGCAGCGCGTATTTGCTTCGGAACAGCTGGCGCCGCCCTGGGTTTGACGGCGTTTTCCAGTGCCGCGTCCAAGCGCTAGCGACTCGAGCGTTCCAGGTAGCGTTTTCTCGAAAAGACGAGCACCAGCGTGCAAGCAATCAACAGCATGGCACCGACAGCAATCCAGAAGCCATTGGATCGGTGCAGGAAGGGGATGAACTCAAAGTTCATGCCAAAGATGCCGGCGATCAGGTTCAGAGGCAGGAAGATGGCGGTCAGGGCGGTGAGGGTGCGCATGATCTCGTTGGTTCGGTGGCTCTGGGCGCTGAAGTGCATTTGAACGGCGGTCTCGGCGCTTTGCTCCAGGCGGCGCACATGATGCACGACCCGTTCTATGTGCTCCAGCACGTCGCGGCTGCGCACTTGCAGCAGATCGTGCTCGCGCTGACCGCCCGGCGTATCGGCTTCAGGCCAGGTCTTCATGGCTTCGATCCAGTCCTGCATCGCGGTGCGCTGGTCCTCGCAGATCTCGTCGAGATGATGCAGCGAAAGTCGGGCTTCAAGCATCGCTGACCAGTTGTTGAAGCGTGTCCTGGGATTGATCAATTCGGTCTGCCAATGGTCGAGCTGGTGGCTCAGCTGGCGCCGCAAACCGAGGTAGCTGTCCACCATCTGATTCACAATCCGCAGCATCAGGTCGACCGCCCCAGTGGGCATGCGAGCCCCCGCGGCGCGCGATTCGGCGGACGCAGATTGCAGCAATTTGGCGGCATAGGCATCGCGTACAGCGCAATCGGTCGGGTGCACTGACAGCAGGAGTTGATCAAACACGGCGAAGCCGACCGGGCTGGTGTCGATGCGCCGCAGGACCGGCGGGCCACCGCGCGCCGGCAAGTGGGTCGCGGGCAGACCCGGCGGCGCTTCGTCACTGTCTGCGCTGCTGGCAGCCAGGCGACGAAAAACCAGCACATCGTATTGCGAGGTGTAGTCGTAATGGGACGGCAGTTGCTGGTTCAGCAGATCGGAAACATGCAGATCAACCAGTTGCACCCCAGCCAGCGCTTGCAGCGCCGACTGGACCTGCGACTGCATGATTTCAAGCTCCTGTCGGGTACAACTGATCCACAGGTAGCCATGCTCGGGCCGGCCGGCCGCGACCAGAGCATCCAGATCATGGGCCTCCTCAACGCGGGCCGCGTCGATGGTGAAGATTCGCATTCGGGTCGGTGTCCAAATTCAGACCATGTCGCGGTCCGCAATCAGCGCCAGCAGTGCAATACGCCCTATTGCGCCCGCAGCAACCGGGCCGCGTCGCGGGCGAAGTAGGTGAGGACGCCGTCGGCCCCCGCGCGCCTGAAGCCCAGCAGAGCCTCCATCATCACCGCATCGTGGTCGAGCCAGCCATTCTGCGCCGCCGCCTTGAGCATGGCGTACTCGCCGCTGACCTGGTAGGCGAAGGTGGGTACTTTGAACTCATCCTTGACGCGGCGCACGATATCGAGGTAGGGCATGCCGGGTTTGACCATCACCATGTCAGCGCCTTCGGCAATGTCGATCGCGACTTCGCGCAGTGCCTCGTCGGTGTTGCCGGGGTCCATCTGGTAGACCTTTTTATTGCTTTTGCCAAGATTCGCAGCCGAGCCAACGGCGTCGCGGAAGGGGCCGTAGAACGCGCTCGCGTATTTTGCGCTGTAGGCCATGATGCGGGTGTGAACAAAATGATTGGCTTCCAGCGCGTGTCGGATGGCGCCGATGCGTCCGTCCATCATGTCGCTTGGGGCCACAATATCCACGCCGGCGCCTGCTTGAGTGAGCGCCTGCTTCACCAGAACGGCAACGGTTTCGTCATTCATGATGTAGCCCTCGGCCGCCGGATTGGGGTCAGGCAGACCATCCTGTCCATGGCTGGTGAAGGGGTCCAGAGCGACGTCCGTCATCAGGCCGAGATCAGGGAATTCCCGTTTCAAGGTTTGCACAACCCTTGGCACGAGGCCTTCCGGATTCAATGCTTCGCGTCCATCGGGTGTCTTCAGAGATGAATCGATGACCGGAAACAAGGCCATGACCGGGATGCCCAACTTCACGCACTCCTCGGCAACCGGCAGCAGCAGGTCCAGGCTCAGTCGCTCGACTCCTGGCATGGACGCAACCGCCTGGCGCTGACGCTGGCCATCCGTCACAAAGACAGGGTAGATCAGGTCGCTTGCGCCCAGAGTGCTTTCACGAACCAGATTGCGTGTGAAGAGGTCGCGCCGCAAGCGTCGCGGGCGTGCGAGGGGGAAGGGGGCGTAGGGTGTCATGACGCAAATTGTGCCCGATTTCCACGCGCCAGATCAATTCGAAACCGAGTCGGTCAAAGTGGACGGCCTGACCGTCGCGTTGTTGCATCCATGTCTAATCGTCACTTATTAATAAATATTTACAATTTTCATAGAATATCCTCTTGTCATCTGCAAGATAGTCTGGTAAATTTGATCCCGGGTAGCTTGCTACCTCCCGCTTTTCCTCCCTGAGCGGGGCCTTGATGTGTGACAGCAAATAGGCTTACCACCCCAGTCTCGTACTGGGGTTTTTTTTGACCTAAACTTCGATCCATGCTCAGGATCATGTCGGTTCATATCGTCATTTTCAATGGTGCCAAGCGCTTGCTGCGATCGGGCGTCCGCGCTGCTCAGGCGGGTGTTGTTCCGAGCTGGCTTGTGCCGTCCCCTTGCTAGAGCAGCATTGATGCGCAAGACCTCGGCGTGGCCCCTCGCGTTGCTGTACACCGGGCTCATCTTTTACGCCAGTCTCTATCCATTCTCTGACTGGCGCTATCAAGGCATCGTGCCATGGGCGTTCCTGAGCGGTCCATGGCCAAGGTACTGGTCTGGCTTTGATGTGGTCGTCAACGTGATCGGCTATGCGCCGCTGGGCTTTCTGCTGGCCTTGAGCGCCCTGCGCATCGGAGGCACGCGGTTTACTGTGCCGCTGGCCACACTGATGGCGGGCCTGCTGTCCCTGGCGATGGAATCGCTTCAAAGCTATTTGCCGGCCCGCGTGCCATCTCATATAGATCTTTTCCTGAATATTCTCGGTGCCTGGGTTGGGGCCCTGTTGGCATGGGCCCTGGAACGGTCGGGTGGCATCGATCGATGGAGTCGCTTTCGGGCACGCTGGTTTGTAGCCGACGCCAGGGGGGGGCTGGTATTGCTGGCACTATGGCCGCTGGCCCTGCTGTTTCCCGCGACGGTGCCATTTGGCCTCGGACAGGTCGAGGAACGCATGGAGGCGGCACTGGCCGATGCACTGCACGAAACGCCGTTCCTGAATTGGCTGCCGGTGCGCGATATTGAACTGCAGCCTTTGGTACCTGGCGTGGAACTGGTGTGCGTTGTGCTGGGCTTGCTGATCCCTTGCCTGCTGGGTTATTGCATCATCCGACGCACTGCGCAGCGGGCCCTGTTCCTGCTCGTGGTGGTCTCGGTTGGAGTGGCCACGACGGCACTTTCCGCTGCCCTGAGTTATGGGCCCGAACACGTCTGGGCCTGGTTGAACCTGCCTGTCAAGGTTGGCATCGCGACGGCATGGGTGCTGATGATATTGCTGCTGTGGCTGCCAAGGCGCGTCAGCGTTGCCGTTGTGCTGCTGACCTTGGGAATCTACCTCGGCCTTCTCAATCAGGCGCCCGCCAGTCCGTATTTTGCGCAAACCCTTTCGACCTGGGAGCAGGGGCGCTTTATCCGTTTTCATGGACTAGCCCAGTGGCTCGGCTGGCTGTGGCCCTATGCCGTTCTGGTCTACGGCTTGATGCAGGTCGGAAAACGAGAACCAAGAAACTAAAATAGCGCTCATGATAGAACCCAAATCCGAAGAACAGGCGCGCGCCGCCGCCGAGACCCCAGCGGCAGCGTCCTACTACGAACGGCATATTTTCTTCTGCCTCAATGAGAGAAAAGGCGACGAAGACTGCTGCGCCCGTCATGGGGCACAGGAAGCCTTTGACCGGTGCAAGCTTCAGATCAAGGCGGCGGGCCTGTCCGGTCCGGGCAAGGTTCGCGTCAACAAAGCGGGTTGTCTGGACCGCTGTGCCGCAGGTCCGGTGGCCGTGGTGTATCCGGAGGCAGTCTGGTATTCCTACGTCGACAACCAAGATATCGATGAAATTGTTGCATCGCACCTGATCAACGGCAAAGTGGTGGAGCGCCTGCTCGTGCCTGCAGGCCAGGGGCGCTAGGCTATTGCCGCGCGCATCGGACTCTTTGCCAATGAAAACCCTCATCCTGCTCCTTGCCGCCGCGATGTGTTTCCCGGTGTCGGCGCAAACGCCGCAAGCACCCGAAATTGCGGCCCGGTCCTACCTTTTGATGGACGTCACGGCCGATCAGATGCTGGCCGGTAAGGACATCGACACGCCGGTTGAACCCGCCTCCTTGACCAAACTGATGACGGCCTATCTGGTTTTTGATTCTCTGCGCAGCAAGAAAATCGACCTTCAGCAAACACTGCCGGTCAGCGAGCGGGCCTGGAAGATGCAGGGCTCAAGAATGTTTATCGATCCGAAAATGATGGTGCCGGTGGAGGATCTTCTCAAGGGCATGATCGTGCAAAGCGGCAACGACGCCACCATGGCACTGGCGGAGGCGGTGGGCGGCAGCGCAGAGCGCTTCGTGCAACTCATGAACGAGCAGGCCAAGGTGCTTGGGATGAAATCCACAAGTTACAAAAATGCCGAAGGTTTAACCGAGGCCGGGCATATCACGACAGCGCGCGATCTCAGTATTCTGGCAACCCGGTTGATGCGTGATTTTCCCGATTATGTGGTCTACTATTCGATCAAGAAATACCGGTATCCGGGAACACCGGCAGCCAATGACAGCAACCGCAACCTGCTGTTGTTTCGCGATCCTTCGGTGGACGGTTTGAAAACAGGCCATACCGATGCTGCCGGCTATTGCCTGATTGCAACCGCCAGGCGCGACTTTGCCAGTCTGGGCACGCCCGGCAATGCGGCGGGTTCGCCGGGGCCGACCGGCAGTCGCCGTCTCCTGTCCATTGTGCTCGGTGCCGCCAGCGAAAACTCACGCGCCAACGAATCGCAAAAATTGCTGAACTGGGGTTTTACCGCCTTTGAAGCCGTCAAACTGTTCGACGCAAATCAGGTTGTGGCGTCGCCGGCGGTCTGGAAGGGCAGGGATGCGGTCGTCAAACTGGGCCGACCGCAGGCCATCATCGTCGCCGTGCCCGCCGGAACGGCGACCAGGCTCAAGACGCAGGTGGCGCGTGCTGACCCCCTGGTTGCGCCCTTCGTCAAGGGCCAGCAGCTTGCCACCCTGAAGATCAGCATGGGTGACCAGGCCTTCATCGATGTTCCATTGCTCGCGCTGGAAGCCGTTGAACAGGCTGGCCTATTCGGGCGTGCCTGGGACGCGGTCCGTCTGTGGATCAAGTGAAATGTGGTTTTCTGAAGAGTGAGCGCCCGCAAACTTCAAAGCAACAGCAGCGCGAATTTGATTGCGGGGAAACCCTTGACCTGATATAGTCGAAGGCTTTTCGGAATTTCCGAAGGGGTTCACGTTTTCCAGATAGTCAAGTTAACAAACGTTTAGGGACGTTTTTCAATGCCAACCATTAATCAGCTAGTGCGTCAGGGGCGCGAGGTCGAAACGATCAAGTCCAAAAGCCCGGCGATGCAAAATTCTCCGCAGCGCCGCGGTGTATGCACCCGTGTCTACACCACGACGCCAAAAAAACCGAATTCAGCTCTACGCAAAGTCGCCAAGGTGCGTCTGACCAACGGGTTCGAAGTCATTTCGTACATCGGCGGCGAAGGCCACAACCTGCAGGAACACAGTGTCGTGCTGGTTCGCGGTGGCCGGGTCAAGGATCTCCCGGGCGTGCGCTACCACATTGTTCGCGGTTCGCTGGACCTGCAAGGCGTGAAAGACCGCAAGCAGTCGCGTTCCAAATATGGCGCGAAGAAGCCCAAGGCCAAATAGCCTGAAAACTTTTCCATAAAGGTGTTGTTTCCCGCGTGGCGCGGTGATTCAACGTAGTGACCCGCTGTTGGGTCGAGTAAGTGAAAACCAGATGGTTTTCGCGGCATCCGACAAGGATGTCAACTGAAGCAAAGAGGTGAAAAAATGCCACGTCGTCGCGAAGTCCCTAAACGTGAAATCCTGCCGGATCCAAAATTCGGCAATGTCGAATTGTCCAAATTCATGAATGTGATCATGGAGGGCGGCAAGAAAGCGGTTGCCGAGCGCATCATTTACGGCGCGCTCGAGCAGATCGAAAAGAAGAACCCGGGCAAAGATCCGGTGGAAGCCTTCACCATGGCGATCAATAACGTCAAGCCGATGGTCGAAGTGAAATCCCGTCGCGTCGGTGGCGCCAACTACCAGGTGCCGGTCGAAGTGCGCCCGATTCGCCGTCTGGCCCTGTCCATGCGCTGGATCAAGGAAGCCGCCCGCAAGCGCGGCGAAAAATCAATGGCGCTTCGCTTGGCGAACGAGTTGATGGAAGCCACCGAAGGCCGGGGTGGCGCGATGAAAAAACGCGATGAAGTTCACCGCATGGCTGAGGCGAACAAGGCCTTCTCCCACTTTCGTTTTTGAGCGGCTACTGCGCAAAGTTTATGCGTGTTTGTGTCGCCTTGCCGTGCCTAGGGCACCGTCCGCTGCGATGCGCCTGACCTAAACCTTGCTCGCTGCGCCGTGGAGATCTCGAGTCTTCGCGGCGTCGCCCGATTTGATTTATTTAGAGAGCAACCAAGGATCCATCATGGCTCGCCATACCCCCATTGAGCGCTACCGCAACATCGGTATTTCAGCTCATATCGACGCCGGAAAGACAACTGCTACCGAGCGAATTCTCTTTTACACCGGTGTGAACCACAAGATTGGTGAGGTGCACGACGGCGCGGCGACCATGGACTGGATGGAGCAGGAGCAGGAGCGCGGCATCACGATCACCTCGGCTGCAACGACCTGTTTCTGGAAGGGCATGGAAAACAACTTCCAGGAACACCGCATCAACATCATCGACACACCCGGTCACGTTGACTTCACCATCGAGGTCGAGCGCTCCATGCGTGTGCTGGACGGCGCCTGCATGGTGTACTGTGCCGTGGGCGGGGTGCAGCCGCAGTCGGAAACTGTGTGGCGGCAGGCGAACAAGTACAAGGTGCCGCGGTTGGCCTTTGTGAACAAGATGGACCGCACCGGCGCTAATTTCTTCAAGGTCGTCGAGCAGATGAAACTGCGCCTCAAGGCAACCCCGGTGCCGATCGTGATTCCGATTGGTGCAGAGGAACATTTTGTCGGGGTGGTTGACCTTATCAAGATGAAAGCCATCATCTGGGACGAAGCGTCCCAGGGGATGAAATTTGAGTACCGGGAGATTCCGGCTGAGTTGCTTGAGTTGGCCAAGGAGTGGCGTGAAAAGATGGTGGAAGCAGCTGCCGAAGCCAATGAAGAACTCATGAACAAGTACCTCGAGGAAGGTGACTTGACCGAAGCTGAAATCAAGTTCGGGATTCGTACCCGCACCATTGCCAGCGAAATTCAGCCTATGCTGTGCGGAACCGCGTTCAAGAACAAGGGCGTGCAGCGCATGCTCGACGCAGTGATCGAGTTCATGCCGTCGCCGGTTGATATCCCGCCGGTGAGGGGAACCGATGATGACGAGGCGCCGGTCACCCGTCGCGCTGACGACGGCGAAAAATTCTCGGCCCTGGCTTTCAAACTGATGACAGATCCGTTTGTCGGGCAGTTGACTTTTGTCCGCGTCTACTCGGGCGTGCTGACCAAGGGCGACACCGTGTACAACCCGATCCGCGGCAAGAAGGAGCGCATTGGCCGTATTGTGCAGATGCACGCTAACAAGCGCGAAGAAGTGAGCGAGATTGTCGCCGGTGATATTGCCGCATGTATTGGTCTGAAGGATGTGACCACCGGTGAAACTCTTTGTGATCCGGCTTCCATCATCATGCTTGAACGCATGGTGTTTCCTGAGCCGGTGATCACGCAGGCGGTTGAGCCGAAAACCAAGGCCGATCAGGAAAAGATGGGCATCGCACTGCAGCGGCTGGCGCAGGAGGATCCCTCGTTCCGTGTCAAGACCGATGAAGAGTCCGGACAGACGCTGATCGCCGGCATGGGCGAGTTGCATCTTGAAATCATTGTCGATCGCATGAAGCGCGAGTTTGGTGTTGAGGCCAATGTTGGCAAACCGCAGGTGGCTTACCGCGAGACGATCCGCAAGACGGTCGAAGACAGCGAGGGCAAATTCGTTCGCCAGTCCGGCGGCAAGGGCCAGTACGGCCACGTCGTGCTCAAAATTGAGCCCAATGCGCCGGGCAAGGGTGTCGAGTTTGTCGATGCCATCAAGGGCGGCGTGGTGCCGCGCGAGTACATACCAGCGGTTGAGAAGGGTATTCATGAGGCCGTGACCTCGGGCGTGCTGGCCGGCTATCCGGTGGTGGACGTCAAGGTAACGCTGCATTTTGGTTCCTACCATGACGTCGATTCGAACGAGAACGCCTTCAAGATGGCGGCGATCTTTGGATTCAAGGACGGTTGCCGAAAGGCCGGCCCGGTGATCCTGGAGCCGATGATGGCGGTCGAGGTCGAAACACCGGAAGACTATGCCGGCAACGTGATGGGTGACTTATCCTCACGACGCGGCATGGTGCAGGGCATGGAAGACATGGTCGGTGGCGGCAAAGTCATCAAGGCCGAAGTTCCCTTGTCTGAAATGTTCGGTTATTCGACAACGCTTCGTTCCATGTCGCAGGGTCGCGCGACCTACACCATGGAATTCAAGCATTACACCGAAGCGCCGCGCAACGTCTCCGAAGCCATCATGGCGGCGAGGGCAAAATAATTTCCAGGTGCCGGATCAAGATTTGCGAAGCAAATTTGCTCGGGCACCTCTGACTAGAATTTTGCGGGACAAACCAAGAAATTGCGCAGCAATTCTTGCTCTGTCGCCAACTGATTAGAGAACTGTCTGCGATTTCGCACCCCAAGCTGCCCGTGGCAAGGGAGACTGTGACGAAATGCAAACATTAAACCAATTCACGGGCACTGCTCTTTAAGGAACTGAAAATGGGAAAAGAAAAATTTGCACGCACCAAACCGCACGTCAACGTGGGCACGATTGGGCACGTTGACCACGGCAAGACGACGCTGACGGCGGCGATCACAAGCGTGATGGCGGCCAAGTTTGGCGGCACGGCCAAGGCGTACGACCAGATTGACGCAGCGCCGGAAGAAAAAGCGCGCGGCATCACCATCAACACCGCACACGTCGAATACGAAACCGCCAACCGCCACTACGCGCACGTTGACTGCCCCGGCCACGCCGACTACGTGAAGAACATGATCACCGGAGCGGCGCAGATGGACGGCGCCATCCTGGTCTGCTCGGCCGCCGACGGCCCGATGCCCCAGACCCGCGAGCACATCCTGCTGGCGCGCCAGGTCGGCGTACCCTACATCATCGTGTACCTGAACAAATGCGACATGGTCGATGACGCCGAACTGCTCGAACTGGTGGAGATGGAAGTACGCGAACTGCTCGACAAATACGACTTCCCCGGGGACAAGACCCCCATCATCCACGGCTCGGCCAAACTCGCCATGGAAGGCGACAAGAGCGAGATGGGAGAAGGCTCGATCTACAAACTCGTGGACGCCCTGGACAGCTACATCCCGCTGCCCGAGCGCGCCATCGACGGCGCCTTCCTGATGCCCGTCGAAGACGTCTTCTCGATCTCCGGACGCGGCACCGTCGTGACCGGCCGTATTGAGCGCGGCGTCATCAAGGTGGGCGAAGAAATCGAAATCGTCGGCATAGCCGACACCCAGAAGACCACCTGCACCGGCGTGGAAATGTTCCGCAAGCTGCTCGACCAGGGCCAGGCGGGCGACAACGTGGGCATCTTGCTGCGCGGCACCAAGCGCGAAGACGTGCAGCGCGGCCAAGTGCTGTGCAAGCCCGGCAGCATCAAGCCGCACACGCACTTTGTCGGCGAAATCTACGTGCTAAGCAAGGACGAAGGCGGCCGGCACACCCCCTTCTTCAACAACTACCGCCCGCAGTTCTACTTCCGCACCACGGACGTGACCGGGGCGATCGAGTTGCCTGAGGGCAAGGAAATGGTGATGCCGGGCGACAACGTCTCGATCACGGTGAAGCTGATCAACCCGATCGCCATGGAAGAAGGCCTGCGCTTTGCCATCCGCGAAGGTGGCAAGACGGTGGGCGCCGGTGTGGTTGCCAAGAT
>CAIMBE010000248.1 GCA_903839085.1 uncultured beta proteobacterium | reverse complement strand
GATCCAGATGCCGATCAGGGGCAGGTTCAAAATGATCAGCATGGCGTTGCCGATCCACATCGAGGCGATCAGGCCCCAGAACAGTTCGGGGTTGCTGGTCATGACCTGGGGGCCGGGCTGGATGTTGTGGATTGTCATGGCGCCGACCATCAGGGCCATCACCGCGTTGGGCGGAATGCCCAGCGTCAACAGCGGGATGAAGGAGGTTTGGGAAGCGGCGTTGTTGGCAGACTCAGGGGCCGCGACGCCACGGATATTGCCCTTGCCAAAGGGTACTTCACCCGGCTGCAGCTTGGTCTTCTTCTCCAGCGTGTAGGCAGCAAAAGCAGCCATCACCGCGCCACCGCCGGGCAAAATTCCCAACAGCGAACCCATCGCCGTCCCGCGCAGCACCGCCGGGATCATGCGCTTGAAGTCTTCCTTGGTCGGAAACAGCCCCTTTACGTTGGCCGTGAAGACTTCGCGCTCGCTCTCGTGCTTGCCCAGGTTCATGATGATTTCGCCGTAGCCAAAGACGCCCATGGCAATGACAATGAAGCCGATACCATCGGTCAGTTCCGGTATGTCAAAGCTGAAACGGGCCACGCCGGAGTTGACGTCGGTGCCGACCAGTCCGAGCAGCAAGCCCAGCAAAATCATGCCGACCGCCTTCAGAAGCGAACCGGAGGCCAGCACAACGGCGCCAATCAGGCCCAGCACCATCAGCGAGAAGTATTCGGCCGGACCAAATTTGAAGGCGACTTCGGTCAGCGGCACGGCAAAGGCGGCCAGCACCAGCGTGCCGACGCAACCGGCAAAGAAGGAGCCCAGGCCAGCGGCAGCCAGGGCCGGCCCTGCCCTGCCCTGTCTTGCCATCTGGTAGCCGTCGATGACGGTCACCACGGACGATGATTCACCAGGCAGATTCACCAGAATGGCAGTGGTCGAACCGCCGTACTGCGCGCCATAGTAGATGCCGGCCAGCATGATCAGGGCCGACACCGGCGGCAGCGCATAGGTGGCCGGTAGCAACATGGCGATGGTTGCCAGCGGGCCGATGCCGGGCAGCACGCCGATCAGCGTGCCAAGCAGGCAACCGACGAAGGCGTACATCAGGTTGACCGGTGTGAAGGCCACACCGAAACCGAGCGACAGGTTGGCAACAAGATCCATGGGTGTGGGTTCCTTAACCGGTGATGAAAGTCGGCCAGACCGGGAACTGCAGCTTGAGCAGCATGATGAAGGCCAGGTAGCTCATGATCGAAAGTATGGTGGCGAGGATCAGCACTTCTTTCAGCTTGAATTCTTCGCCGGCCATGCTGGCGATGACGGTCAGGGCATAGATGGCGGCGATCAGGCCAAAGGCCGGCAACTTGATGGAGGGCAGACCGCCCAGCAGCACGCCAAAAACCAGATTCGCCGCGATGATGTAGAACAGGGGCTTCCAGGCCCAACTGCCGATCTTCTCTCCGTCCTCGGTTTCCACCACCAGCGACTTGAAGGTGACGACGCCACCCAGCAAGGCCAGCAGGATACCCAGCAGCAGTGGAAAGTAGCCCGGCCCCATGCGCGCGCCCGTGCCAACCGAGTAGGTGGTGGCACCCCAGGCAAAGGCGACGCCGATGACCATGAACATGAGACCGGAGAAAAAGTCTTTTTGACTTTTGATATTCATTGACCAGCTCCTCGAATTTTTCCAACAACCCATTTTGCACGGAAAACCGGACTGGCCGACATGCGGCTTACACCTATGTCGCGCTGGTGACGCTCATCAGGACAAGGGCGGTGTTGCGCTCAGCACTTCCTCCAGCACGGTCAGCCCTTCGGCCACGCGCAGCGCGCCCGCCAGGCGCAGCGGGCGCATGCCGTCATCGATCGCCTGGCGCTTCAAGGCAGCGACGTCGGGCGCCTGGCTCACCCGCTCCTTGAAGGTCTGCGAGACCACCAGCAACTCGTAGAGCCCCATGCGGCCCATGAAACCGGTCATGCGGCAGTCGACGCAGCCGACCGGCCGAAACGGCTTGTAGGCGCCGTTGATCTGCCAGGGTTTGACAATCTCGGCCAAGTCCGTCAGCGTCGCCGCCGCGTCGGGCACCTTGCACTGCTTGCACAGCGTTCGCACCAGACGCTGCGCCAGCACGCCGAGCAAGGTGGCGTTGATCAGGTAGGCCGGCACGCCGAGTTCGAGCAGCCGCGTGACCGCCGACGGCGCGTCGTTGGTATGCAGGGTTGAAAACACCAGGTGCCCGGTGAGGGCCGCCTGCACCGCCATCTCGGCGGTCTGCTGGTCGCGGATCTCGCCGACCATGATGATGTCCGGGTCCTGCCGCATCAGGGCGCGCAAGCCCTCGGGAAAACCGAAATCAAGCTGCGCCTGCACCTGCGTCTGGTTGAACGCGGGCTCGACCATCTCGATCGGGTCCTCCACGGTGCTGACATTCACCTCTTCGGTCGCGACCCGTTTGAGCGTCGAATAAAGGGTCGTGGTCTTGCCCGAGCCGGTCGGGCCGGTCACCAGAATGATGCCTGACGGGCGCTTGACCAGCGCCTCCCAGCGCAGCGCGTCATGGCCTGAAAAACCGAGCGCATCAAGATCCTTGACAGTGGTCTCGGGGTCAAAAATCCGCATCACCATCTTCTCGCCAAACACCGTCGGCAAGGTCGAGATCCGCATCTCGACCTCGTCGCCGGCGGGGTTGCGGGTCTTGATGCGGCCGTCCTGCGGCCTGCGCTTTTCGACCACATCCATGCGCCCGAGCAGCTTGATGCGCGCGGTCATGGCGCCGAGCACGCCCATCGGCATCTGATAGACCGGGTGCAGCACGCCGTCAATGCGAAAGCGGATCACGCCCTGCTCGCGCCGCGGCTCCAGATGGATGTCGCTGGCGCGCTGGTCAAAGGCGTACTGCCAGAGCCAGTCGACCACCTGCACCACGCTCTGGTCGTTGGCGTCGATCTGCTTGGTGCTCTTGCCCAGCTCCACCAACTGTTCGAAGCTGGCACTGGCGCCACTGCTGGCGCTGCCCGCCTTGCTGGCCGCCCTGACCGACTTGGCGAGGGCAAAAAACTCGGCCATATAGCGCTGGATTTCGAGCGGACTGGCCAGCACCCGGCGCACGCTGCGGCGCGACTGTCGCTCAACTTCGGCCACCCAGTCGAGGACAAAGGGTTCGGTGACGGCGACCAGCACTTCGGCCGGCCCCACCTGCAGCGGCAGGATCCTGTGCCGTTCTGCGTAGGCTGCGCTCATGGTGTCAGCGACCCTGGCGACATCGACCTTGAGCGGGTCGATGCGCAGATACTCCAGGCCGGCGCGCCGGGCCAGCCACTGCGTCAGCAACTCGACGTCCAGCGCCCTGTCATCGCTGGCGCGGCGCACCGACACGCTGGCCAGGCGCAGCAAGGGATGCTGCGCGCTCTCGGCCTGCGCGCAGCGCGCGGTGACGCGCTGCGCCTCGGCGACGCTGATGACGCCGTCAAGTTGCAGCCACTCGACCAGGCGACGCCAGTCCAGGGGTCCGTCGTGAGACGTTGGCGGCGTCGCTTTGGGTCGTGTACTGTGGTTCATGCCAGCATCGGTTTGAAAACGCGCACCCACTTGCCCGCCGGCAAACCCCAGCGCGCCTGAATGATCTCGGCGCGCGCCAGCAGCACCTCGCGCCGCGGGCGGCTGGCTGTGCGCTGGGCCAGCACCACGGTATTGCCCTCGCGCGTGGGCTTGAAGGCCCACACGGCGTTGGCGCCAAAGGCGGCCGACATCTTCTCGACACTGCGCAGAAAGCTCGAAGACCGCCCAAACAGGTTGACCGTCATGCAGCCGTCCGAACGCAGCAGTCGCCGGCAGTTTGAATAAAACGGCAGGCTGTCGAGCACCGGCGTGGCGGCCTCGTGGTCGTAGAGGTCGACCTGCAGCGCGTCCACCGTGCCCCACCAGGCCGGATTCTCGATCTCGAGCGCGGCGTCGGCCAGCACGACCTGCAGGCGCTCGCTTTGCGCCGGCAGCTTGAACCAGCCGCGGCACGCCACCAGCACCTGCGGGTTGAGTTCGATCGCGGTCGTCTTTGCGCCCAGTTCCTTGTGACAGAACTTGGTCAGCGAGCCCGCCCCCAGCCCCAGTTGCATGGCGTGGCGTCCTGCAACGCTGTCGGGCTCGACAAAAAGCAGCCAGGCCATCATGCGCTGGATGTACTCATGGTAGAGCGCGGTCGGCGCCTTGAGCAGCATGCTGCCCTGAATCCATTCGCTTCCCAGATGCAGATGCCGCAGCGCTCCGTCGTCGGAGAAATTGACTTCGGGCAATGTGGGCGTGCGTTTTCTCAAGATGCAGGCATTATCCTCAAACGACGGAGCCTGAAAAATTGCCTTGCAAGCGCAGCTCGATTCCATCACTTGGGCAGCAGGCTGCCCAGACGCGGCAATGCCGCCAGCGCGTTGCGGCTGCTCGCCTCGGCCACGGCCTCGGGCGTCAGGCCGCGCAAGGCCGCCAGTTCGGCCCCGATGCGGGGCAACTCGCCCGGTTCATTGCGACCCTGCGGCACGCCGGCGACACGCTGGCTGGCGACCTGGTACAACCAGCGCGGCGGCATGTCGGGCGCGTCGGTCTCGAGCACCAGGGCCTCGATCGGCAAGGCAACCGCCAGACGACGCAGTTGCAGGGCGCGCTCGTAGGTGAAGGCGCCGCCAAAGCCGAGCTTCAAACCTAGCGCCATGAAGGACAGCGCCTGCTGCTCGCTGCCGTTGAAGGCATGGGCGATGCCGTGCCACGCGCGGCCCTGCGCCTGCTCCCGCAGACCCCTGATCAGGCGGTCGGCCGAGCGTCGCACGTGCAGCAGCACCGGCAGGTCGTGCCGGCGCGCGAGTTTCAACTGCTCAATGTAGAAGTGCTCCTGGCGCTCGCGCAGCGGGCTCTGGCACAGTGCCGGCACGAAGAAGTCGAGCCCGATCTCGCCCACCGCCACCAGATGCGGGTCCGCATGATGCCGCGTCAGCTCGGCGTCGAGCAGGGCCAGGTCGCTGTCCTGCGCACGCTCGACGTAGAGCGGGTGGATGCCCAGCGCATAGCTGTCGCCTCTGCCACGAGCCAGACGCCGCACCGCATCGAAATTGCCGGCCTCGACCGCGGGCAGCACGCAATGCACCACCCCATTTTCAGCCGCCCGCGCCCGAACCGCCTGCACGTCGCAAGCGAATTCGGCCGCGTCCAGATGGCAATGGGTATCGATCCAGAACGTCATGACGGGAAATTACCATAAAGCACGGCACTCCACGAGCCCGGGTTTCCTGGAGCGCCACGTCGCTGACGTTCCTCTCCTGGAACTGTCTTGCCACCGAGCCACTTGCGTCATCGCGAGGGCCGTTGGCGCCACTTCGTCATCCCGAAGGCCGTTG
>CAIMBE010000247.1 GCA_903839085.1 uncultured beta proteobacterium | reverse complement strand
GCAAGCATCACTGTGCGTCGCGCTCGGCCTTTTGAATCCTCGCAACAAAGAGGCTAGCGCGATGCATGATGAAGCCGATGGCAAAACCGGCGATCACAGTGGGAGGACTTCGTGGACATCACAAAACATGGGGACTCGCCGCAAAAGAATTGAGCGGCCGGGATCGGCCGCTCAGGCGCTGCCTTTGGCCTCGATCTGTTTGCAGACCGCGCGGCAAAGATCCGCCACCCGTTCATCCGTGATCCGGTAGAGGATTTGAACGCCGTCGCGGCGCCTGCCCAGGACGCCGGCCTTGTAGAGCATGTTCAGGTGCTGCGACATATTGGGCTGCGTCGTATCGATCCTGCTAAGCAGGTAGCTCACGTTCTGCTCGCCGTCACGCAGGCAACTCACGATCTTCAGCCGCATTGGCGTCGACAGGATTCGGAACAATTCGGCTGCCAAGTCAAAAATCTCGTCGGGCCGGTCCAGTTCTGAATGAATTTTCCTGACTAAACGCTTGGTCATCGTCAATTCGCCTCCAGTGTGAACTCAGTCAAAGACTTTTCTGATTGGGAATATACGACAAGTTGCCCCATGTCAATGAACACAGGAACTATCGGCTCAACAATTCGAGGACAGGAAAGCCATTCATCATGATTGCCGTATCCCTTCTGAAATTCAATTGCCAAGGAAACTCATGGGCATCAAAGTACTCGGCACCGGCTGCGTCAATTGCAAGAACACCATCGCGCTGATCGATCAGTTGGCGCAGGCCAAGGGCAAGGCGCTGCACGCCGGCGGTGTGCCGAAACACAAGAAGTTGGAACAATGGCTGACAGCCGCCTGAAATAGGAGTAATCAAATGCAAGCTCAAAAGAAATTTCACCTGGTGTTCTCTTGCCTGATGGGCGCCATGATGATTTCCATCATGACTTTTGTGATCACGATGGTTAACGTGGGATGGAGTGAGCAATTCCTGGGTTTGTGGATGAAGGCCTTTGGCATCGCTTACGTCGTTGGTGTGCCGGTGATCTTCTTCCTGGCCCCGATTGCGCGCAAGATCACAGGCAAAGTCTTGGGTGTGACGCCCGCCTGACCCGTCCGTAATCCACGCCGCGCCCTCCATTGCCAATCCATTCTGGGACGCACCCGCCATGCTTCAAGAAGCCAGAGAAGCGTGATCGGTGGGAAGCCTCGCCGACTCAGCGCTTTTTTTTGGCCAGGTCGGGCCCACGGCCGCGGCAGTCATGCGCTTGAAGTTCATGTTCGGCAAGAGTTTCGAGTCCACCAGCAAGATGATCCTCGACACTTCACCGCTTCGCAGCGTCGGGTCGGCCTTGATGCTGTCAAGAACTTCGACTGAAAGGCGTTTGGTCAATGCATCTGCAGGCTCCTCTTGCGCGTGTGCCGGAAAGACCGGAATGCCAGTCAGCATATCGAGCCAGCTACCCGGTGGCCAGTCTCCAGTTCAAGCAGGCGCGGTGCTGGCGCGCAAGCCCAGCAACACCCGCGCCTCGGCCGGGCTGGCCACCGAGCGCCCCGCCCGACCCGCGCATTGGGCCAGGGCCGCAATCAAATCGCCATTGCCTTTGGCGCGCTCGCCGCCGGGCAGGTAAAAGGTGTCTTCAAGACCGGTGCGCAGCATGCCACCGAGCTCCGCGGTCTTCTGGTGCACCGGCCAGATTTCAGCGCGGCCAATCAGGGTCGCCTGCCAGACGCTGTCCTTTGCCATCCAGCGCGGAATCAGCGCGAGCAGGTCGGCGTCGCACGGCATGCCCGACGCCACGCCCATCACCAGGTTGTATTCGGCGCGCCCCATCTCCGGCTTGAGCATGCCGTTCTTCAGAAACATGCCGACCGAGCGCACGATGCCGACATCGAAGCACTCGAACTCCGGGTGCACCCGGCACGCCTGCATCACATCGAGAAACTGCTGCACTTTGGCCACCGGGTTGTCAAACACCATCGGCGGCCAGGCCCACTGGCCGTCGTCCCTGATCTTGAGGTAGTTCAGGCTACCGGCGTTGCAGGCGGCGATCTCGGGCCTGACGCGCCGGATGCACTCGAGCGGGCCCGAGATGTCCTTGCCCACGACACCGGTGGTCAGGTTGATGATGACGCCCGGACAGGCAGCGCGAATGGCGTCGACCACCGCTTCAGCCACATCCGGATCCCAGCTCGGCATGTGGCCCATGCCCTCCTCCTGCATGCGAATGTGAACATGCATGATGGAGGCGCCGGCGTTGAAGGCGTCGCGCGCCTCCTGCGCCATCTGCGCCGGCGTCACCGGCACCGGGTGCTGCTTGGGGTTGGTCAGGACGCCGGTCAGGGCGCAGGTCAGAATGGCTTTGTCCATCATGCTTCCTCTTTTTCTTCGGGTTCAATTTCAACCAGCAGCGCGCCCGATTCAACCTGCTCGCCGACCTTGCAGTGCACGGCGGTCACGCTGCCGGTGATTCTGGCCGTCAGCCACATTTCCATCTTCATCGCTTCGACGCACAAGAGCTGCTGCGCGTCGGCCACCGCGTCTCCCACCGCCACCTTGATCTGAGTGACCTTGCCCGCCACCGGCGAGCGCGCCTGCGTCGCATCCCGCAGCGCATCACCGCCCGGGAAGGGCGAGGTTTCGGTGAACACAAAGGAGGCGCCATCGAGCGCCAGGTGCAACTGGTTTTGCTGCAGCACCGCCACCGCGCGGCGCGTCACGCCATCGATTTCGAAGCGCAGCGCGGTCTCGGTGAAATCAATGATCCGCAGCGCATGCTGCTGCCCGGCGAGGCTGACCTTGACGCGGCCGCGGTGATCGGCCTGCACGCGCAGCGTTTGCGCCAGATCGTCGCACTGCAGTGCGATGTCGAAGGCGGCGACGCTGTCGGCGCGCCAGCCGGGCCCGTTCTGCATGGCAAAGACCGCGGCCGCAAGACACCAGCCCGACTCCTGCGGCAGCGGTCGCTGCAGCAGGGCGGCGCCGCTCTCCAGCCACTGGTCGATCATGTCGGTGCTCATGGCGGCGCCGCGAAACGCCGGGTGATCGAGCAGATCGGCAAGGAAGCGGCCGTTGTTGCGAAGGCCGAGCAGGGGGGCGTTGCGCAGCGCCGCGCGCAGTCGCCGGATCGCATCGTCCCGGTCCCGGCCGTGGACGATGAGCTTGGCCACCATGCCGTCGTAGAACGACGATATCTCGGCGCCCTCTTCGATGCCGGCGTCGATGCGCACACCGCCAAGCAGGGCCTGCTGCGGGCGCCACCAGCGCACGGTGCCGGTCTGCGGCGCAAAGCCGGCATACGGATCCTCGGCGCACAGGCGCGCCTCGATCGCGTGGCCGCTGAGTCTGATGTCGGCCTGCCCGAGCGGCAAGGGCGCGCCGGCGGCGACCCGCAACTGCCACTCGACCAGATCAAGACCGGTCACCATTTCAGTCACCGGGTGCTCGACCTGCAAGCGCGTGTTCATCTCCAGAAAGTAGTGCCTGAGGCCGGCGTCGACCATGAACTCCACGGTGCCGGCGCCGCGGTAGCCAACCGCCAGCGCGGCCGCCACGGCGTCGCGGCCCATGGCCTCGCGCATGCGGGCATCGACCACCGGCGAGGGCGCCTCCTCGATCACTTTTTGCCTTCTGCGCTGGGCCGTGCAATCGCGCTCGCCGAGGTAGACCGCGTTGCCGTGGGCATCGGCAAAAATCTGGATCTCGATGTGCCGTCCGTTCTCGATCAGGCGCTCGAGCATCAGGGTGCCGTCGCCAAAGGCGCTCTGCGCCTCGCGCCTGGCGGCCAGCAGCGCCTGCGCGATCTCGGCCTCGGCGCGCACCAGCCGCATGCCGCGCCCACCGCCGCCCGCGACCGCCTTGACCAGCAGCGGAAAGCCAAGCTTCACGGCTTCCTGCGTCAGGCGCGCATCGTCCTGTTCCTCGCCCAGATAACCCGGCGCGCAGGGCACGCCGGCGCCGAGCATGCGGCGCTTGGCCAGCGCCTTGTTGCCCATCGCCTGCATGGCAGCGGGCGGCGGACCGATGAAGACCAGGCCGGCGTCCAGGCAGGCCTGGGCAAAGCCGGCGTTTTCGCTCAGGAAGCCGTAACCCGGGTGCAGCGCGTCGGCGCCGGTCTTGCGCGCCGCTTCCAGCAGTCCCTCGGTGCGCAGATAGGAATCGGCCGGCGCAGCGGCGCCGATGTGCACCGCCTCGTCGGCCAGGCTCACATGGGGCGCCGCCCGATCGGCGTCGCTGTAAACGGCCACCGTCCGGTAGCCCAGCGCGCGCGCCGTTCGCATGACGCGGCAGGCGATCTCCCCTCTGTTGGCGATCAGGATCTTGGAAAAACTCATGGCATGGCCCATTTTGGTTTGCGCTTTGCAATGAAGGCCGAGACGCCCTCCAGCCCTTCAGGTCCTTGCGCAGCGCGGGAAAAAACCAGCGCCGCCTGCGGCACCAGATCGGCTGCTGGCGTCAGACGCGCTTTGGCGATCAGCGACTTGGTGGCGGCGATCGCGCCCGGCGCACAGGCCAGGATGTCGGCCAGCACCGCGTCGAGCGCGCTGTCAAGCCGGTCGGCGGCGTGCACCTCATGCACCAGGCCGATGGCCAGCGCCTCTCTGGCTGTGATGCGCCCGCCCGTCACCGCCAGCCGCTTGGCCTGCGAATACCCGAGCCGCTCCACCAGGAACGGCGCAATCTGTGCCGGCACCATGCCGAGCGCCGTCTCGGGCAGCCGCAGCAGTGCCGATTCGCCGGCCAGCGCCACGTCTGCCACGCAGGCCAGTCCGAGGCCGCCGCCCATGACGCTGCCCTCGAGCACGACCACGACCGCCAGCGGCGTATTCGCGTAGGCGACGCAAAGCTCACCAAACTGCTGGTTGGCCTGCGCAATCGCATCGACCGCAGCGCCGCTCTCGCCCGCCGGGTCAGCGCCCTGCATAGCGCGCATGCGCGCGGCGGCCATGTCCTTCAAATCGGCACCGGCGCAAAAATGGCCGCCAGCCCCGCGCAACAGCAGCACGCGGACTGCGGCGTCGGACTCGGCGGCGGCCAGCGCAGCACGCAATTCCGCCACCATTCGCAGCGACATGGCGTTGCGCAACTCGGGACGGTTCAGCGTGACACGCAGCACCGGGCCGGTCTGCTCGGCATGAATGGTTTCGTAAGCCATGGCGTGCCCGGTTAGAAAGCCAATGTGAACTCGTCATTGCGAGCGACGCGAGGCAATCCATGGATGGATCGCCACGGCCTGCGGCCTCGCGATGACGGACCTATCGCAACGATGTGGCGATTCATTGGCTTCAGGCCTTGCCGGGCAGCGTGCCCTCGAATTTGCAGATGATGCCCAGCATGATCTCGTCGGCACCGCCGCCGATCGAAATCAGGCGGCTATCGCGGTAGGCCTGGGAAATCGGATTGTCCGCGGTAAAGCCCATGCCGCCCCAGTACTGCAGGCAGCTGTCGGCCACCTCGCGGCTCAGGCGCCCGGCCTTGAGCTTGGCCATGGACGCCAGCCGCGTCACATCCTTGCCCGAGATGTAGGACTCGACCGCGCGGTAGGTCAGCGCGCGCAGGGCTTCGACCTCGGTGCGCAGTTCGGCCAGGCGAAAGTGCACCACCTGGTTGTGCAGGATCGGCTTGCCAAAAGTCTGGCGCTGGCGCGTGTACTCGATGGTCTGGTCGATCAGGCGGTCCAGCGAGCGCAGCGAGCCGGCCGCGCCGTAGAGCCGCTCTTCCTGGAACTGCAGCATCTGGAACATGAAACCCATGCCCTCCTGCCCGATCAGATTGCGCCGCGGCACGCGCACGTCATCGAAGAACAGCTGCGCCGTATCGGAGGAATGCATGCCGATCTTCTCGATCTTCTGGCGCGTCACGCCGGCGCTGTCGAGCCGCACCATGATCAGCGATTTGTTCTTGTGCACCGGGCCTTCCGAGGTGTTGGCCAGCAGGCAGCACCAGTCGGCCTGCATGCCGTTGGTGATCCACATCTTGGAGCCGTTGATGATGTAGTCATCGCCGTCCTTGCGCGCCGTCGTCTTGAGCGCCGCCACGTCGGAGCCGCCGCCGGCCTCGCTGACGCCGATGCAGCCGACCATGTCGCCGGCAATGCTGGGCGCCAGGAATTCGTTCCTGAGCTCGTCGGAACCAAAGCGCGCCAGCGCCGGCGTGCACATGTCGGTCTGCACGCCAATCGCCATCGGCACGCCGCCGGCGTTGCACTCGCCCAGCGCCTCGGCCGCCACCATCGAGTAGCTGAAGTCCAGCCCCAGGCCGCCATATTCAGCCGGGTACTTGATGCCCAGCAGGCCCAGGTCGCCCATCTTCTTGAATACCTCGTGCGCCGGAAACTGGCCGGCCGCCTCCCAGGCCGCGATGTGGGGGTTGATCTCTTTGGCGACAAACTTGCGCACGGTGTCGGCAATCTGTTCGTGCTCGGGGGTGAATTTCATGATGACCTTTCATTCGATGAGGAAGAAAATGGATTGCCGCGCTACGCTCGCAATGACGAAACGGCTGGATCTGCCATGCCATTTTCGGGGGTGAACTTCATGTAAGCCTCTCAGTTGAATATCCAGCTTCATATTTCAAGAAAGTGGTGCGTCCCGCCGTCAGTGCGAGTTCCCTGTTGCGTGTGGCCGAAACTGCATGCCGGCCACGAACCCGGTATCGTCCCTGCGACTTTCCTCCCATCGCTGCGACTTTCCTCTCGTCACTGCGACTTTCCTCCCATCGCTGCGACTTTCCTTTCGTCCCTGCGACTTTCCTCTCGTCACTGCGAGCGAAGCGCGGCAGTCCAAGCCTGGACTGCCGCGTCGCTTCGCTCCTCGCAGTGACGGAAGTGACGGAAGTGACGGAAGTGACGGAAGCGACGGACGTGACGATCGTGACGATCGTGACGGACGTGACGGACGTGTCGAAAGTGGTAGCACGGCGCATCCCCCCTACATCCGCGCCACGCCGAAGGTATTGGCGTGCAGCGTGCGCTGCTGCGCTTCCTCGGCCATCGCCAGGCACAGGCCGAGCAGGCGGCGCGTATCGCGCGGGTCGATGATGCCGTCATCCCACAGCCGGGCGCTGCCAAAGAGGGCCGCCGACTCCTTGTCCAGGCGCAGGCGCAGGCCGTCCGACATGGCCTTCAGCGCCTCCTCGTTGGCCGCCATGCCGCTGCGCTCGATCTTGGCCCGGTTGACAATGTCCATCACCTTGGCCGCCTGGGCGCCGCCCATGACCGCGGTGCGCGCGCTGGGCCAGGAAAAAATGAAACGCGGGTCAAAACCGCGGCCGCACATGCCATAGTTGCCGGCGCCAAATGAGCCGCCCAGCACGACCGTGAACTTGGGCACGCGCGCATTGGCCACCGCCTGAATCATCTTGGAGCCGTGCTTGATGGCGCCGCTGCGCTCGGCCACCGATCCGACCATGTAGCCGGTCGTGTTCTGCAGGAAGATCAGCGGCGTGCCGCTTTGATCGCACAACTGGATGAACTGCCCGGCCTTGGTCGAACCGGCGGGCTGGATCGGGCCGTTGTTGCCCAGAATACCGACCAGCCGCCCCTGCAGCCGGGCATGGCCGCAGATCGTCTCGACCCCGTACTCGGCCTTGAACTCGAGAAAATCCGAGCCGTCGACCAGGCGCGCAATGACCTCGCGCACGTCGTACGGTTCGCGCTCGTCGGCCGGCACCAGGCCCATGAGTTCCTCTTCGTCGTACAGAGGCTCCGGGAACTCGCCGGGCGCCGGCACCCGGTCCCAGTTCAGCTTGTCGAGCACCTCGCGCGCCATGCCGATGGCGTGGGCGTCGTCCTCGCACAGGTACTCGCCCAGACCGGTGACCCGGGCGTGGGTTTCAGCGCCGCCGATCTCGTCCTCGGTGCAATCCTCGCCGATCGCGGCCTTCACCAGCGGCGGCCCGGCCAGGAATATGTTGGAGCGCCCGCGCACCAGGATCACGTAGTCGGACAGGCCCGGCAGGTAGGCGCCGCCCGCCGTCGATGACCCGTGCACCACCGCAATCTGCGGCAGGCCCGCCGCCGACATGCGCGCCTGGTTGGCAAAGCTGCGGCCGCCCTCGACAAATATCTCGCTCTGGTACATCAGGTTGGCGCCGCCGCTTTCAACCAGGTAGATCAGCGGCAACCGGTTCTCGCGCGCGATGTCCTGCGCGCGCAGCGCCTTGCGCAGGCCCATCGGCGCCACCGTGCCGCCCTTGACCGCGCTGTCGCTGGCCGAAATCAGGCAGCGCTTGCCGGCCACCACGCCGATGCCGACGATCGAGCCGCCGCCGAGCACCGATTTCTTGCCATCGTCATCGTGCATGTTGAGCCCGGCCAGACGACTGAGTTCGAGGAAGGGCGAACCGCGATCAAGCAGACGGGCCACCCGTTCGCGCGGCAGCAACTGGCCGCGCGACTCGAATTTCGCGCGCTTCGAACCGGACTCCGCAATCACCATCTGCTCAAGGCGCTGGACCTCCGAGAGCAGTTCGTTCATGCGCCTCTGGTTCAGGTCAAAGGCACCGGCTTTGACGTTGATCTTGGAACGGATGGCTGGCATTGAGTGTGATCCCCTTGATGGGTCGCATTAGACCGTAAGGTAACGTTAACGTCAATTGAGTTTCGCATAGGTATTTCCCCTATGCCTAGCGTCATGCGGCCCTGTTAGCATCCTTTCCGACTCGGGCATTTGCCTGTCGCGCTTAACCATTCAAGGAAAACCATGAACCTCGAAGCCTGCACCGAAGCGATTCGCACCAAAGTGGGTGCCGACAGCGGACTTGGCGCCACCCTCAAGTTCGACTGCGGCGCCGATGGCGTCATCTACATCGACGGCCAGTCCACCCCCAACGCCGTGAGCAACAGCGCCGGCGAGGCCGATTGCACGGTCGGCATCTCGCTTGAAGACCTCAATGCCATGCTGGCCGGCGACCTTGAACCCGCCACCGGCTTCATGATGGGAAAACTAAAGGTGACGGGCGACATGAGCGTGGCCATGCGCCTGCAGCGCGTCATCTGAATTCTCACTTCGTGGCACAGGGCGTGGTGACTTCCAGCAGCGCGTCGAAGGCCTTGCCGGCGGCTGCGGCGCGGCGCGCCGGCGCCAAGCCCGCACCAAGCGGCGGCGACGCCCAGGCGGTCGTGGATGCGCATCGCGATGAGGGCGCCTCGGAGTTGTTCGGCATCACCGAACTGTGCCGGGAGTTCGGCATCACCCTGCGCGCCCTGCGCTTTTACGAGGACAAGGGGCTGCTGGCGCCCAGGCGCGTCAACGGCGCGCGCGTCTACACGCGGCGCGACCGGGCGCGGCTGGCCCTGATCCTGCGCGCCAAGGACATCGGCTCGCCGCTGGCCGAGATCAAGCGCTATCTGGATCTCTACGGCGATCACGGCGAAGGTCGCGCCGAGCAGCTGCGCTACGTCATCGAGCGCACCGACGGCGCGATCCGGGAACTGGAGCAGAAACGCGCGCAAATCGACGACACGCTGGCCGAGTTGCGCGTCATCAACGCGAGTTGCCGCAGACATCTGGCGGCGCGGCGTCGGAGCGACAAGAAGACCGCCTGAAGCGCCGGCGCCAGTGCCGCACGCCGAAGGCCTTTCAATCGGTCTGTGGCAGGAACAGGGACTGAAGGTCGTTGAGGAAGTCAAAGCCCCGCGTGCTGGGCCTGACCAGCGCGAGATCGCGCTCGATCCAGCCTTTCGCCTCGGCCTCGCGCAGGCCCGGTTCAATCGCCGAGAGCGGCAAGCCGGTGTGCTCGGAAAACTGCCGCAGCTGAAAACCCTCCTTCAGTCGCAGGGCATTGAGCATGAATTCAAAGGCCAGATCAGCACGGCTGACTTGCGCTTGCTGCGCCAGACCGTCGCCTTGCAGCGCTTTTTCCATGTAGAGCATGGGCTCCCTGAAGCGCACCTGGCGCACGATCCGATGGGCAAAACTGAGCTTGCTGTGGGCGCCCGCGCCCAGCCCCAGGTAGTCGCCAAACTGCCAGTAATTCAGGTTGTGATGGCAGCGGTGTCCGGCGCGCGCGTAGGCCGATACCTCATAGCGCTGCAACCCGGCCTGACCGGTCATTTCGGTGATCAGGTCGAGCATGTCGTAGGCGCAGTCCTCGTCCGGGATCGTCGGCGCAAACCTGGCAAAGTAGGTGTTGGGCTCGATCGTCAGGTGATAGATCGAAATATGCGGCGGCGCCAGGGCCAGTGCCGTCGCCATGTCCTGCCGCAGGTCGTCCAGCGTCTGCCCCGGCAGCGCGTACATGATGTCCAGGTTGAAGGTGTCGAAGGAGCGCGCCGCCTCCTCCACCGCCGCCAGCGCCTGCGCGCGATCATGGACGCGCCCGAGGGACTTCAGGCCGTCATCGCTGAAGGTCTGCACGCCGACCGACAGCCGGGTGACGCCCGCCGAACGGTAGGCCCGAAAACGCTCCTTCTCGAAGGTGCCCGGATTGGCCTCGAGTGTGATCTCGCAGCCGGGCTCGAGCGGCAAACGAGCCCGCACCGCGCCCAGCAGGCGGTCGATGGCGTCAGGCGAAAAGAGGCTCGGCGTGCCGCCGCCCAGAAAGACGCTGTGCACGGCTCGCCCCCAGACCAGCGGCAGCGCCGCCTCCAGGTCAGCCATCAGGGCATCGAGATAGCGCTGCTCGGGCAACTCGGCGGCGCGCATCTCATGCGAATTGAAATCGCAATACGGGCACTTCCTGAGGCACCACGGCAGGTGCAGGTAGAGCGAGAGCGGCGGCAATGCGCTCAGCTGCAGCGTCCCCGGCCGCGTGTGCAAAGAATTGGGGTCAGACTCCAATTTATCTCAGCCAGCGCTCACGCATCATTTCGACCATGGCCCGCGCAGCCCGCCCGCGATGGCTGTTGGCGTTCTTGACGGCGACCGGCAGTTGGGCGAAGGTCTGGCCAAACTGCGGGATGTACATCACCGGATCAAAACCGAAGCCGTTGCTGCCCATCGGCTGGGCGCTGATCTCGCCACTGACCCGGCCGACCGCGATCAGCGGCTCGGGGTCCTGCGCCGAGCGCACGGCGACCAGCGTGCTCACCATCGCGGCACGCCGGTCGTGCACGTCCCGCATCTGCTCGAGCAGGGCGCGAACATTGTTGGCGTCCCCTTTTTCATAGCCAAACTGGGTGGCGTAGTAGGCGGTGTCGACGCCCGGCAATCCGCCAAAGGCCTCGACACACAGGCCGGCATCATCGGCCAGCGCCGGCAGGCCGCTGTGCGCGGCCGCATGCCTGGCCTTGGCCAGCGCATTCTCGACAAACGTATGAAATGGCTCGGCCGCCTCCGCAATGCCGAGTTCGCCCTGCGCGATCAGGTCAAGGCCAAGCGGCGCCAGCATGGCGCGCAGTTCGGACAGCTTGCCCTGATTGTTGGAGGCCAGAACAATCTTCATGCAGCGAGCGCCATTTTTTGCAGCGTCACCAACTCGCCGATTCCTTTTTCGGCCAGGGCCAGCAGGAGTTCCATCTCCGCGCGAGAAAACGCCGCGCCTTCGGCGGTGCCCTGGACCTCGACAAAATGTCCGGTCCCCGTCATCACGATATTCATGTCGGTATCGCAGCTCGAGTCTTCGGTGTACTCCAGGTCGAGCAGCGGCCTGCCCTGCACCATGCCGACTGAAATGGCCGCGACATGGTCGCGGATCGGGCTCTGCTCAAGCTTGCCCTGCGCCAGCAGCTTGCTGACCGCGTCCTGCATGGCGACAAAGGCGCCGGTGATTGCCGCCGTGCGCGTGCCGCCGTCGGCCTGCAGCACGTCGCAGTCCAGGTGGATGGTGCGCTCGCCCAGGCGCGCCAGGTCAATGACCGAGCGCATCGAGCGGCCTATCAGCCGCTGGATTTCCTGCGTCCGTCCGCTTTGCTTGCCGCGCGCCGCCTCGCGCTCACTGCGGGTGTGGGTGGCGCGCGGCAGCATGCCGTATTCGGCGGTGACCCAGCCTTCGCCGCTGCCTCTCTTGTGCGGCGGCACCTTTTCCTCAACCGACGCCGTGCACAGAACCCTGGTGGCACCGAATTCAATCAGGACCGATCCTTCGGCGTGAATGGTGTAGCCGCGCGTCATGCGCACTGCGCGAATCTGATCCGCGGAGCGGCCGCCGCTTCGAACAAAATTACCCATGGTGCGTGATCTCCTTCAGGCCTTTTTGGCGGCAGTTTGACGGATCGCCTCGTTGATGTCGGCGATCGCCCGGTCTATCGCGGCCTCATCCAGATCCACTGCCCCGTTGGCCGGCTGATCGCCGTGGTTGGTGGTGGCGAACGCAGTGTCCTCGATGAGTTCGCTCGCAATGCTTCCCTGTGTCGATTCGAAGCCGTTGGGCGTCTCCCACTCGAGGGCGATGGCGGTCACATTGTCACTGCTGCGGCCGGCCTCGAGAAGCGCATATTCAACCAGATCGGGAACTGCCTGACTGACCGGCTTGTGGCCAAGATGGTAAGTGATATCGGCGTCACTCAGGGCGGACCAAAGACCATCCGAGCAGAGCATCAGCCGATCGCCCTGGCGAAGCGCCAAGGGCCCGCTGATTTCGAACATCGGCCGCGTCGGCGAGCCCAGGCAAGTGAACAGCATGTTGCGATTGACCGGTTGCGGCGCTGGCAGGCCGCCCGCTGCGGTCAGTCGCTGTTCCGCAAAACTGTGGTCCCGGGTGCGCAGCAGCAATTCGGCCTGGCGCACCAGATAGAGCCTTGAGTCGCCGCAATGAATCCAGGTCACCGAGCCGTCCTGCACCACGGCGGCCACGACAGTGGTCCGCGGCGAGTCCGGCATATTTCTTTCAGCCGCGTAGCGCAAGATCTGCCGATGCGCCGCCGTCACCGCCGTCGTCAGGAACAGGGCGACGTCCGGAAGTTCCGGCTGCGCCTCTTTTTGAAACATGGCGGCGATCACCTTGAGCGCGATATCGGCCGCCACTTCACCCTGTGGGTGTCCGCCCATGCCGTCCGTAAGAAAGAAAATACCGGCCGCACGGGTGTAGCAATACCCCATCCGATCTTCGTTGTTGTCGCGCCCGCCTTTGCGGCTCAGCTGAAAGACGGAAAATTTCATGGCGCTGTGGCGCTGACAGCTGTCACGTCGCTTTTTGTCCGCTCTTCTTGCTATCCGCCACCATGGTGTCAAACTGCAGGCGAACTTTTTCAGCCACGGTGAGCTTGGTATATTGGCGCTCGCCTTCACGTCCCAGTTCCTTTTGCAGGATAAAAACCGACGCCGGACGGGACAGCGGATCAAGCGCCATGCACCACTCGACGACCTCGATCAGATTGTCCGAGTAGACGCCGTGCAGCCTTGACATGGCGATGGCGATGCGGTCCTTGTCTAGGCGTTGCGACGCTTCGCTCGGCGGGTATCCCAGCATGCAGGCGTAGATGCAGGCGCCGATGGCGTAAATATCGGTCCATGGCCCCATCGTGGCGTCACGACGGTACATCTCGGGCGCAGCAAAGCCCGGTGTGTACATGGGACGGATGAAATTACCATCTTTGCTCAGCGCTTCGCGCGCCGCGCCGAAATCGATCAATACCGACTTGTTGTCATCCGTGATGAAAATATTGGCGGGCTTGATGTCCAGATGCAGCATCTTGTGCTGATGAACAATGCGCAGGCCGCGCAGGACTTCGTCGAACAGGGAGCGGATCGTCGACTCCTTGAAGACCTTGGCGCGCTTGAGGTCGCGCGCCGTGACAATGAAATCCTGCAGGGAATCACCCTCCAGATAATTCATCACCATGTAGACCGTCTCGTTCTCCCGGAAAAAGTTCATCACGCTGACCACCGAAGGGTGCGAAATCTGCGCCAGCGAGCGCCCCTCCTCAAAGAAACTCTTGAGCCCCAAGCGGTACAGTGACAATTTCTCCGGCGGCACTTCGGGCTGCAGTGCGCCGGGCGCGCGGGTCGCCAGCGACGCCGGCAGATACTCCTTGATGGCGACCTGCTGAGCGCTTGCATCCTCGGCCAGATAGACGACGCCAAAGCCACCCGCCGCGACTTTGCGGATGATGCGATAACCACCGATCATGGTATCGGGAGGTAAGGGGGCCGGTTTGACCTTTGCCATAATTTATGCTTGAACAACCGCCTGTTTCACATGAATCGGGTTATTCTCAAGTCCATCCCATCGCTAAGAAAGTCCAAATGCCAGTTTACAGCATGACCGGTTATGCCAGCGCCCAGCAAGGCTTAGGCAGCGCCAGTTCAGAGGTGGAATCCAGGGGCGCGGCGGCCAGTCATCTGGGGCTGGAGATCAGGTCCGTCAACAGCCGCTTTCTGGACCTCTCATTTCGCTTGCCGGAGGAACTCCGGCCGACCGAGCCGATGTTGCGCGAAATCATCATGAAGCACATCAAGCGCGGCAAGATCGAGGTGCGCGTGCTCATTGAAAGCGGCACGCCAAATGCCGTGCCGGAGCCCAATACGCGCCTGCTGCAGCGACTCGGCACGGTGCAGGACAACGTCAAGGCCTGGTTGCCCGACGCCAGGCCCCTGAGCGTCGCCGATGTGATCCGCCTGTGTGCCAACGAAAATCTCTCAGGTCGCGACTGGCGCCAGGACGTGCTGCCGCTGGCCGAACAGACCGTGCAGGCGTTGCTGGTCGCGCGCGAGCGCGAAGGCGCGCGCCTGGCGCATGTGATGCTCGGGCAGATCAGCCAGTTGCGGGCGCTGGCCGGCCAGGCCAGGCCCCTGGTGCCGCAGTTGGTGGCGCAGCAGCGCCAGCGTTTCATGGACCGCTGGAAGGAGGCAATGGCCTTGACGGAGGCCAGCAGCCTGCCCGAAATGGTGCAGGACCGGGCGCTGGCGGAGGCCACCGCCTTTGCGATCCGGATCGACGTCGCCGAGGAAATCACGCGCCTGAACTCGCACCTGGAGGAAATCGAGCGCCTGATCAAGAGGGGCGGAGAAATTGGCAAGCGGCTGGACTTCCTGATCCAGGAGTTGCACCGCGAAGCCAACACCATGGGGTCCAAGTCGGCGGCGCTGGAACTGACCCATATTTCGGTCGACATGAAGGTTCTGATCGAGCAATTGCGCGAGCAGGTGCAGAACCTAGAATAGACGCCGATGGACTATCCCGGAAACCTGTTTGTCGTTGCAGCGCCCAGCGGAGCTGGCAAATCAAGCCTGGTCAAGGCGCTGCTCGAACTCGATGCACACGTGCAGCCCTCGGTATCGCACACGACGCGCCCGCCGCGCGGCCAGGAAAAGCACGGGCGCGAGTATTTCTTCGTGCCGCGGGCCGAGTTCGACGCAATGGTGCAGGCCGAGGCCTTCCTCGAATGGGCTCATGTTCACGAGCACTGCTACGGCACCTCCAAAAAGGCGATCGAGGAGCGGATGTCCCAGGGCGCCGACGTCATTCTCGAGATCGACTACCAGGGCGCGCTGCAGGTCAAGAAGATTTTCACCAATGCGGTCAGCATCTTCATCCTGCCGCCGAGTTGGGAAGAGTTGCGGGCGCGCCTGGAGCGCCGCGGCGAGGACGCGACGGAGGTGATTGACCTGCGGCTCAGGAATGCCGCCATCGAAGTGGCTCAGGTGCACCAGTTCGACTTCGTTATAATCAACGAACTGTTCGATCGAGCGCTTTTCGACCTGAAGGCGATTGTTCATGCGCAGCGGCTCAAGTTCTCGGCGCAACGCCGCGCCAGGGCTGAAACCTTCAAGGCTCTGCACATTCCCTAGTGCATTTCACTGATCTCCCGGAGAATTTCATGGCTCGTATTACCGTCGAAGATTGCCTGTTGCAGATCCCCAATCGTTTCCAGCTGGTGCTGGCTGCAACCTACCGCGCACGCATGCTGAGCCAGGGCCACGCGGCCAAGGTCACCAGCAAGAACAAGCCGGGCGTCACCGCCCTGCGCGAAATCGCGGCCGGCAAGATCGGTCTGGAAATGCTGAAAAAAGTCCCTCTCTAAGCTCAATTTGAATCTGCAAAAAGCACCGCGGGCGGTGCTTTTTTGTTGTTGTGCGGCAAAATCCCATCCGCGCGCTATATTTGAGGGGTGAGTACAACACTCAAAACACCTTCCGGCAATGGACGGGCCCCGGACAAGCCGGGGTCTGAAAAAGGCGCAGCCAATCCGGCTGCAGCCAATGCCGCGGCCGCCAGTTTTGCCAGCCTGACGGCCAAGCTCGACTACCTGCCGGCCCCCGATCTGGAACTGGTGCGCATGGCCTACCGATTTGCTGATCAGGCCCATCTGGGACAGATCCGCAACAGTGGCGAGCCCTACATTACCCATCCGATTGCGGTGGCAACCCAGTGCGCCGAATGGAAGCTCGATGCCCAGGCGCTGATGGCGGCGCTGCTTCATGACGCGATGGAAGACTGCGGCGTGACGAAGATCGAGCTGACCGAGCGCTTTGGCTCACCGGTGGCAGAACTTGTCGACGGCCTGACCAAGCTCGACCGGCTGCACTTCAATTCGCGCGAGGAAAACCAGGCCGAGTCCTTCCGCAAGATGCTGCTGGCGATGGCCAGGGACATCCGCGTGATCCTGATCAAGCTGGCCGACCGGGCGCACAACATGCGGACCCTGTCCGACGTGCCGCGTGAAAAATGGGCGCGCATCGCCTCGGAAACCCTGGATGTCTATGCCCCGATCGCCCACCGCCTGGGCTTGAATCAGATCTACCGCGAACTGCAGAATCTGGCTTTTGGCCACTTGCGGCCGTGGCGTTTTGCGGTCTTGTCCAAAGCGGTGGCGAAGGCGCGCAGCCGGCGCCGGGACCTGATCCAAAAAGTGCAGAAGGAAGTCGAGTCCGCCTTCACCGAAAGCGGCATGAAGGTGAGGATCAGCGGCCGGGAGAAGACCCTCTATTCGATTTACAAGAAGATGGACGAAAAGCACCTGAGCTTTGCCGAGGTGACCGACATCTACGGTTTCCGCGTTCTGGTGCCAACCGTGATCGACTGCTATACCGCGCTGGGCACACTGCACCAGCTCTACAAACCGGTTCCCGGCAGGTTCAAGGATCACATTGCGATCGGCAAGGTCAACGGCTATCAGTCGCTTCACACCACGCTGGTCGGCCCCTCCAGCATCACGGTCGAATTTCAGGTCCGCACCGAGTCGATGAACATCGTCGCCGAGTCGGGCGTGGCCGCGCACTGGCTGTACAAGGTGGGCAATCAGTCGGAGGCCGGCCTGGGCGACCCGCTCGGCTCCAAGTGGATTCAATCGCTGCTCGACATTCAGGACGAGACGCGCGACGCCGCTGAATTCTGGGACCATGTCAAGGTCGACCTGTTTCCCGATGCGGTCTATGTTTTTACACCGCGAAGCCAGATCATGGCACTGCCGCGCGGTGCCACCGTGGTCGACTTTGCCTACTCGATCCACAGCAACATCGGAGACCAGACCCAGAGCGCCAAGATCAACGGGGAGCCGACGCCCTTGCGCACCGAGCTCAAGAACGGCGATGTGATCGAGATTGTCACGGCCGCCGACGCGACGCCCAACCCGAACTGGCTGAGTTTTGTGCGAACCGCCCGCGCGCGCTCAAAGATCCGCCAGCACCTGAAAACACTGGCGCTGGCCGATTCGCAGGGCCTGGGCGAGAAGATGCTGACGCAGGCGCTGCGCGCCGAGGGCATCGACAAAACGCTCGAGGAAACCGCCAAGAACAAACAGATCTGGGAAAAGCTGCTGCGCTTTAGCGGCAACAAGAGCCGATCCGAACTGCTGACCGACATCGGAATGGGCAAGCGCATCGCCAGCATCGTGGCCAAGCGACTGCGCGCCCTGCTGACCGACAGCGGTGAAAAGCCCGATGCCATCCTGCTGACGCGCGAACGCTTTGCCATGCGCCAGTCCGGATCACAGGGTGGCGTGGTGCTCGATGGCAGCGAAAACGCCTCGGTGTCCTACGCACGGTGCTGCCGGCCGGTGCCCGGCGACAAGATTGTCGGCTACCTTGGGCGCGGCGAGGGCTTGATCGTGCACGCCGACGGCTGCGCGGTCGCCAAAAAGCTCAAGAACAAGGACAGCGAGCGCTTCATCGAGGTCGATTGGTCGGATGAACCGGTGCGCGCCTTTGAAACCGAGGTGCTGGTCTCGGTCACCAATGGCAAGGGCGTGCTGGCCCGCGTCGCCGCCGCGCTGGCCGCGGCGGAGGCCGACATCACGCACGTCGATATGCGCAATGAAGCCGGCCACGAGGCCACGGACTTGCGTTTTCTGATCGCCGTGCATGACCGCAATCAACTCGATACGGCGCTGCGCAATCTGAGAAAAACACTCTCGGTGCTCAAGGCCGAACGGGGCAGCCATAGCAGCTGAGTCAGCCGGCAGCCGGCGCCGGATACTGCACCTCGATCACCTCGATCTCGACCGTGCCGGCCGGGGTCGCCAGATGCACCACGTCACCGACCCGGCCTTTCAGCAGGGCCCTGGCGATGGGCGAGATCCAACTCACCTGGTCCTGCGAACTGTCGACCTCGTCAATACCCAGGATCGAGACCGTGCGCTGGAGGCCCTGGGCGTCGGCATAGGTCACGCGGGCGCCAAAGAAAATCTGCTCACTGCCGTGATGGAGCGCCGGCTCGACAATCTCCGCGATCGCCAGCCGCCCGGTCAGAAAACGGATGCGCCGATCGATCTCGCGCAGCCGCTTCTTGCCATAGATGTAGTCCCCGTTTTCGGAACGGTCGCCATTGCTCGCAGCCCAGTGGACGATCTCCACCACCTTGGGCCGCTGATTGTCGATCAGGTCCAGCAACTCGGTGCGAATTCGGGCGTAACCGGCGGCCGTGATGTAGTTTTTCTCAAGCGAGGGCGCAGCCTGCGACGGCAGATCATCATCTGCCTCGGCATCGTCAATTTCCCGGGTGAAGGCCTTGTTCATTTCAGTTTCGATGCATTGCGAGCGAGCATACGCTTTTTCGCGGGATCGCCGCGCTCTGGCGCTTTGCCGCCGCGCGCTTGCCGGCCGGGCGGGCCCACCCGACAATGGACACCATGAGCCACCCCTGGAAACACCTTGACCAAGCCTAGCCGCCTCCTGTCTGCGCTGACGGCGCTGTGCTTCGCCGCTGCTGCCAGCGCGGCCGGCGCCCAAAGGCCCAGGGTCGGCCTGGTGCTCGGCGGCGGCGGTGCGCGCGGGGCCGCGCACATCGGCGTGCTCGAGGTGCTGGAGCAGCTGCGCGTACCGGTGGATTGCGTCGCCGGCACCAGCATGGGCGCGGTCGTCGCGGGCGCCTGGGCGGCGGGACTCGATGCGCCGACCATGCGCCGCGAGATGGGCAAGGCCGACTGGAAAGACATGTTCCAGGACAACCCCGGCTATGACGAGTTCAACTATCGCAACAAGCGCCTGTCGCAGCGCTTTCTGCCTGGCAGCGAAACCGGCATCACGCCGCAGGGCGCGGTCACACCGCCGGGCGTGGTCTCGGGTCAGAAGATCAAGCTCTTCTTCAACCAGCTGGTCGGCTCGGACAATGGCGAGCGCTCGATCGAGGCGCTGCCCCTGCCGGTGTCGATCATCGCCACCGACATCGCCAGCGGCGAGCGGGTGGTTTTCCGCGACGGCAGCCTGACCCAGGCGATGCGGGCCAGCATGTCGGTGCCCGGACTGATGGCGCCGCTGGAATACCGCGGACTCAAGCTGGTCGATGGCGGGCTGGTCGACAACGTGCCGATCCGCGAGGTGCGCGAGCGTTGCGGCGCAGAGGTCGTGATCGTCGTCAATGTCGGTTCGCCACTGCTGAGGGCCGGCGAGATCAGCGGGCTGCTCTCGGTCTCGGCGCAGATGGTCTCCATCCTCACCGAACAAAACGTCACGCAGTCGCTGGCGACGCTGACGCCGCGCGACATCTATCTCAGACCCGACCTGCAGGGTCTGAGCGCCGCCGACTTCGAGCGCAGCGGCGAAATCGCCGACCGCGGACGCGCAGCGGCGCAGGACGCGCGCCAGGCCTTGCAGCGCCTGGCCATGGATGAGGCAGGCTACGCCGCCTGGCGCAGGCGCTGGGCGGACGCCCCGGCGCATCCGCCGCGCGTGGACGAGATCGAGGTGGCGGGCATGCAGAGCGTCAACCCGGCCACGCTGACGCGCTACCTGGCGCAGAAGGTCGGCGCGCCACTCGACACGGCCGGGTTGAACCGCGACCTGCTGCGCGCCTATGGCGACGGCTACTACGAACGGGTCGACTACGCGCTGCTGCGCCAGCGCGAGCGCAACGTGCTGCGCATCCTGCCCACCGAGAAGCCCTGGGGGCCGGACTATGTGCGCCTGGGCATCAATCTGAACTCGAGCCTGAGCGCCGGTTCCACCTACAGCTTGCGCGCCGCCTATCAGAAGACCTGGCTCAACCCGCTCGGCGCGGAGCTGCTGCTGTCAGCCGAGTTGGGCAGCGATACCGGACTCGCCGCCGAGTGGTACCAGCCGCTCGACGCGCGCCAGCGCTATTTCGTCGAGGCGCAGGCGTCAGCCCGACGCGAGAACGCCAGCGTCTACATCGGCGATCAGCGCATCTCGAGCTACCGCGACAACGTGAGCCGGCTCGACCTGGCGGCCGGCATGAACCTCGGGCTGCTGGGGCAGGCGCGGCTGGGCTGGCGCGAGGAGCAGCGCGAGGTCGGTCTCGATACCGGCGTGGCGATCCTGCCGACCGAGTCGCTGCGCGTCAGCGGCTGGCTGGCCACGCTCGAGCTCGACCAGCTCGACCAGCTCTACTTTCCGTCTCGCGGCTGGTCGGCGCGGCTCAGCTGGTTCGAGTCGTCGCGCCAGGACTACAGCCGCCTGGCGTTGGGCCTTGGCGCTGCCTACCCGATGGGCGATTGGGTGATCGGTCTGCGCGCCCGATACGATGGCTCCACGCACGGCACGCTGCCATCGCAGGATGCGGCCAAGCTGGGCGGCTTTCTCAACCTTTCCGGCTTTGCCAACGGCCAGTTGCTGGGCGACAAGCTCAGCTACGCCCATCTGCGCGGCGAGCGCATCATGGGCCGCATGCCGCTGGGCCTGCGAGGCGACATGCGCATCGGTGCGGCGCTCGAAGTCGGCAAGGTCGGCGAGCTGATTTCCGAGCCGAGCCGCACCGGCTGGCTCAACTCGGCCCTGATCTACGTTGGCGGCGAGACCTCGTTCGGACCGGTCTATCTGGGATTTGGCCGCTCCAGCAGCGGCTCCGCCAACGCCTACCTTTTCATCGGCACACCATGATGCAACCGTTTCAGCTCTGGCGCCGGCTCGTGCCGGCCTATGCCGCGGGTTATTTTCTGTCCTACAGCCTGCGCAGCATCAACGCCGTGATCGCGCCTGAGCTGATGCGCGACCTCAGCATCACCGCCACCGGTCTGGGCCTCTTGACCTCGGCCTATTTTTTGGCTTTCGGCCTGTTTCAGCTGCCGCTCGGTCTGCTGCTTGACCGCTTCGGTCCGCGCCGGGTGGAGGCCGCCCTGTTGCTGGTGGCCGCCGCTGGTTGCGCCTTGTTCGGCTTTGGAACGACCCTGGTGACGCTGGCGCTGGCCCGCGCCCTTATCGGCCTGGGCGTCTCGGCCTGCCTGATGGCCAGCTTCAAGGCGTTCAGCCAGTGGTTTCCAGGGGATCGTTTTCCGGCCCTCTCGGCCACCATCATGATCGCCGGCAGTCTTGGCGCGCTGTCGGCCACGCTGCCGGTCGAGGCCGCGCTGCCGGCCCTTGGCTGGCGCGGCATCTTCTTTCTCTTTGCCGGGCTGCTGGTGCTCACCGCCGGCTTTCTGATGACGGTGCCAGATCATGCGGACACCGGCGCACACGAATCATTGAGCGAGCAGTTTCATACCCTGGGACGGATCCTGCTTGACCGCGTGTTCTGGCGCTACGCGCCGCAGGGTTGCCTGACCAGTGGCGGTTACATGGCGATTCAGGGCCTGTGGGCGGTGCCCTGGCTGATCGAGGTCAATGGAACGTCGCGCTCCGAGGCCGCCGGCATCATGTTCCTGATGGGTTTGGCCATGCTGGTCGGCTACATCTTCATAGCAAGCTGCTCGGGGTGGCTGGCGCGCCGCGGCGTTTCAACCATGTCCCTGCTGATCGCCGGCCTGGGAATCTCGCTGTTGGTCCAGCTCTCGATCATCCTGAACCTCGCCCCGCCGACCCTGCTGTGGCCGCTGGTCGGTCTGTCCTTCAGCCTCAGCACGCTGGCCTACTCGCAGCTGACCGCTGCCTTTCCGGTCTCCATTTCGGGGCGCGTCAACAGCACCCTCAATCTGGTGATGTTTGCCGGCGCATTCGGACTTCAGTGGGGCATCGGCGCCGCCGTGGAAACGTTCGCCGCAGGCGGCATGGCCCGTGCCAGTGCCTTCCGGATCACATTCGCCCTGCTGCTGGCGGCGCAGGCGCTGGCCTTTGCATGGTTTCTGGTTCCTGTGAAACGGGCCAACTGGAATGCAAACGCCCTGTTGAAAAACAGGGCGTCTGGTCCGGGGGAAGCTGAGTGATCAGGCGGCCTGGTAGTTCGGCGTGACCCTGATTTCAATCTTCGCGACGGTGGCGGTGAGGGCTTCAACCGCGGTCCACAGCAGCAT
>CAIMBE010000246.1 GCA_903839085.1 uncultured beta proteobacterium | reverse complement strand
GCCCACACCAGCAACCTGACGCAGGCGATCGCCGCCCATTACCTGACGCTGAACCGCCTCGATGCCACGCTCGCCGTGGTCAGGACCACCTACGCCGAGCGGGCCCGTGTCATGGCTGAATCATTGCGACGTGAACTGGGCGATGCGATTGCCTTCAACCAGCCCCGGGGCGGCATGTTTTTCTGGGCCCGATTGACCGGCGCCGGCGGCCGGACCCGCAATGCCGCGGAGTTCGCCAAGCGCGCGATCGACAAGGGCGTGGCTTTTGTGCCCGGCGCGCCGTTCTATGCGCACGATCCCGATCTGGCCACCTTGCGCCTGAGTTTTGCCACCGCCGGGCTGGACAAGATCGAGGAGGGCATGGGCCGGCTTGGGCAGGCCTTGTAGCGGGCGGGTTGCCGGTCGCGCGATTCAAGCGCCGGCCGGCCAATCGCTGAACGGGAAGGGCGGCGCTTTGGTGGCAAAGCTCACGAATTCGGTTCTTTCAGGGTGTTGAGCCAGACAACTCGGCGGTGATTTCGTAGGAGCGCAAGCGCGCGCCGTGGTCAAAGATCTGCGAGGTGATCATGAGTTCGTCGGCTCCGGTTCGTTCGATAAACGTTTGCAGACCTTCGCGCACGGTGTGCGCATCGCCGATGGCAGCGCAGGACAGCACGCTGTCGAGGATGGCGCGCTCCGGGGGCGCGAGCTGGCTGGCGTAGCCGGCCACCGGGGCGGGCAGGCGTCCCGGGCGGCCCGTGCGCAGGTTGACGAAGGCCTGTTGCAGCGAGCTGGCAAGGAAGGCCGCCTGCTCGTTCGAATCGGCGGCGCAGACGTTGAAGCCGAGCATGACATAGGGTTTGGCGAGTTGCGCCGATGGGCGAAAGCTGGCCCGGTACAGCGCAACGGCCTGCATCATCTGCTGTGGCGCAAAGTGCGAGGCAAAGGCGTACGGCAGACCCAGCGCAGCGGCAAGCTGCGCGCCGAACAGGCTGGAGCCCAGAATCCAGAGCGGCACCTTCAGTCCCCGGCCCGGCACCGCGAGCACCGGGCTCCTCGATGAATCTGAAAAATAGTCCATCAACTCGACCACATCGCGTGGAAACTCGTCGGCATCGCCCGCGGGATTGCGGCGCAGCGCGCGCGCCGTGACCGGGTCGGAGCCGGGCGCGCGTCCCAGGCCGAGGTCGATGCGGCCCGGGTAGAGCGACTCCAGCGTGCCAAACTGCTCGGCAATCAGCAGGGGCGAGTGGTTGGGCAGCATGATGCCGCCGGCGCCGACCCGGATGCTGCGGGTGCCGGCCGCCACATGCGCGATCAGCACCGCGGTCGCAGCGCTGGCAATGCCGGGCATGCCGTGATGTTCGGCAAGCCAGTAGCGACGGTAGCCCCAGCGTTCTGCATGCTGCGCCAGATCGAGCGTGTTTCGAAAGGACTGCGCGGCGTCGCCGCCCTGCGCGATGGGCGCGAGATCGAGAATCGAAAATGGTGTCATTGCTCGCATTTTGGACCGGTCAATCGAACCACAGGCTGCGCATGGTCAAGGTGCGGTGCTCAAATCAGTCGCGGCGGCGGGGCACGGGCGCCGGTAACGGGCATCGGACCCGCTTGGCTGAGGCACAATCACCGGTTCGTCACAGCCAGTTCAGATGGCAAACAACAGGTCAAACCATGAGTCTTGCAACAACTGCTGGAAAGAGCGTCTTCATCACCGGCGCTTCGTCCGGGCTCGGGCGGCAGATGGCGATCGAGTTTTCGCGTCGCGGCTATGCCGTGGCCCTGACCGCGCGTCGTCTGGAGGCGCTGCAGGAATTGCAGCGGGAACTGCAGGGGCAGGGCGCGGCCCGGGTGTTTGTCGCCGCGCTCGATGTAACGGACGAGGCGGCGCTGGCGCAGGTGTTTGCCGAGGCGCGCGCCTTCCTGGGTTCGATCGACATTGTGGTGGCCAATGCCGGCGTCGGGCATCACGGCAAAATTGGCAAGCTGGCGTTTGCCAAAGTGCGCGAGACGGTCAACACCAACATTACGGGGTTCATGGCGACAGTTGACGCGGCGATGCGCTGCTTTCGCGAACAGGGACAAGGACACCTGGTCGGCATCAGTTCGGTGGCGGCTTTTCGCGGCATGCCAGCGGGCGGCGTTTACGGTGCGTCGAAGGCGGCGGTCAGCACCTATTTGCAGGCGCTGCGGGCCGAGACCTACGGCAGCGGCATCCGGGTGACGACGCTGTCACCCGGCTTCATCGACACGCCGATCAACCGCGGAGCAAAAAGTCGCCCGTTTGTCATCACGCTCGAGCGGGGCGGAAAGCTGCTGGTCGATCTGATTGAGCGCAGGGTCGAGCGCGCCACCGTGCCGCGCTGGCCTTGGGCCCTGGTGGCGCGGTTGCTCGCTGTGTTGCCGACCGCGGTGATCGCCAGGCTCAAATGAGAGCGCGCCACGCCACTGCCGCGCTGGCAGAATAGGCGCGATGGGAAAACGTATTCTGATTGTTGGCGGGGGCATTGGCGGCCTGTCCGCGGCGCTCGCCTGTTCCCGGGCCGGTCTGGAACCTCAGTTGTTTGAGAGCGCCAGGGAATTCAACGAGGTTGGCGCCGGCATTCAACTCGGCCCCAACGTGGTGCGGATACTGGGCGAATGGGAGTTGAGCGCGGGCCTGTCGGCGGTGGCGGCCTTTCCGGAGCAACTGCAGGTGCGCAGCGCGATCTCGGGCCGGGAACTCGGCGTCCTGCCACTGGGCGCCAGGACCGTCAGTCGCTACGGAGCGGCCTATGCCACCATTCACCGGGCGGATTTGCATGCTTTGCTGCTTGATGCCCTGAAAGCCAGGGGCGGCGTGCAACTCAATCTTGAGAGCGAGGTGGTGGCGTTTGAGCAGGACCACAACGGTGTCGCGCTGCAATGTGCCGACGGTCGACAGGCACGCGCCGATCTGCTGCTGGGCGCCGACGGACTGTGGAGCAGGGTGCGCCAGCAGTTGCTGCACGATGGTGTACCGCGGGCCACCGGCCACCTGGCCTATCGCGCTTTGCTGCCGCAGAGCAGTTTGCCGGAGAAACTGCGATCACAGACCATCACGGCATGGCTTGGACCGCACCTGCATGTGGTGCAGTATCCGGTGCGAGGCGGCGAATGGCTCAACGTCGTGGCGGTCGTGCAGGGGCATATGGGGGGCGATATCGCGTACTGGGACCATGGCGCCCACGTTGTCAACGTGCGCCGCAGCCTGTCGCAGACCTGTGCGCCCTTGAACGACTTGATTCACGCCATTGAGCGCTGGCGCCTGTGGGGCTTGAGCATCCGTGCGCCCATGCGCAGCCCGGCTGAATTTGCCCAGGGCAGGGTCGCCTTGCTGGGCGACGCCGCGCACCCGATGCTGCCATACCTGGCGCAAGGGGCGGGCATGGCGATCGAGGACGCGCAGGCGCTGTCGCAGTTTCTGCTGACTGACGGCCGGTCTGTGCCGGCGGCCTTGAATGCCTATGCCGCGGCCAGGTGGCAGCGCAACGCGCGGGTGCAGGCGCGCGCAATTCGCAACGGTCAGATTTTTCATGCGACCGGCCTGATCCGCTGGGGCCGCGACGCGGCGATGAAGTTGCTGGGCGAGCGCTTGCTCGACCTTGATTGGCTTTACCGGGGTCCGGCGCGCTAAGGGGCCGATCGGACTGCCGGTTTGAAGGCGCTACAGGCGTCCGAGCAGCAGAAACTCCATCAGCGCTTTTTGCGCGTGCAGCCGGTTCTCGGCCTCGTCCCAGACCACCGATTGGGGCCCGTCGATGATGTCGGCCTGCACTTCCTCGCCGCGGTGAGCCGGCAGGCAGTGCATGAAAAGGGCATCGGGCTTGGCGGCAGCCATCATTTCGGCGTCGACACACCAATCGGTGAAGGCCAGCTTGCGCGCCTCGTTTTCTGCCTCGTAGCCCATGCTGGTCCAGACATCGGTCGTCACCAGATCGGCCCCGGCGCAGGCCCGCATCGGATCCTGGAATACCTGATAGCTTTCGGCCGAACGCAGGCCGGCGATCGACTGGTCCACTTCGTAGCCGCCGGGCGTGCTGACATGCACCTTGAAATCCAGAATCTCGCTGGCCTGCAGCCAGGTGTTGGCCATGTTGTTGCCGTCGCCGACCCAGGCCACCGTCTTGCCCTTGATCGAGCCACGGTGCTCGATGTAGGTGAAGATGTCGGCCAGAATCTGGCAGGGGTGAAATTCGTTGGTCAGGCCGTTGATGACGGGAACCCGCGAATGTTCGGCAAAGCGCTCGATCTTGGTTTGTTCGTAGGTCCGGATCATGACCAGATCGACCATCCGGCTGATGACCTTGGCGCTGTCCTCGATCGGCTCGGAACGGCCCAACTGGCTGTCGGCCGTGGTCAGGTGCACGACGCTGCCGCCCATCTGGTACATGCCGGCCTCGAAGCTGACGCGGGTGCGCGTTGACGCCTTCTCGAAGATCAGGGCCAGGGTCCGGTCGATCAGGGGCTGGTGCCGTTCGTAGGCCTTGAACTTCTTCTTGATCAGCGCAGCGCGCTCGAACAGATAGCTGTAGTCGCTGGCGCTCAGGTCGCTGAATTGCAGGTAGTGCTTCATTGCGGAGGATCCGGAAAATCAGGGCGAAAGGTTAGGCTGCCTCAAGCAGCAATTGCTTTATCAGCGGGCACAGGATTGCAACCAACGCATCGGCCTCCTGCGCGCTCATGATCAGCGGGGGCACCAGACGCACCACGCAGTCGGCGGTGACGCTGATCAGCAGGCCATTGCTGGCGCACTGAGCCACCAGCGCCGCGCAGGGTTGAGCCAGTTCGATGCCCAGCATCAGGCCCTGGCCTCGGATCTCCTTGACAGCGCCGCTCGCCAGTTCCGCCTTCAGGGCGTGCGCGAGGGCCGCGGCCAGATGGGCGCCGACCTTGCGCGCATTGTCGAGCAGACCTTCCTCCTCCATGATGCGAATGGTCTCGACGCCGGCTCGCATCGCCAGCGGATTGCCGCCAAAGGTGGTTCCGTGGTTGCCGACCTGGAAGATATGGGCTGCCTTCGGGCCTGCCACCACAGCGCCGATCGGCACGCCCGAGCCCAGGCCCTTGGCCAGCGGCATCACGTCGGGCGTGATGCCGGCCCACTGATGGGCAAACCATTTGCCGGTGCGCCCCATGCCGCACTGCACCTCGTCGATCATCAGCAGCCAGTCGCGCTCGTCGCACAACTGGCGCACCGCCCTGAGGTAATCGAGGTGCATCGGATTGATGCCCCCTTCGCCCTGAATGGCCTCAAAGAACACGGCCACCACGTTCGGGTTGTCGGCGGTCGCCGCCTTCAGGCTCTCGATGTCGTTGAGGGGCACGCGGATGAAGCCCTCCACCAGCGGTCCAAAACCGGCCTGGATCTTCGGGTTGCCGGTGGCGCTCAGGGTGGCGATCGAGCGGCCATGAAAGGCCTTTTCGTAGACCACGATCTCGGGCCGCTCGATACCCCTGTCATGGCCAAATTTGCGCGCCAGTTTCAGCGCCGCTTCGTTGGCCTCCAGACCGGTCGAGCAGAAAAAGACATTGGTCATGCCGGAGAGTTCGACCAGTTTGCCCGCCAGCACCTCCTGATTCGGCACATGGTAGTAATTGGAGGTGTGAATCAGTTTGCTCAACTGATCCTGCAGCGCCGGCACCAGCTTGGGGTGGTTGTGACCCAGCGTATTGACGGCAATGCCGCCAAGCGCGTCCAGGTACGACTTGCCATTGACATCCCAGACCCGGCAACCCTGGCCATGCGAGAGGGCGATCGGCAACCGACCATAGGTGTTCATGACATGGGGCGAGGCGGCTTCGATGAAGGGTGCGGCGTTCATGGGCTCTCCGGAAACAACACGGCCCGTTCAATGGCGGGCCGTTGAAGCGTGATTTTATGCGCTTCACACCAGCAGATCAAAACTCCGGTGCTGATGCGTCTTCTGATGGCTTGACCAGTGAGCCTTGAAGGCACTCAACCGACCTGCGACCACCAAGACTTCCTGCCCGATAGCGGGCCTATTGATCTTTCCAGAATTCAAGACACTTGCTTTCGTCATCGCGAGGCCGTAGGCCGTGGCGATCCATGCCGCATGACTTCCTGGATTGCCGCGTCGCCAGGCCCCTCGCAATGGCGATCCGGACTGTCATGATTTATGAAAGTC
>CAIMBE010000245.1 GCA_903839085.1 uncultured beta proteobacterium | reverse complement strand
TGTGTTGGTGGCCAGCAGGTTCAGCGTGACGCCGGTGATAGCGCCGGTGACCGAGTTGCTGCTGCTGGTGATGGCAATGCCATCAACCGTAAGCGCTGCATCCGCAGCGGGTTGGAGCGATGTGGAAAAGTTCAGCCCGGTGGCGCCGTTGGGCGTGCTCGCGTCGCTGGTGATCGCAAACGCGTTGCTTGCGCCGGAAGTGCCTGCAACGACAACCTTGTAGCCATTGCCGGTGTTGACCAATTGCGCGCTCAGGCCTTGGCCGGCGTTGTTGATGGCGTCCACGACTCCCGCGGGCGTAGCCGTTGTCACGGAAATTGTGCGCGTATTGCCCCCCGCGCTATCCGTCAGGATCAGCTCTGTCAGCCCCGGAATCGACTGATCTGCCGCCGCGTAGGTTTGCGTTCCAGTGCTGCGCTGGGCCGCCGCCAGCTTGGCGATGAGGACCGTGTGGCTACCGGTATCGGCGCTGGTGCTGGCGCTTGCGGAGAACGCACTGGTCTGGCTATTGCTGACGCTAATGCTTTTAAAGTCGCTCTTGTCTTTAAGGTCGTCAAAGGCGGCCTGCAGATTGCTCAGCGCATATTTCACCGCTGCAAAGCCCGAGATCACCGCCTGGTTCTTGCTGATGTTCTTGTTGATTGCGTCGGCACGAGGTGCCCGCTCGGCATCGACCAGGCTCGCGGCCAGGGATTGCGTGTCAATGCCGGAACCACCGCCCAATTTGCTGACGATACTGCCTTTGGCCGACGCAGTAGAAGCACTGGTTGCCGCAGACGACGACGCCGACGTGGAGGTCGACGTGGAGTTGGACGAGACGGAGGTGACCATAGGCCTTCTTTATGCGATGCTAAGCGTGATGTCGGACGCTGTGCCAGAAACTTGAGTTCTCTTGTCATCGCGAGGCCGCAGGGCGTGGCGATCCATTTTTCTGCCACTCACTTGATGTAGTTGAACAGGCTGAGCTGCGACACCTTGGCAAAGCTGCTCTGAGCTGCCTCCAGAGACAGCATCAGCTTCTGCATTTGGGTGATCGCCGTGGCCATGTCCAGATCTTCCACATTGGAGAGCGCTGTTTTCAGGGTGAGCTTGGTGTCATCCAATACGACCCTCTGTTGCTCGACGACCTTCATGTCGGTGCCAGCCTCGGCCTGCGCCAGAACCACGCCCTGGTGCAGCGCGTCCATTTCGGTCAAGCCGCGCTGCATGGCAGTGCCACCACTTCCGTCTGTTGCTTTGACCCCTGCAATCAGGTCATCAATGGCCTGAAAGAAACCAGTGCCCGAGTTCGTCCCATCCGGTGCGGTGCGCACCACGCGCACAAATGCTGTGCTGCCCGAACGGTTGATGGCGATGGTGCGCTGCTCGCCCACGGCCACATGCATGCGGGTCTGGTCGCCCTGGTAGCTGACGGCGCCATTCACATTGGCGGCAAACGCTGGCGTCTTGACCTTGCTGCCAGAGAATATGTAGTTGCCGGTGGTGTCGGTGCTGTTGGCCAGGCTGAGCAACTGGTCGCGCAGGCCTTTCATTTCGGTCGCAATTGCCGCACGGCTGGTGCTGCCCTGGGTGCCGTTGCTGGCCTGAATAGCCAGTTCCTTTATGCGGATCAGCACGTCACTGGCGCTCGACAGGGTGGTGCTTTCGGTCTCCAGCCGTGCCTGGACGGTGTCCAGCGCCTTGGCATAGTTCTCGTTACGGCCGATCACCGATTTCATCCGCGTGATGGTGGCCGCCTGATCGGGCGCGTCACTCGGGTTGAGGACCTGCTTTTGGGTTGAGATCTGCGCTTGCGATTTGGCCAGGTCATTCTGCAACTGGCTCATCTGGGCACTGGCGCGGTCAAACAGGTAGTTGGTTGATATTTGCATGGGTCACCCTGGTTTCATCGCACTTGCAAGATGCTGTCAAAGAGCTGGCTGGCCACTTGGAGAATCTTGGCCGAGGCCTGGTAGGCCTGCTGAAAGCGGATCAAATCAGCCGCCTCCTGGTCCAGGCTGACGCCCGAGACCTGGTCGCGCGTGCTGACCGCCTGCTCATGCACCACGGTCAGCGCCGCCTTGGAAATGGTGGCCTGGCGCGCAATGTTGCCCATCTCATTGACATGGTCGATGTAGGCGTTTGCCAGCGTTTTGCCGCCTATCACCGGCTTGCGCTCCAGCCCCACCAGCGCCAGCATGTTGTCGTTGTTGCCAGTGCCGTCTTTGTTGCCATCGAGCGTGAAGATGTCGCCCGCCTTGGGCGCCGAAGTCAACGACAGTTGCAGGCCCTGGTACGTGATGGCAGGATTGAGTTGCGCAGGATTGAGCGTGCGCTCGGCCAGCACCGTGTGGGTCTTGGTGTCGGTGATCGTGTAACGGAGGACGATCGCATCCCCCGTCCTGGTAGCGGAGAACTTCACCTCCATCGGTTGCAGGCGCAGCGCCTGCTTGGCGTCCGTTGGCGCACCGGCGTAGCTCGCCGCCACCGAGGCAGTGCCCGCGCCGGTGACAAACACCAGCAGGTCATCGGGCACCGCGCCCTTGATGTAGGCACCCGTTCTAAAACCCAGTTTGGCCAGATCGGCCGGTGTGCCAGGCTTCCCATCTGTGCCAACGCCAAAGCCGAGTTCGATGGGTGTGACGTCGGTTGCGCCGGTCAGAGTCACCTGGCCGCTAAAGAGGCCGGCATTGATGCCCAGCGCGTTGACCGTGGTGCCCGCCATATTGGCAGGACCGATCTGAATGTCTTCGCCTTCATGCCCGGCCACGTTGCGCAGCACCAGTTCGCCGTCGCGCGATATCGACGCGACCACCTTGCTGCTTGCGCTTTGCTCGTTGATGGCGTTGGCCAGGGCTTGCATGGACGCAAAACCACCGCTGGGCATGGCAATTGAGGTACCGTTCAGGTCCAGCGGCTTGTCGAGCTTGAGTTGGCTGGCTGAGACGCGAATTTCGTTGCTGGCCTGCGCCGTCACATGGCTGCTTGCACTGGAGAGATTGATCCAGGCGGCGATGGCAGATGCATCACTGCCCAACGCCAACGCACCCAGTTTTGTGCCGTTGAGATTCAAGGCCTCGGCTGCGACGGCGGTTCTCTCCGCCACGGTGCCGATGCGAGCGCCGGCCAGACTTGCCGCCACCGAGGTGTAGCCGGTCAACACCCCTTCACCGTCGTAGGTTGGCGACTGCAAGACCTCGGCCTTGGCACCATAAAACACCGTAACGCCTTTGTATCCGATGGCCTTGCCCGTCTGGTCAACGCCCGACTGGTTAAGGTAAGTCGTGCTGTAGCTGGCACCCGCGGCAAAACCGTTCTCCGGGGTCTTGACCAAGTCCCACTGGCTTGTATCCAGCGCCTGCCCTATCAGTTGGCGACCATCGCGCGTGAGCACTTGCAACTGCTGCCCTGCGTCGGCACCGTCAAGGTACAGGCTCACGCCTTGCATGCCGGCGGGGACGGTGGTGATGGCCGCAACTGGCAATCCGCTGCTCAGGGTCACGCTGCGACCGGCGCTGGGGTGCGGGTTGTTGACCAAGGCGCTGGGCAGGGGGGCGGGGCCCGACGCAGGAGCCTCGGTAAAGCTGATGCTGGCGTCGGCGCCGCCAGGGTTGTTGGCGTCCTTGATAACCCGAAACTGCGCCGCTGCAGCGACCCGCATCGGGTCTTCAAACGCGAGCCTCAACCCACCGGCAACCGAGGTGGCGTTGGGGTCGATGCTGAACAGGGCGCCAGCGGCATCGCCGTAGCCGTCCACGCCCTGCTGGTGCACCGCATTGACCTCGCGCACCAGGGTGCTGGCCAGGGTGTCGAGCGCGGCGCGGGTGCTGCCCAGCACCTGCTCGCGAAACGACATCAGGCCGGCCAGTGCGCCGCTGCTGACGCTGGTCAGCGCCGACGGCTTGCCATAGGGGTCGAGCACCAGGCTGACTTTCTCCGGGGCAGCGGAATTGAAGTTGGCGGCAATGCTGTAGGCCTTGTTGCCATCCACCACGATGTCCTTGGTGACCGACGGCCCCAGGCTCACGAGCACCGAGCCGTTTTCATTGAAGCGGGTGTTGACGTGGGCAAAATCAGACAGGTCTTTGAGCAACTGGTCGCGCTGGTCCAGCAGCGCGGCGGGTTGCGCGTTGGCCGTCTTGTTGCTGCTGAGCTGGGTGTTGACATCGGCGAGTTGCTTGATGATGGTGTTCATCTGGCTCACGCTCGATGAGACCGCCTGGGTGGTTTCCTCCTGCACCAGATCAAGCTGGGCGGAAAGCTGTCCAAAGCGCGCCGCCAGGCTCTGGGCGTCGCGCACAAAGCTGCCGCGCGCAACGGTTGACGCGGGGTCGGCCGAGAGGTCGCGCGCCGAGGCGAAGAACTGGTCGAGCGCGCTGGTCAGGCCCATGGTTTGACCGCCCATGACGTCGATGACACGGTTGGCGTAGTTGACCATCGGCTCCTGGCTGGCCAGGTCGCTGTTGCTGTTGCGCAGGTTGGCCTCGGCAAAGGCGTCGTACTGGCGCTGGATGCGGTCCACCATGACGCCGGTGCCCATGAAGATGTTGCCGTTCTTGCTGACCGGGTTGGCCTGCAGCACCACCGCCTGGCGCGAGTAGCCGTCGGTGGCCACGTTGGCAATGTTGTTGCTGACCGTGGCCAGCGCGCGCTGGTACGCGGCCACCGCGTTGGAGGCGACGCCAACCAGATCGGTCATGGTTTGCTCCGGTCAAGCAGCATGTTGGGGCTGTTCATTGGCATGCCGGCAACCCGGGGCAAAGGCAGGGCGGACTGCTGCGGCGCCCTGAGTGCAAAACTTTTCACGGCCAGATGGGCCCGATCCAGCGCCATCGGCGCCGGGAGGGCCGCGCTGCGTGCTTCCAGCAGGGCGGCGGTGCTTGGTGCCTCTGGCTGCGGCATGTTCTTGACCAGCATGTCGGCCAGGCCCAGCGTGTTGCGCTTGGCCATTTGCACCGACACCTCGCGGTCGAACATGCCCTCGAAGGTTTCCTTGCCGGAGGAGTCCGACAGGTCGCTCTTGATGGAGGCCTCGCGCATCGACTTCATCATCATCTGCAGAAACAGGGCCTCGAACTGCTGCGCTGTCTCACGCAGGGCGCCCTTGGCGTCCTGGCGCGCCTGCGCCTTGAGCTGGCCCAGGCCGTCAAAGTCGAGGTAAGACTTTGCTGTGCCCGCCGCGCTCGATGGCAGGTCTGCGGAAGAAGAGGTGATCGGCTCCATGCGCTCTAACTTGGGGCTAGATCACGAGCAGTTCGGCGCGCAGGCTGCCCGAGCTCTTGAGCGCTTCGAGTATGGCAATCAGGGCCGAGGGTGTGGCGCCAACCTGGTTGACGGCATCGACAATCTGGCGCAAATCGACGCCGGGCTGAAACAGGAACATCGGCTTGTTGGGCTCGCTGACCTTGATGTCGACGTTTTGCACCTCTTTGGTCTGGCCCAGCGAGAGCGGGTTGGGCTGCGAGACTTCGTTGGTGGCGGTCACGGTCACCGAGATCGTGCCGTGGGTCACGGCGGCGGCGGTCACGCGCACGTTGCGGCTGATGACCACCGTGCCGGTGCGGGCATTGACCACCACCCGCGCCGCCGGCTCGCCGGGCTGGACGTCAAGGTTTTCGATCATGCTCATGAAGGCCACGCGCTGGGTGCTGTCCTGCGGCGCGCGCACGACGATGGAAACGCCGTCGAGCGCCTGCGCCACGTCGGCGCCAAATTTGTCGTTGATGACTTTGACGATGGCCGAGGCGGTGGTGAAGTCGCTGTCGCGCACGTTGAGCAGAACGCTGTCGGCCTTGTCAAACGGGTTGTCGACCACACGCTCGACGCTGGCACCACCGGAGATGCGCGAGGCCGTGCTGACCCCGACCGAGACCTTGGAGCCGGCGCCACCCGCGTCGATCGCGGTGGCTGGCAGGGCGCCCTGGGCGAGCGCGTAGATTTCGCCGTCGACGCCGCGCAGGCTGGTCAGCAAAAGACTGCCACCGCGCAGGCTGGTGGCCTTGCCGATGGCGGAAATATTGACGTCGATGCGCTGGCCTGGCTTGGCCATGCCGGGCAGGTCGGCGGTGACCATCACGGCGGCCGCATTCTTGACGTCGATCTTGCCGGCCCCGGTGCTGGTCTCGAAATCGGAGATCGGGCCTTCCTGACTGACACCGAGCCGGCTGAGCAGCGTCTTGATGCTCTGGGTCGTGAACGAGAGGTCGGCGCCGTCGCCGGTGCCCTGCAGGCCCACCACCAGACCGTAGCCAATCAACTGGTTGCTGCGCATCGCAGCCACGCTGGTCAGATCTTTCACGCGGTCGGCGTGCGCCGCCGAAAATGGCAGAGCGCACAGCAGCAGGGCCAGCATGGCAGACATGGATTGCCGCGCTGCGCTCGCAATGACGGAACCGAAACTCGCAATGG
>CAIMBE010000244.1 GCA_903839085.1 uncultured beta proteobacterium | reverse complement strand
GTTGAGCATCGCTGCTCTGCGAGCATCGGCGTGGTGCTGTTCTTGGACCACGAGGCCAGCGAGGAGGACATCCTCAGATGGGCCGACGCGGCGATGTACCAGGCCAAGGCCGCCGGGCGCAATGCGATTCGGTTTCATGGGGTGGACGGACTCACTTGAATGACTGCAGTCAGGAGGATTGACTGGCTGGATTGTGTCTTCAAGCGCCTGTGGCCTGGGTGTTTGGGACTTTTCACTCGCCCGGCAGCACCACAAATCCATCACCGCCAATGCGCGACACGGTATCCACCGCACGCACACAGCTGCGCAGCCGGCGCGCCACTTCCACCAGCAAGAGATCGCCCGCTCCATGGCCGTGCTCATCGTTCAGTGGCTTGAAATTGTCCAGGTCCAGGTACACCACTGGGCCAAAGCGCTGACTGCGCTGGCTGGCAGCCAGGGCCTGCTCCAGGCGGTCGAGCAGCAAACGCCGGTTCGGCAGGGCCGTCAGCGGGTCAAAGAAGGCCATCTGCCTGATTTGGTGTTCCATCTGCTTGCGCTCGGTAATGTCGATGAACGACCAGATCGAATCGCTGCCGCCTGCTTGGAGCAGCTATCCGATCTGGCGCCCGATTCGATGCGTACCCCGTGATGAAGGCGGCCATGGCGCCGCCCGCGCGGGATTCTAGAGGCTGGTGCGCAGCGTCCAGATCTCGGGGAACAGCACCACGTCGAGCATCTTGCGCAGGTAGCTGACGCCGCCGGTGCCACCGGTGCCGCGCTTGAAGCCGATCACCCGCTCCACCGTGGTCACATGGCGAAAGCGCCAGAGCCGAAATGCGTCTTCGAGATCCGTCAGTTCTTCGCCCAGCTGGTACAGATCCCAGTGCTCACGCGGGTTGCGGTACACCACCAGCCACGCCGCTTCCACCGCCGGGCTGGCGCTGTAGGCCTGGCTCCAGTCGCGCTCCGTGTGACTGTCGGGCACGGCGATGCCGCGTCGCGCCAGCAGGCGCAGCGCCTGGTCGTAGAGCGACGGCGCCGCCAGGGCCGCCTGCACCTGCTCCAGCAGGTCGCTCCGGTGCGCGTGCGGTTTGAGCATGGCGGCGTTCTTGTTGCCCAGCGCAAATTCGATGCAGCGGTACTGCGCGCTCTGAAAGCCGCTGGAACTGGCCAGGTAGGGACGGATGGCGCTGTACTCGGGCGGCGTCATGGTGGCCAGCACGTCCCAGGCGTGCACCAGCTGCTCCATGACCTTGCCGACCCGCGCCAGCATCTTGAAGGCGGTGCCAAGTTCATCGCCGGCGATGCAGGCCATGGCCGCCTTCAGCTCATGGAGCATCAGCTTCATCCAGAGCTCGCTGGTCTGGTGCTGGATGATGAACAGCATCTCGTTGTGGTCGGGCGACAGCGGTACCTGGGCGCCCAGGATCTGGTCCAGGTGCAGGTAGTCGCCGTAGCTCATGGAACGGCTGAAATCGAGCTGCGCCTTTTCTTCGGCCACGATCTTCTCGCTGTTGCGCATATCAGCTCACCGCCTTCCTCTGGTTGAACTCCGCTCGCTGCCACTCGCCGCTCTCGAGCACCTGGTGCAACTGCTCCAGCGCCTGCCACACGTCTTCAAAGCCGGTGTACAGCGGCGTCAGGCCAAAGCGCAGGATGTCGGCTCGCTGCTTGCCGTCCCCGGCGCGAAAGTCGCCGACGACGCCGCGCGCGATCAGGGCCTGCATGATGGCGTAGCCGCCCTGCCCTCTTGCCAGGCTGACCTGCGAACCGCGCCGCTCGCGCTCGCGCGGAGTCACCAGCATGAGGCCGTGGCCGGTGCAGCGCTGCTCCACCAGATCGATGAACAGGTCGCTCAGCGCCAGTGACTTGGCGCGCAGTGCGGCCATGCCACCCATGGCCTCGGCGGCGTCGAAGGTGTCGAGCCCGCAAGCCAGTGCCGACAGGCTGATGATGGGCTGGGTGCCGCACAGGTAGCGGGCAATGCCGCTCGCGGGCTGGTAGTCGGGCGTGAAGGCGAAGGGCGCCGCATGGCCCCACCAGCCCGCCAGCGGCTGCCAGAAACGCTCGGCATGCTGCGGGCTGACCCAGACAAACGCCGGCGCGCCCGGACCGCCATTGAGGAACTTGTAGCCACAGCCGACCGCAAAATCCGCCTGGTCCGCCTTCAGGCGCACAGGCACAGCGCCGGCACTGTGGGCCAGGTCCCAGACTGTGAGCACGCCGGCCCGGTGTGCCGCCGCCGTGAGCGCCGCCATGTCGTGCATGGCACCGGTGCGGTAGTTCACATGGGTCAGCAGCAGCACCGCCACATCTTGCGCCGCCTGCGGCGCCAGAGCGGCGGCCAGATCCTCGGGCTCGAGCAGCTCCAGAGTGCCGCCTTGCGCGCGGCACAGGCCCTCGGCGATGTAGAGGTCGGTCGGAAAATTGTCGCGCTCGGAAATCACCCGAAGCCGTGCCGGATGGCCGCTTCTGGCAATCAGCAGCGCGGCGCTGAGCACCTTGTACAGGTTGATCGAGGTGCTGTCGGTCGCCACCACCTCGCCCGGGCTGGCGCCGATCAGGCTCGCGATCCGGTCGCCCAGGCGCTGCGGCATGTCAAACCAGCCGGCCTCATTCCAGGAGCCGATCAGGCCCTGCCCCCACTCCTGGGTCACCACCTGGGCCACGCGGCCAGCCGTGTTCTTTGGCAAGGCGCCCAGCGAATTGCCGTCGAGGTAGATCAGGCCGCCGGGCAGGCTGAACTGCTCGCGCAGGGGGTACAGCGGATCCTGCTGGTCGAGTTGTTGACAGTGTTCAAGGGTGATCATGAAGTTCTCGCAGGATGGCCCGCACCGGCGACGCGTCGGCGAGCATGAGTTTGAGCGGCAAGGCAATCAGTTCGTAGTCGCCCTCTGGCACGGCGTCGAGCACCAGGTTTTCCAGCACGCGCAAGCCGCGCTGTCGGAGCACCTGGTGGCTGGGCAGCATCTTGCTATCGGCCGGGTCGATGCTGGCGCTGTCGATGCCCACCAGCAGCACGCCCAGATCGGCCAGGCGCTCGAGTGTCCCGGCGGCGAAGGCGCTCAGAGCCGGGTCCCAGCGGTCCACCGGCATGCGCTCGTAGGTGCGCACCAGCAGGCGCGGCGGCAGGTCCTGCAGGGCATGGGCGAGGTGCTGCCACCCGATCAGCGCGCCGCAGCCGATGGCGTGGATCACCCGGCACGGACCCAGATAGGGCAGCAGGTCCAGGGCACCGACCGGCTCACCCTGCGCATCGTAGTGCAGGGGGGCATCGGCGTGGCTGCCGACATGCGGCGAGAGCGTCAGTGCGCTGACATTGACCGGGCAGCCCGGGGCGATGGTGGCCACCCAGTCCTGCCGATAGGGCGTGTCGCCGGGAAAGACCGGCGAGCCCGGATGAAGCGGCGAGGAAATGTCCCAGATGCGTTTCATGGGGCTGCAGCGGTCGCGACCCGGGGCAGGCTGGGGCGCACCAGCATGCCGGCAAAGCACAGCAGATAGAGCACAAATGCGAGCGACCACAGCAGCGCTGACAGCGCCAGCGCGAGTTCGCTCAGGTGATGCACGGTAAAGGCCAGGCGCAGCAGCGCCGCCGCCAGCATCATGGCGTAAGCCAGTTTCATCAAAGGGGGAACGACCATCGGGCGCCCGGTGTGGCGCAAGACCACGCGCGTCATGAGGCCGACCTTGCACATGCCCAGGGCGCCCAGGGTGAACAGGTGAATCCAGGCGTCCGGGCGCAGCGCTGGAATCAGGGCGCAGGCACCGCGCAGGGCAATCGCCGCAATCAGGAACGCGTAGCCCAGGTGCAGGGTCCACAGCAGCGGCTCCGAGGCCGTGCGCCAGCCGCGCCAGCGCGCAAAGCGCCAGCCGTGCAGGCCGACTGCCAGCGCGCAGGCTGCCGCCATCCAGAGCGCACCGGCGTGTGTCAGGTCGGCAGCGGCAAAGATCAGCATCGCCAGGGCCGTCGCGTATTCGAGCGGCAGCAGGATCGCGTTGCTGTGCTCGCCGCGCTCGCGCAGCCAGCCCCGGGTGAAAGCCGGGGTCAGCAGACCCGCGTACAGGGAAAACATGAACAGAAACGAATGCAGGCCCAGAGCGATGCCAAAGCGCGCTTGCTCAACGTCACCGCCCAGCAAGGCCAGATGGACCAGCAGGTTGCCAGCCGCCAATCCCAGAAGCGGTGGCAGTGTCCACAAAAACAGGCGCTTGCGCGCGCCGCGCACTGTCGGCAATACGGTCAGAAGGAGCATGGGATAGAAGGCGCAGTCCAGCCCAAGCACCAAGGTCTGCGGCAGCCAGGCACCGAGCCACCAAGCAAGGCGACCCGCCAGCCACAAGGCCGCCAGCGCCGCCAGGCGCGCGCCGCGCACCTCGGCAGCACCGGTCCAACTCGGCAGCGCGGTCAGCACCACGCCGCACGCCGTCGCCGTGGCAAAACCATACAGCAGTTCATGCGCGTGCCCCAAGACCAGGACCGCCTCGCCCAGCGGCCAGTGGCCGGCTCGCGCCGCCAGGTTGAGCGCCAGAGCGAGCGGCCCGTAACAGGCGCCGAGCAGGAAGAAGGGCCGAAAGCCGCTGGACCACAGGGCTTTCATCTATTGAGATCTCTGTAAATCATGACAGCACCTGCCACCTCGAAAATCGCGAACCTTGAACCGTCATCGCGAACCCTGAACCGTCATCGCGAGGCCGCAGGCCGTGGCGATCCATTGCCTCAGGGGTCATGGATTGCTTCACTTCGTTCGCAATGACGACTGGCTCATGGAAAGCCGCCCATTGCGTTGTTGCGAGCCGCCCATTGCGATCCGGGACCGCACGCGGACACTGAACCGTCATCGCGAACCTTGAACCGTCATCGCGAGGCCGCAGGCCGTGGCGATCCAT
>CAIMBE010000243.1 GCA_903839085.1 uncultured beta proteobacterium | reverse complement strand
TCGTCATCGCGAAGGCCGAAGGCCTGTGGCGATCCATCATGGATTGCCACGTCGGCTACGCCTCCTCGCAATGACAAGAGAGACAGTGCTCGCAATGACAAGAGAGACAGTGCTCGCAATGACAAGAGAGACTGCCATCGCAATGACACGAAAACCTGCACTCGCAATGACACGAGAGACTGCGCTCTCCATGAACCGTTCGCCATGGCGCCACTTTCGTCATCGCGAAGGCCGAAGGCCTGTGGCGATCCATCATGGATTGCCACGTCGGCTGCGCCTCCTCGCAATGACAAGAGAGAAAGTGCTCGCAATGACAAGAGAGACTGCCATCGCAATGACACGAAAACCTGCACTCGTGATGACACGAGAGACTGCGCTCGCCATCGCGAACGTCACATGGAGTCGCCCGAATGATTGACATCGATCTGGTGCGGCTGAACTTCAGCCCGCAATCGCTGCTGCTGCTCAATGTGGTGCTGGGTTTTGTGATGTTCGGCGTATCGCTGGAACTCAAGGCCGACGACTTCAAGGAGGCCCTGCGCACGCCGCGCGCGCTTGTGATCGGTTTGCTTGGCCATCATCTGGTGTTCCCGGCGTTCACGTTCCTGCTGGTGCTGCTGATCGAACCCCGTCCGAGCATCGCGCTGGGAATGATCCTGGTGTCGTCCTGCCCGGCCGGCAACATCTCGAACTTCCTGACCCATTTCGGCCGCGGCAATACCGCGCTGTCGGTCTCGATCAGCACGCTCTCCACGCTGACCGCGATCGTCATGACGCCGCTCAACATCGCCTTCTGGGGCGGCCTCTACGCGCCGGCGCAACCGCTCTTGCGCCAGGTGGCGGTCAATCCGCTGGAGATGTTCCTGCATGTGTTCTTGCTGCTGGGTCTGCCGCTTGCCGCCGGCCTGCTTGTCTCGCGCCGCTGGCCGCTCCTCACGGCGAAGGTGCAAAAGCCGATGAAGATCTTCTCGCTGCTGTTCTTCCTTCTGTTTGTGCTGGCGGCGCTGGGCGCCAACTGGCAGTACTTCAAGCTCTACGTCGGCATGGTGGTGGGCGTGGTGTTCGTGCACAACGCCGCCGCGCTGCTGACCGGCTACGCCCTGGCCTGGAGCGTCAAGCTGCCAGAGCGTGACCGGCGTGCCGTCGCCATCGAGTGCGGCATCCAGAATTCGGGGCTCGGCCTTATCCTGATCTTCAGTTTCTTCGACGGCCTGGGCGGCATGGCTGTCATCACCGCCTGGTGGGGCATCTGGCATATCGTCGCCGGGCTCACGCTCGCCACCTTCTGGAGCCGGCGCCCCCCAAATTTGCTCGTCCCATGAACACCCGCTGCGTGCTGGTCACGGGCGCATCGGGATATCTTGGCAGCCAGGTGGTGACCGAACTGGCCCGCCGCCAAGACATCCGGACCATCGCTCTGGACCTGCGCGAGCCGGCGCAGCGCCAGCCGTGCGTGGTCTATGAAACGGCCGACATCCGTTCGCCAGAAGTCGACGCGATCGTCGCCCGTCACAGTCCCGAGGTCGTGGTTCATCTGGCGTCTATCGTGACGCCCGGCAAGGACAGCAGCCGCGAGTTCGAGCACAGCGTCGATGTCGGCGGCACACGCAATCTGCTCGAAGCCTGCGTGCGCAGCAAGGTGCGCCGCGTGATCGTGTCCTCCAGCGGCGCCGCCTACGGCTACCACGCCGACAACCCGCCCTGGCTGACCGAGGATGACGCGCTGCGCGGCAACCAGGGCTTTGCCTACTCCTGGCACAAGCGCCTGGTCGAGGAAATGCTGGCCGACTACCGCCAGCACCAGCCGCAACTCGAGCAGATCATCCTGCGCATCGGCACCATCCTGGGCGCGACCGTAAACAACCAGATCACCGACCTCTTCATGAAGCCACGCCTGCTGGCCATCCGCGGCTCCGACAGTCCCTTCGTTTTCATCCACGACCAGGACGTGGTCGGCGCCATCCTGCACGGCATCGACTCGCCCGTCACCGGCATCTTCAACGTCGCCGGCGACGGCAAGCTGACCATCCATGAGATCGCCGCGCGCCTGAACAAGCGCTGCCTGGTGCTTCCCGCGGCTGTTCTCAGGGCAGCGCTGTGGCTGCTGCATATGCTTGACCTGACCCAGTACGGCCCGGAGCAGCTTGACTTTCTGCGCTACCGGCCGGTGCTCGACAACCGCCGCCTGAAGCAGGAGTTTGGCTACGTGCCGCGGCTCAGCTCGGCCGAGGTGTTCGACCTGTGGCGCGCGGCGCGCCAGAAGAAGGCTGCGTGAGCCGCAGGGAGATGCGCGCCAGGGTGGTGCTGATCAGCGGCGCCGCAGGCGGGCTGGGCGAGGCGCTGTGCCGGCGCTACGCCCGCGCCGGCAGCCTGATCGCCGCCATGGACCGCGACGCGCAGCGCCTGCAGGCCATGGTTCTTGAGCTGCGGAACGCGGGAGCACAGGCGCTCGCCCTGCCCGGCGACATCACCGACCCGGCCGTTTGCCAGGACGCCGTGGCCGCCACGCTCGAGCGCTTTGGCGCGCTCGACGGCCTCATCAACAACGCCGGCATCAGCCAGCGCAGTCTGCTGCGCGAGACGCGGATCGAGGTCATCCGCAGCGTCATGGAAGTCAACTTTTTTGGTGCCCTGCACCTGACGCACGCCGCCCTGCCCCAGCTCATCGCACGGCGCGGCTTCGTCGCCGCGATCTCCAGCGTGGCCGGATTCTCGCCGCTGATCGGCCGCACCGGCTACTCGGCCAGCAAGCATGCGCTGCACGGATTTTTCGACAGCCTGCGCAGCGAGGTCGAGGCTGTCGGCGTGGGCGTGACACTGATCTGCCCGTCCTTCATCCGCACCGGCATCGGCGCCGCCGGGCTCGGTGGTGACGGTGGCGCAGCCAGCGGCCCGCGCCTGACCAGCGGCGGCGAGTCGACGGCGCAGGACGTCGCCGAACGTATCTTCGATGCCGTGGCTGAAAATCGCCGCCTGCTGTTGCCCGACCGGACCTCGCGCCTGGCATGGTGGTTCAGCCGGCTCGCTCCGGGCGCGTATGCACGCACCATGAAACGCCGGCTCGGCGCCGAGTTCGAAAGCCCGCCGCGCCCGCCCTCCTATTGATCTTGCCCCGCATCTTTTGGTCTTGCCCCGCATCTATTTGTCTTGGCCCGCATCTATTGGTCTTGCCAGCATCTTTTGGTCTTGCCAGAATTCAAGACGCTGACTTTCGTCATCGCGAGGCCGCAGGCCGTGGCGATCCATGCGCCAGGGCTTCCTGGATTGCCGCGCCCTTCGGGCTCGCAATGACGAAGCCAGATTCACGGCCCGCATCTACTGGTCTTGCCCCGCATCTTTTGGTCTTGCCAGAATTCAAGACGCTGACTTTCGTCATCGCGAGGCCGCAGGCCGTGGCGATCCATGCGCCAGGGCTTCCTGGATTGCCGCGCCCTTCGGGCTCGCAATGAC